>NZ_JAPEOR010000001.1:3537528-3859122 GCF_026341125.1 Streptomyces sp. NBC_01142
TGACAATGACACGAAGGTCGTCCCGAAGAACGCCGACGAGCTGCGGGACCAGTGGACCCAGCTGCACGGTCTGGACCAGAGCCCGGACCGTTCTTCCGTCATCGGCCCCAACGGCACGCGCAGGACCGAGTATCTGGCCGGGGACGGAACCGTCGCCGTGGAGGTCAATCGGGTGCCGAACATCGCGCACGGCACCCCGGTCGACCCGGGCAGTGGCGCGGAGCAGTGCGGCCAGACCGGCACGGCGAACTTCATCGACTCCATCTGCTCCAGCTACTGGATCACCCGGTTCTTCGGACTGGACAGGTCCGCTCCGCAGCCGGGCAGGCTGCCGGCTCCGGCCGGACTGAGGGCGACTGGTGTCACCGACACGTCCGTCTCGCTGGACTGGGAACCGGTGGACGGGGCGGCCGACTACGCGGTGTACCTGGACGGCACGCGAGTCGCCACCCCGGCAGACTCCCGGTTCACCGACAGCGGCCTGGGGGTCGGAACCACTCATGCGTACAGCGTGGCGGCACGCGAGCCGACCGGGGCCGAGGGCGCCCGCTCCGCCCAGATCGCCGTGGCCACCACCGGCGCGGCACCTGCCTGCTGGACGGCGAACAACTACCAGCAGGTGCAGGCCGGCCGGGCTACCACCAGCGGCGGCTATGCCTACGCCAAGGGCTCCCAGCAGAACATGGGGCTCAACAACACGTTCGTCACCCACACCCTGAAGGAGTCCCCGGCGGGCTACTACGTCCTCGCCGACGGCGGCTGCCCCTGACCTGACCTGACCTGACCGGACCGGACCGGACCGGACCGGACCCGGGGACGGGGATGGGGATGGGGGCGAGCGGCCCTCTGTCGCAGATCACCGCGACCGCATGGTGCGGGGCGCCACAGCCGGGCGTCCGGCTATGGCGACCACGGCTCTGCCGGCGCCCCCGCGCCGCCCGGTAGCGTCCGGCCGCTCGGTACGTGTGCTCCCCCCAACGGAGGTACAGCCCATGTCACTTGTCCCACCGAACGACCCGCCGGCCAGAACGCGACCACGTCAGTGGTGCGGCCCGGTCCGTGCCCGCACCCAGTGGATCCGTGGCGCAGCCGTCGCCGCCGCGGCCGTGATGACATGGAGCACGGCCCCCGCCGGTGCCACGCCACAGGACGCCGGCCAGGACGGCCGACCGGGCCACTGCACCCGGATGAACTCCCTCACCGTTCTCGGGGCGGAACATCAACAAACCGCCTGCCTACAGGAGTTGACCACCGCCGGGACCGTGGCCTCGGGCCACACCGATCCCGCGGACTGGGCCGGACTGACCCCAAAGGGTCTCGCCACCCCGAGCGGCGTACCCGGTATCCAGATCGACGGGTACTTCCCCGACTCCTCGGCCACCAATACCAACCATGGCTGGAACCACGACTCCCAGTTCGTGATCCGGCTGCCCGACCGCTGGAACGGCGGCCTCGTGATCGCGGGTGCGCCGGGGGTTCGTGAGCAGTACGCCAACGACCGGGCCTTCGGTGACTGGATGCTCTCCCGCGGCTATGCATTCGCCGCCACCGACAAGGGCAACACCGGTGCGGCGTTCCACCGCGACGGCATCGCCCCGGGCGACGCCATCGCCGAATGGAACAAGCGGGTCACCCAACTCACCCGTGCGGCCCGGCTGGTCGTTGCCCAGCGGTACCACCGGCTCGCGTCCCGCACCCTCGCCATGGGGATGTCCAACGGCGGCTACCTCGTGCGCTGGCAGCTGGAGAAGCATCCCGAGCTGTACGACGCAGGGGTGGACTGGGAAGGCACCCTGTGGCGTACCGAAGGCCCGAATCTGCTGACGTTCCTGCCGCCCGCCCTGCGCGCCTACCCCACCTACGCGACGGGCGGCGAGGATGCTGAGAAGGCCCACCGGGAGATGACCGCCGCCGGATTCCCGGCCGGCTCGGAATTCCTCTGGCCGTTCCACCACCAGTACTACTGGGACATCACCCAACGGATCTACCGCGAGGAAGTGGACCCGGAGTATGACGGCGCGGCCGAGGCCGGCACGCCTTTCTGCGCACCGGGCAGCCCCGCCTGCGACGCCGACTACGACTACGCTTCCCGGCCCGACTCAGTCCGCGAGGCCATCTCCGCGATCGACCTGACCGGCCGGATCGGCAAGCCGCTGATCACCTTCCACGGCACGCTCGACGTGCTGCTGCCCATCAGCGAGACCTCGGACGTCTACGCCCGGATGGTACGCCGGGAGGGCCGTGGCTCACTGCACCGCTACTACCGCGTCGAAGGCGGAACCCATGTCGACTCGCTCTTCGACACCTTCCCCGACAAGCTGCGTCCGCTGGTTCCGTGCCACCGTTCCGCCGTCACCGCGCTGGAACGCTGGCTCGACGACGGTCGGCGACCGCCGCCGAGCCGGACCCTGCGCATGCCCGAAGGGGCCGACCCGGCCATGCTGCTCACCCGGTGCGCATTGACCGCGTAGCAACGCCTGCCCGTCCCACCCCGAGCGCACGTCGCCGACCGCGGTCCCCTCGCCGCTCGCCCGGACGGCACCCCTGCCATCACCGTCACACTGCCTGGCGACAGCAAGAGTTCCGCCGACTCGAGGCATTCCGCGAGGCCCGGCCGTGTGATCCGCACCGTCCAGCCGCTGCAGGCGGGCCTGCAGGCGCTGCGCCGGTCTCAGAGATCCCGGCGCCGCACGACAATCACGGCGACGGCCGCCGAGACGAGCGCCCAGGCCGCGAGCGCAATCCAGGAGCCCGCAACGGTGGCCGGGTATGCGCCCAGGCTGGTGGGGGAGTCGGGGTTCAGCGTCAGGCGGCCCTGCGCGGCGAGAGGCAGGTGGTTGCCGATCTCCTTCAACAGCCTGTACCTCTCGCCCCCGAAGAGCAGGGGCAGGATGAAGAGCACCCCTACGACGGCGACGATCGAGGCCGTGGCGTGTCGCAGGACGGCGCCGAACGCCAGCCCGATGAGGGCGCAGACCGGGATGACCAGCGCGTATGCCGCGATGGCCCGCAGACAACCGGGATCGTGGATCGAGAGGCCGACGTGGCGGGAGGCCAGCATCGCGTTGGTGGTGAAGAACGACGTCACGGAGACGATCACACCGAGCACGAGCGTGACCGCCGTGACGAGGGCCACCTTGGCCGTGATCACCGCGCGCCGGTCGGGAACGGCGGCGAGCGTGGTGCGGATCATTCCCGTGGCGTACTCGCCGAAGACCGTGATGGCGCCGAAGCCGGCCGCGGCCAGGGCCATGACGTCGGCGGCAATACTGCCCAGGCCGTGGAACAGCGGGTCGTACTTGAAGGGCGGGAAACCGGGTAGCGGCGGATGCGGCTGGTCGATGTACGTCAGGTCGGATCGGACGGCGTTCACGTTGATCACGACGGCGACGACGGCACTGAGGGCGAGCACCCAGTAGGTCGACCGGAGCGACCGCATCTTGATCCACTCAGCGGCGAGCAGGTCGACGAATCTGGGCACCCGTTCGGCCGCGCGCTCGGACGGCCTGGTGCCGGACAATGTCAGTGTGCTCATCGGGCTTCTCCTGCGAGGTATTCGACGCTGTCGGCGGTGAGGGACATGAACGCCGACTCCAGGGACGAGGCGTGGGTGGCGAGTTCGTGCAGCACGATGTGGTGCCGGTGGGCGAGGTCGCCGATCCGGGCCGCGGTCAGGCCGGTGACCCGGCCCGCCTGCTCGCTCTCCCGGCGCACCGACGCCCCCTCGGCGATCAGCACGGGCTCCAGGGCCGCCAGGCCGGGCGTGTGCACGCTCACGCTCAGGGAGGCGTTGCGGGCCGAGAAGTGCTCCAGGTTCTGGTCGGCGATCAGCCGGCCCCGGCCGATGACGATGAGCTGGTCGGCGGTGTGCTCCATCTCGGCCATCATGTGGCTGGAGACGAACACGGTGCGACCCTCGGACGCCAGACGGCGGAACAGGCCGCGCACCCACAGCACGCCCTCGGGGTCCAGACCGTTCAGGGGCTCGTCGAACAGGAGCACCGGCGGATCGCCGAGCAGGGCACCCGCGATGCCGAGACGCTGCTTCATCCCGAGGGAGAACCCCCCGATCCGGCGCCGCGCCGCCTTCGCCAGCCCGACCTCCTGGAGGACTTCGTCCACGCGGGACAGCGGGATGCGGTTGCTGCGGGCCAGGGCGGACAGGTGCGCGAGTGCGCTTCGCCCGCCGTGGACGTCTTGAGCGTCCAACAGCGCGCCGACGTGACGCAGTCCGCGCGGACGGTGTGAGAAAGGGACCCCGTTCACGGTGACGGACCCACCGGAGGGCGCGTTCAGGCCCAGGATCATCCTCAGCGTGGTGGATTTGCCGGCGCCGTTCGGGCCGAGGAAGCCGGTGACCTTGCCCGGTTCCACGGTGAAGGTCAGGTTGTCGACGGCAACGGTGTCGCCGTACCGCTTGGTCAGTCGGGTGGTTTCGATCACGGGTCCAAGCTGCCGGGGAGGGCACGAAGCCGACATCGGCCGGTGGATCACACTTGTGAGACCTGCCGGTAGCCCTGGGGATTACGCCCGTGGGCCAATGCCCCTGCGGCAGCACGTCGATAGGATCGACCGGTGATCGCCACTCCTCATCCACCCCTGCTCAAACGCGTGCCACCGGGTGTGTGGGTGGCGGCCTTCTGGTCGGCCCTCATCCTGGTACGCACGCTCCAACGGCCGAACGAGCTGCAGCGTCTACTCCGGTACAACGGCAACATCGAAGACGCGCCGCTCCTGGTCACCGCCATCGTCACGACCCTGGGCGCACTGCTCCTGTTCCGCGCACCCTTGGCGGCCGTGGCCATCGCGCTCACGGGCGCTGTCTTCTCCCTCGGGATGCCGGTGCGGGAGACCCCGTTCGTCCTGTTCCTTCTGGCCGACGTTCTGGTGGGCTACACCGCGGCAACGCGCTCGCGGCGTGTGTCGGTCCTCGCCGCCATGCTGCCGGCCGGCACGCTGGCCGGCTACACGCTCTGGCGGCTGGCACAGGGGTACTACTTCAACCTCTCGGTGCCTGCCGCCCTCGCATCGACCGTCGTCATCGCCTGGCTGATCGGCAACACGGTCCATCAGAACCGGTCGCACGCCGACACGGTACGCGCCCAGGCCACGCAGCAGGCGGTCACGGCCGAGCGGCTGCGGATCGCCCGGGAGCTGCACGACATGGTCGCTCACAACATCGGCATCATCGCCATCCAGGCCGGCGTGGGCAGCCGGGTCATGGACACCCAGCCCGCCGAGACACGCAACGCGCTGAACGCCATCGAGGCCACCGGCAGGGAGACCCTCGCCGGCCTGCGGCGAATGCTCGGCGCACTGCGGCAGAGCGACCAGGAGCCCGTGCCGCTCGACCCGGCTCCGGGTCTGGCCGCCCTCGATCAACTGGTCGGGAAGACCGCGGCCGCCGGGGTCCGGGTCGACGTCCGGTGGCGGGGGGACCGTCGTGACCTGCCCTCCGACATCGACCTGGCGGCCTTTCGCATCGTCCAGGAGGCGGTCACCAACGTGGTGCGGCATTCCGGCATCCGGCACTGCAGCGTGACGGTTGACCACCGGCCGGGCGAACTGGCCGTCGAGGTCGTCGACCGCGGTTGCGGCGGCACCGTGGCAGGCTCCGGATACGGCATCGTCGGCATGCGGGAACGAGTCGGTCTGCTGCACGGCGAGTTCAGCGCCGGGCCGCGTCCGGAAGGCGGCTTCCGCGTGGCAGCCCGGCTGCCGGTGCCTGTGGAGGCACGACAGTGATCCGTGTTGTTCTCATCGACGACCAGCCCCTGATCCGTACCGGCCTTCGCGTCCTCATCGCCGACACCCCCGACCTGGAGGTGGTAGGGGAGGCCGGAAGCGGTGCCGAGGCGGTGGAGCTGGTCCAACGGCTGCGGCCGGACGTCACCATCATGGACATCCGCATGCCAGGTATGGACGGCATCGAGGCCACCCGCCGGATCAACGCGGATCCGGAGTCGAGGACACACGTCCTCGTCCTCACCACCTTCGATGACGACGACTACGTCTACGGCGCGCTTCGCGCCGGAGCGAGCGGCTTCCTCGTCAAGGACATGCCGCTGGAGACCATCCTCGACGGGATCAGGATCGTCGCCGCCGGAGACGCTCTCATAGCTCCGAGCGTGACGCGCCGTCTCATCGAGGAGTTCGCGGCACGGCCCGAACCCGCCCCCGCCCGCCGGGTGGTAGTCGACGGCATCACCGAACGGGAACGGGAGGTCCTGACCCTCGTCGGCCGCGGCCTGTCCAACACCGAGATCGCCCAGGAGCTCTCCATCAGCGTGGCCACCGTCAAGGCGCACATCGCACGGCTCTTCACCAAACTCGACGCACGCGACCGGGTCCACCTCGTCATCCTCGCCTACGAGACCGGCCTGGTCGCGCCCCCCGGGTCGCCCCGGCGATGACGAGCTACCGCGCCGCCGCCGGTTACGGCAGCGGCGGCGCGAGCCCCACGGCGGCGGGGGATCAGCGGTAGGTGTAGTGCCGCGTGTGGTCGAGCATGTCCTCCGGTGTGACGTCGTTCCACGGCTTCATGGTGTCGCGCAGGCCGATGACATTGCGCTGAGCGGTGGTCGGCACGTATCCGGAGGACGGATGCCGGCTCTGCCAGTCGGCCCACAGTTTGTCGATGAAGCAGTGATGGAGCCAGAAGACCGGGTCGTTCGGCGAGGCTCCGGTGGTCATCTGGCCCCCGACCCAGACGTGGACCCGGTTGTGGAGGTTCGGGCCCCGCCAGCCCTCGACGTTGTTGCGGAAGCCGCTGGAGCTGCTGTTCCAGGGGGAGGCGTCATACGTGGGCATGGCCAAAACGCTGTCCACTTCGGCCCGGGTGGGCAGCTCCCGGACTCCGACGCCCAGTGACCGCCGTAGAAAGGTCCTTCCGTCGACCCGTATGTTCATGGGCCAGTTGCCGCCTCCGAAGGCGAACGGGCCGGAAGTGACCCGGCCGTCCCCGCTGCGGCCGTCGCCACCGAGGAAGTTGTCCGCCCACAGGGAGCTGCGGGGCGTACGGTCGACCGTCCAGTCCCAGTAGGGAAGGGTGACGGAGGGGTTGACGCTCTGCAGCGCCTGTTCGAACTGCAGCAGGAATCGGCGGTGCCAGGGGAGGAACGACGGCGAACGGTGTCCTGTCCGCTCACCGTTGTCGGTGTCACTCATGATGAAGGCGTTGTGGGTCGTGATGAACTCGTCATAGCGGCCCTGACGCTTGAGTTCGACGATGGCGTCGATGAAATCACGCTTCTCGGTGGCGGTCAGATCTGCTTGGTTCTTGCGGTCTGCCATGGCGACGATCCTTTTCGGTGGGAGGTCTCGAACGCGATGTCAGACGGTGACCGGTACGAGAGTTGCGCCATGGAGCTCGCGTACGGCGGCACGGGCGGCGTCACGCGGCGTGTGGTGTGTCTCGTAGTGGTTGATGACGCTGATCCAGGTGCCGTCCGAGTTCTGCATCACGTGCAGATCGTCGTCGTCCACGCGGACGACGAACTCCACTGGGCTGTGGCCGTCGTCCGCGGCTCGGCTCGTGTGGCCGCCGTGAGCGCTGTGGCCGTCATGACCGTCGTGGTCCTCGGCCGCCGGCCAGCCTTCGATGTGGCGACCGAGGTACACCTCGTCGAAAGGCTCCGGCACCTGTGCCGCGCGCGTGGCGGCAAGGTGTGTCGTACCGGCCCCGGGCTTACGGGAACCCTGGGGCG
This sequence comes from Streptomyces sp. NBC_01142, assembly GCF_026341125.1. Classification (NCBI taxonomy): domain Bacteria; kingdom Bacillati; phylum Actinomycetota; class Actinomycetes; order Kitasatosporales; family Streptomycetaceae; genus Streptomyces; species Streptomyces sp. NBC_01142. The sequence continues at coordinate 3,545,235 of NZ_JAPEOR010000001.1, forward strand.
TGCCGGACCTCGACGCGGTCGCTGCCGCGATGGCAGCCGGGCCGGCGAGCGCGGCTCCGGCAAAAGCCAGCGTGGTCCCTCGCACCATGTCGCGGCGGGTGAGACGTTGCACGGTCTGCTCCTCTCGTCGGTCCACCGCGGGGCTCGGAAGACCCGCGGCAGGATCGTTTCTCCGTGAGACGGGACGCGACCGTCCCGTGCGGCCACATGCTGGCAGCGGTGAACGGGTCGCGAGAGGGGCCCTGCGATCACGTGGTCATGAACGAGACAATGTCCCGTGGAAAGTGCACTGTTCAACGGCGAAGATCTTCTTCCGTCGCCCTCTGACAGCCCGGAGGGAGCCGGAAACTTGGCCCACCGTGACGCTTGCATCCGTAAATCTTTCAGCTGTCATGTCCGACGCCGACCGTGCGTGCGTCAGCAACTCGACGAGAATGCACGGGCAGTGCCTGCTCCGCGGGGTAGGCGCTGTAGTTTCGGCGTCACCCTGACCTGACATCGACGGGCGCCAGGCGTGGGCTCGGCTCTCGATGGCCGCTGGTCGGCTCGGCGGTAGAAATCGCTGCCGCCCTTCATCGCACATTCCAGGCAGCCTGCGTGAAGCGAGGATCCACAGACGGGCCGTCGCCGAACTTCGACAAGGAGCAGTACAAGCGCGGCTATGTCTTCCTCGGCACCGTCACCGCCGCAGCCACCATGATCTGGCTTCGATCGTGACAGCCCGCAGACCTGTCCGCCTGACCTTGATCACGTTAGCTTGGCGGCATGTCTGAACTGCGTACCGATCGCCTCATGCTGCGCCGATGGCGCGAGTCGGACCTCGAACCGTGGGCGGCGATGAACGCCGATCCTGAAGTCCGGGAACATCTGGGAGACCTGCTGACGCCTGAGCAGAGCGAGGCCTCGGTGGCGCTCATGCAGTCCGAGTTCGACGAGCGGGGCTACGGGTGGTGGGCGGTAGAGGCGCTGGAGAGCGGTGAGTTCATCGGCCGCGCCGGCTTGGACGAGGTGGACGAGACCATGCCGTTTACGGGGGTGGATGTCGGTTGGCGGCTGACCCGCTCGGCGTGGGGACACGGATACGCTACCGAAGCCGCCCTGGCTGGCTTGGCCTTCGGCTTCGGGTCCCTCGGACTGCCTGAAATTGTTGCGTCGACGACCGTCAACAACACGCGTTCCCAGGCCGTAATGCGCCGGATCGGCATGACCCGTGACCCTGCCGACGACTTCGACGACCCGAGCGTGCCCGACGGGCCACTGCGCCGGTGCGTGCTGTTCCGGATCCGCCCGTGATCAGTTCACGCTCGGGCGTCATCCACTGCCACCTGTGCCCTGAACCCCCTCATGACCGGCCGGACAGGCCTTGGTTGGCCCATGAGCGTCCTCGTTGGCGAGTGTTTCCGCTCCAGTTGGCGCGCAGGGCAGCCCTTGGCCGGTGTGATCCGGATGTCTCCCTGGAGAAGACTCGTGGGCCTCGAGGTGCTCGGTATGGTCAGCCAGGGCAAGAAGCGCCTCGCCCCGACCCCGAGCCCCTTGCACGCCTCCAAGTTCGACGTTGCCCTCTGCCCGGCTGCGTGACGGGCGACCGGTTCAGCCCTTGAGCCCTACACCGCCGAGGGCATCGGCGCGCCACGTCCGTGCCGGGAGTAGGAGAGGACACCCGTGAGGACGATCCTGACGCCTTGGGCTGCCCCCTGAGGTCCTCGCAGGGTTGCCGCTGATCACGTGGTTCGCAGCATCAGGGCGTGGCGAGTGTGGTCGCCGTAGACGCCGGTCTCGTCGCCCCGGATGCCGTACCACTCTTGGAATCTGGCCACGGCCGCCCGGACCTCAACGTCGTAGCTGCCACCGATCGTGCCGTTGTCGTAGATGTCGGGGACCTGGCGCAGACGTACCTGCAACTCGTACACGCCATGGCCGCTGTCGCCCTGGCGCAGCACGCCCGTGCCTGGAACCTCGGGGAGCTTGGGAGCCGGGTTGTCGGGCAGCGGTCGGTCCGTTTGCCCGGAGGGCGGGGAGGGGACCGGCGGTGCGGGGTCGTCGTTGACCAGCAGCGAAGAGGCGAGGATCAATCCGCTCACGGCAACCCCTCCGAAGGCTCCGGTGAGACGAGTGTCCCGCCGCTCGGTGAAGGAACGCCATCCTCGATGTCTGTTCCTCGCGTGCGCGCTGACGGGTGACGGTGATGCCTTCGAGGGCGGGGCGATGAGTTGGTCCGCGGGCGGGGCCGGGCGTGGAGCCGGGCGTTGGGGGACAGCCGACCCGGTGGTGTCCGGGCGCGGGCCGGTCCAGCGGAGTGCGTCCTCCTGCGGCGGAGCCGGGGGCAGGAAGGTCACCGGCGGCGTGGCGTACGTCGGGCCTGCGCCGCTCGACATTGCCGGTTTTCCCACCGGCGGGGGCGGGACACTCTCCGGATGGGCGCCGCGCAACCACAGCGGCTCCACCACCACATCCCGCGGAGCATGGGCCTGGCGCCGGCCACCGTTCCGCCGAGGCTCCACGACAGGCGGTGAGATGGCGTGCGGAGGCTCCGGATCCAGGTACTCGGGCCCACGCCCTACCGGCTGTGTCCGTCGCAGTGGGGTCGGAGTCGGGGGCGAGGGCAGGGACGGGGCCGGATGAGTGGAGCCGGCGTCCCTCACCGGTTCGCTGCGTTGACGCCGGGACGGCGGCGGGGTCTCGGACAAGCCCTCCTGCCAGTCGAAGGCGTAGAGGTCGGCGCGGGCGGCGTCCAAGGCGTCCAGCACGGCCTGAAACGAGTCCCGTATCTCTTGGGCGGTATCAGGACCTGAACCGTGAGCTCGCCGAGGTTCGGTGTCGTTGAATGCCACTGGCAGTCTCCTCAACCAACGTCCGTGGAATGCCGTGTCTCGGACAGACCAGCAATGTCTTTCCAGAAGGGATACGTATCAAGATGTCGAGTGGTGATCGCAGGGGTTTTATGACGGGGAGCTGGGCTGCACGGGTCGGGCTTCGCTGTTTCGTTGTGAGGTGATACGCAGTCCGTGCGGGCTTGTCTCATCCCGCCCTCCGGGACGTAGCTCACATCTGATCGACTTCCTGGAGGAGTTGACCGCGTCTGCCGAACCCGCCTGGCGTGAACTCGGGCGCGGGCGCACGGTCGTGGGCTGCACCCGTCCGGCCTCGCCAGAGCGGCACTGCACCGGCCGCGGGACCATCCCCTCACGACCCCGGCACCGGCCCCCGGTCCCGACTCCCGGTCCCGACTCCCGGAAAACCCCGTGCCCCGGGCCGACTTCGCTCACTACACTCGCCACACGCGCTGCCGACAGAGCATCGCGCGCCTCATGCCGAGTGAAGAGAAGGGGAGCCTGGCCATGTGCATCAGCCGCACCGCCGCCTTCGTTCCCCCGCCCCGGTACGACGTGATCCCGGTGTCCAGCAGCGCGCGGTGCCGGCTGCGCGGCCGTCACCGTATGCCCGTGACGCACCTTTAGGTTCCGTCCCTCCCGTTCCCGTACGTCGCCTGCCCGGACATTTCTGCCGGGCAGGGCGGCGACACCGCGGCTGCCTGGTGCTCCCTCCTCCGCGGAAGAGCCCCGGGGCAGTCCCGGCCGGACCGGCGGGGGCGGGACGGCCTGCCGTCCGGGAATCGCGCAGCCCTTTTCTCATCACTCGAAAGGCCTTGGGCCATGCGCACCAACAGGCGTCCCGTCACTACCACTTCCCCCACCGCCGTCCGCAACCTGGGCATCCTCGCCCACGTCGACGCGGGCAAGACCACGATCACCGAACGCATCCTGTTCGCGACCGGTGCCATCCACAAGCGGGGCGAGGTCCACGACGGAACGACCGTCACCGACTTCGACGCCCAGGAACGCGACCGCGGCATCACCATCTCCGCCGCGGCTGTGAGTTGCACCTGGGGCGGACACCGCGTCAACCTGATCGACACCCCGGGGCACGTCGACTTCTCCGACGAGGTCGAGCGGTCCCTGCGGGTGCTGGACGGGGCGGTCGCGGTGTTCGACGCTGTCGCCGGAGTCGAGCCGCAGAGCGAGTCGGTGTGGCGCCAGGCCGACCGGCACGGTGTGCCGCGGATCGCGTTCGTCAACAAGCTGGACCGGGCGGGCGCCGACGTCGACACGGCGGTCGCCTCCATCCGGGACCGGCTGGGCGCCGTCCCCCTGGTGGTCCAGCTGCCCATCGGAAAGGAAGACGGTTTCACCGGCGTCGTCGACCTGCTGGGGATGCGCTCGTTGCTCTGGCACGCCGGCTCCGACACGTACGAGACGGGACCGGTCCCCGAGCCGCTGCGGGAGGAGGCGAACCGGCGCCGCCGGCTCCTGGACGAAGCAGTGGCCGAGCTCCATCCCGACGCACTGGAGGAGTTCTACGCGGCTTCGGCACTGACCGAACGGACGCTGGCCGGCGCCCTGCGCGAGCTGACCCTCCGTGGGGACGGCGTGGTGGTGCTGTGCGGCTCGGCGTATCGCAACCGCGGGATCGAGCCGCTGCTGGACGCGGTCCTGGCGTACCTGCCGTCGCCCACCGACATGCCGCCGGTGCGCGGGACGGTGGACGGCGTGGAGCAGGAACGCGCCCCCGACCCGGCGGAGCCGTTCGCGGCCCTCGCCTTCAAGGTGACGGCGACGGCGACCGGGCGGCTCACCTACCTCCGGGTCTACGCGGGCACCCTCCGCAAGGGCATGTCCGTACTGGACGCCGGTACGGGCCGTACGGAGCGAGTCGGCCGGATCCTGCGGGTGCAGGCCGACCAGCACGAGGAACGGGAGGAGGCGGTCGCCGGTGACATCGTCGCCGTGATCGGGCTGAAGGCCGCCCGGGCCGGCACGACCCTGTGCGCGCCGGGGGCGCCTCTGGTCCTCGAACCGCCCTCGGTGGCCGAACCGGCGGTGTCGGTGGCGGTCGAGGCCCGCCGCAGCATCGACACCGGCCGCCTCTCGGCGGCGCTGGCGCGGCTCGCCGAGGAGGACCCTTCGCTGGCGGTGCGGTCCGACGCGGAAACCGGTCAGACCGTGCTGTCGGGGATGGGCGAACTCCATCTGGAGGTGGCGGTGGAGAAGATCCGCCGCGGGCACGGGGTGGAGGTCGTCGTGGGCCGGCCGCAGGTCTCCTACCGGGAGACCGTCGTACGCGGGGTGACCGGCCTGGTCTACCGCCATGTCAAGCAGGATGGCGGCGCGGGGCAGTTCGCGCATGTCGTCCTCGACGTCGAGCCGCTGGAGGAGGCCGGCTTCGAGTTCCGGTCGACGGTCGTCGGCGGCCGCGTGCCTCAGGAGTACGCGCGCGCCGTGGAGGCCGGCTGCCGGGACGCCCTCGCCGAGGGCCCGCTCGGCGGCTTTCCGGTGACAGGGCTGCGGGTCACGCTCACCGACGGGGCGACCCACTCCAAGGACTCCTCCGAGCTGGCCTTCCGGGCGGCGGGCCGGTTCGCGCTGCGCGAGGCGCTGCGCGCGAGCACGGTGGAGCTTCTGGAGCCGGTCGTGGAGGTAACAGTGACCGTCCCGGAAAACGGCGTCGGGGGAGTTCTGGGTGATCTTGCCGCCCGCCGCGGCCGGGTCTCGGGGTCCACGGCCGAGGCCGGGACCGCGGTGATCACGGCGGCCGTGCCGCTGGCCGAGCTCTTCGGCTACGCGTCGCGGTTGCGGGGCCGGACCCAGGGCCGGGGTACCTTCACCACCCGGCCGGCGCCCCTCGCACCGGTACCGCCGTCGGTCGCCGGCGTGCTGCTGGCTCGATAGCCAGGAGGCCCGCGGCCCCCGTCCCGTGTTCCTGCCTGCCCCGCCCCGGCCCACCGGGGCGGGGTAGGTGCGTGCCGGCACTGGCGCTGGTCACGGACTACGGGAATCGCGGGGTGTGGGCGGCTCTGACGGCTGGACTGCCGGGGCCGTCTGTGCCCGGTCCGTTGACGGCCGCGCTGCGGCAGGGCCAGGCTCCGACCGGGGACAGCCCTGCCGGCGCTCATCCGCCCTGGCGGCCCTGTGCGGCCGTCAGTGGGCCTTGCGCACCCGGGCTGCCTTCCGGGCCTCCGCCGTCTTGCGGGCTTCGGCGGCCTTGCGGGATTCCTTGGGGGGACGGCCTGTGCGGTTGCCCAGGCCCCGGAAGGGCGCGTTGGTGTTCTTCGCCTTGTCCCCTGCCGGGGGGCGCTTGGCCCCGGTGATGCTGGTCAGCTTCTCCTCGCCGGACCGCACCTGCGTGACCGCCGGCCGGATCCCGGCGTCCGACATCATCCGGTTCACGTCGCGCCGCTGGCCGGGGGTGACCAGGGTGACCACGCTGCCGGACTCGCCCGCGCGCGCCGTGCGCCCGCCGCGGTGGAGATAGTCCTTGGCGTCGGCGGGCGGGTCGACGTTGACGACGAGGTCGAGGCTGTCGATGTGAATGCCGCGGGCGGCGACGTTGGTGGCCACCAGCACCGTGATCTCGCCGTCCTTGAACTGTGCGAGCGTGTGTGTGCGCTGCGGCTGCGACTTCCCGCTGTGCAGGGCGGCAGCCCGTATGCCGCTGCCCCGCAGGTGGCGGGTGAACTGGTCCACGCCGAGCTTGGTGTCCAGGAACATCAGCACCCGCCCGTCCCGGGCCGCGATCTCGGTGGCGGTGGCGTACTTGTCGGCCGGATGCACATGCAGCACGTGGTGCTCCATCGTGGTGACCGAACCTTCCGCCCGGTCGACCGAGGTGAACACGGGGTCGTGCAGGTAGTGCCGGACCAGATGGTCGACATTGCGATCGAGCGTGGCCGAGAACAGCATCCGCTGCCCGGGGCGCATGTGGTCCAAGATCTCCGAGACCTGCGGCAGGAACCCCATGTCGCACATCTGGTCCGCCTCGTCCAGCACCGTGATCCGTACATGGTCCAGGTGGCAGTCCCGGCGTGCGACCAGGTCGGCCAGCCGTCCCGGGGTCGCGACGACGACATCGGCTCCGGCCCGGATCGACGTCGCCTGCCGCCCGATCGACAGCCCGCCGACCACTGTCGCCAGCCGGAGCCCGAGCGCCTGCGCGTAGGGTGCCAGCGCGTCGCTCACCTGCTGCGCGAGTTCCCTGGTCGGCACAAGGACCAACGCGAGGGGCCGCTTGGATTCGGCGCGCCGGCCTGCCGTACGGACGAGCAGCGCCAGCCCGAAGGCAAGCGTCTTGCCCGAGCCGGTGCGTGCGCGGCCGAGGACGTCACGGCCGGCCAGGGCGTTCGGCAGGGTGGCCGCCTGGATCGGGAACGGTTCCCGCACCGCGAGACCGGTCATCGTCCTCACCAGCTCCGGCGGCAGATCCAGCTCGGCGAAGGACTCGGCCGGCGGCAGGCCCGGGACCACCGTCTCGGGCACCGAGAGTTCGCCCCGCGGCGCCGTGGCACGGTCGGTCTTGCCGGCACCGGAGCGCCCGGAGGCTGACGGCTTCGCGTTCATGGGGAACCTTCCTTGGTCTGGCGCCCGGAACGGGCCGGGGCCCGTACCTCTTCCCGGTACGGGCCCCGGCTGCGTCGAAGCGTGGGGCCATTTTACCAGCGCACGGCTCCCTCCAGCCGGACACCGTGAGCTCAGGGCCAGGAGCCGGAACTGCGGGCTCGGCGCGATCGACGTCGTCGTCAGGCGGTGTACAGGCAGGAGAGCACTCGGCAGCGCAGCCAGGAGAGCTCGTCGGCGAACGTTCTGCGCGCGTGCTCCGTCGTATGAGGGACATGAAGGGGGAGGGCGATCGGCTGATGGGCGAGACGCACAGATCCACGACCGGCGGGCCACTGCTGGAGCCGTCGGATGTCGAGCTGGTGCGCGCCATGCTGGCTCTCGGAGGGGTCCCGTGGGGCGAGCTCGAGGACGGTGTCCAGCAGGTCCGAGTCAAGTTGCTGGAGACGGAAGGCCGGATACGGAACCTGCGGGCGTGGCTGTCGGTCGTGTCCTCACGGGTCGCGGTCGACTGGCATCGGAGCCGGTCCAGGGACGCGTCGCTGCGGGAGAGGCTCGCGGCCCGCTGGCAGGACCATCCGCCCACCGGTCAGTCCGAGGATTCGCGGCTGCTCGCTCTCACCGTGGCTGAAGAGCTCGAAGGCCTTCCGGTGGCGCAGCGGCAGGTCCTCGCCCTGCGCTACTACGCGGACCTGACCGTGCGGGACATCGCGCACCGTCTCGGCGTCCCCGAGGGAACGGTGAAGAGCCGATTGCACACCGCCGTTGCCGCGCTTGGCCGCCGGCTGCGGGACATGGAGGTGATCTGACTGTGGCCAGCCAGAACGAGACGGACGAGGATGCGGTACGCCGCGCCCTGCGGATGATCGGCGGGGAGGCCGGCAGGGCCGACCCCGGCTCCGCTCCCGCGCAGGAACCGGTCTCTCTCGCAAAGCCCCGTCGCCGACGCCGCGTTGTCGCCGTGTCGCTCGCTGCGGCCGCCGCCGCGGCCGCCGCGTGCATCGCCGTGACCGTGTCCGTGATGAGCGGATCTTCCGGGCCCGCGTCCCGCGAGGAACAGAACGGACAGGGGCAGACCCTCGCCGAGTGGATAGCCTGCGCCCGCACCATCGCAGTCGGTGACGTCAGCGAGGTGCGCCCGTCCAGCAAGGGCCGTATCACCGTGGGCCTCGACGTCGCCGACTGGATCAAGCCGTCCCACGGTGACAGCCGGATCACCCTCGACCTGGTCGATCCGAGAGTGACCGAAGCCCGCCCGCCGATCGAGAAGGGGCAGCATCTGCTGATGGTGGTGCCCGAGCGTTCCGATCAGGAGACGTCCACGTTCGAAGGCGCCGAGCTGACCCAGTACCGGTCAACCATCACCAAGGCACTCGGCAAGGCCGAACACACCGCATGCCCCCATCCTTGGAGGCAAACCAGCTAATAGGGCTCGAAATATCTGATGCCTCTCGATCTGAACGAATGTGTATTCGCAGGTGCGCTGACAGGGCGGATCAGGCCCGTGAGGCGTGATTCCCTCGCGGGCGCCCTGTCCTGACCCTCTTGAAGCGTGATCGATAGATTGTCCTGTGCGGCCGGTTCGGAGCCGTGGAACTCGAGGTCCGGAGGGGCACATTGGGGGAGCACGTGCGTTCGCGCGTATCGGCGTATGCCATTGCTACCGCGCAGGACCAATTGCTGTTGACTCAACTCTCGGACGTCTCACCGGTCTTCACGCCGGGGCTGTGGCACCTGCCCGGCGGAGGGATCGATCCGGGCGAGCAAACACGGGAGACGCTGGAACGCGAGCTGCAGGAGGAAACCGGCCTTGAACTCCTTGACGCTCGCCTGGTGGACGCGCGGGCGTATACAGCCCACCGACTCGGGGTGAGCTGGAACCTGGTGGGACTCTTCTACCTCTGATCTTGCGTAGTGCTCCCCCCTTCACGGGGGAGGTGAAGCGCATCCTTGACCGGGCGGCACGGAGTGCCGCCGTATCACTGCGGAGCAGGAAAGCCCCTCACGCGGGGCGCTGCTGATTCTCGATGTATTGGCGTACAACGGTCAGCGGTGCCCCGCCGCAGGAGCCGGCGAAGTACGAGCCGGACCAGAAGTGACCGCCCCACAGGTAACGGCGTAGTCGACCGGCGAAAGCGCCCGGAGTGATCTCCCACTTCAGGGCGTTCGCCATGCTTGACGGCAACGGTGAAGCAACGGTTGCCGTCGGTCACCGGACAGCAGGGCCCCGTCCCCAGCCGGTCAGGGCGGCCCGCTGCGCTCATCGAGCTGTGCAGCAGGCACTCATGCGCCCTGCGTGCCGTACCAGCGCCAATCGGTGAGTTGTGGGCGATCGGGGAGGGCGGTGCGTCCAGTCGCCCACAACAGGATCTCCCAGACGTCACCATCAATGGCGATGTGGGGAAAGAGCTTCTTCAGGACCCGTTCGCACAACTCCCGTGGCGGCGACCACTCAAGATTCAACCCCTGAGTGATGTCATGGGTGTGCACGAGGGTCTCCACAACGGCCATTGCGGCAAAGCCCTCTGGATCCGAGGGTCCAAAGACGTGATAAGCAACGGTGGTCGGAGGAGCAGTGCGTAGGGCGGACGCAAGCAGGCCACCGCACGCCTCCAGGATGGTCAGGAGGCCCTCGGGGCCCGAGGCTCGCTCAACGAAGATGACGTTTGCCGGCCCACCGCTTCGGTCACTGCTCGTCCGGAACGGCAACACCGTGGTCATCGGCGGCTTCGCGAGCCCAAACCTTGCGGCGTAGGTGAACAGGTCATCGGCCAGATGCTCGAGCGTCTCCCAACATGTCCACTCGAGCGTTCCCGCCTTGGACTCCCACGCCTGGGGATCTGCATTCCTCAGGGCGTCTATGGCCAGGGTGACGACCCGGCGCACGTCCTCGCCGTCGATTGCGGTGTCTGTTCTGTGCATGCGGAGGATCGTAACAACGGCCACCGTGAGCCCCAGGGCGTTTACCATCGGATCAGCTCATTCCGATGAGGTCGGACGGTGGAGCGAGCAACATGCAGGATCAGGGCGGTTGATGCACCGTTCGACTGGGTTGCCCTGCTTGTGAGTCCGGCGGTCGAACCTCGGGGACGGCCGCCGTTGCGTCCCGTGCGCTTGCGGGGCGATCCGGTCGGCAGGCCGCGGATCACGGCGAGGATTTCGTCGATGTGGTTGTCAGTGAGGGGAACACGAAGAGGCCGCTGTCCGTGCCGAAGTAGCCGTATCCCGAAGGTTCGTTGAACAGCGGGATGTTCCCCGGCCGAAGGTTCTTGGCGAGGACCTTCTTGGTGCGGGACTCGATGGCGAGCGCGGTCGTGTCGTCAGCGCCCACCGTGCCGTACAGCACGCCGTTCGGAGAGAAGCGCCGCGGTGTCATCGAGTTCTCGCCTGCCCGCTGGGCCCAGATCTCCTTGCCGTCGGCGAGCTGCCATACGGCGGTGCCGTTCTCCGTGGAGGACGCGGCCAGCTGGTGGTCGGGGGAGCGGATGAAGGAACCGTTGCTGTTGATCCTGTCGGCGGTGGCGCCGGTGTAGGTGTACTTGGCGGCGGCGCCGATCTGCTTACCGGTCGTCATGTCGTACGTCGCCGTGACCCAGGTGTGCCGCGTGAAGGCGCCGGCGCCCCACGAGGTGAGGATCTTGCCGTCGGGTACGTCGAGTACCCGGATCTCGCCGCTGGCCGGCTGCTTGATCTCGTTCAGCTCGACGCCCGAAGGCGGTGTGACGTCCGCCGTGCTCCACACCTTCTCGCCGGTGGCGAGGTCGGACATGACGAGTTGCCGCCCAACCGCCGCCCCCGTTCACTGAGATGGGCACTGCTCTCCTCCTCGTGCCTGGCGGTGTACTGGTACTCGTACACCGTGCACGTACGACCCCGATCTGCTGTGCACCCTCTGAGTTCCCGTTGGTGATACGCCCGGCGCCGGCCGGTGACGCCGACTCACTCCCTGTCCACCTCCGCCAGCGCTGCCCGCAACTTCTCCTGCAGCTCCGGGTGTTCCGCCGCTCGCTCCACGGCCAGTGCCGTACGGAACTCGCGTCGTGCCCGCGCCCGCGCTCCTGCCGCCGCGTACGACTGACCCAGGCGGCGCCGGATCTCCATCTCGAGCCGCGTACGGTGCGGCTCCGAACGCCGTGAGATGCCTGCGTGCAGCGCCAACGCCTGGCGATGGCGGAGTTGCGCCTCCGCAAGGTCCTCCGCGACCGATCCCAGCCGTGTCAACGTCAACGCCAGCAGCAGCGCGTCGCCGGCCTCCCGCAGCAGTGCCTCACTGCGCAGCAGCACCGCCCGCGCCTCCGCCCGGTCGCCGAGCGCCGCATGGCCGTCCGCAAGGGAGACCAGGCGCTGGCTGACCGGTATCGGGCGGCCGTTGCGCTCCGCCGCGGCGAGCGCCGCCCGCGCGTCGGCGAACGATGTAAGCACCTCACCCTGCATGAACCGGCTCATCGACCGCAGCGCCAATGCCAGCGACACCCCCCACTCGTCGTCCGCCCGCTTCAGGACCGGCAGCACCTCATCCATGGTGGCCGTCACCGTGTCGTACCGCCCCTGCAAGTAGTCCTGGATGGCCAGACCGGTCAGAGGCAGCGCCGCCATCGACTCGTCGCCGTTCTCGCGGGCGCACTTCAGAGCCTGCCGGAACCAGTCGCCACCCGGCGCGTGCCGGCCTTGTTGGTAGTCCAGCAGCCCGAGCGACACCGCGGTCAGGACCCGCAGCGCCGGGTCCCCGCTCCGCTCCGCGGCGCGCAGCGCCGTCGTCAGCGCCGTGCGGCCCTCGTCGTAGCGATCGTGGTGGAGGAAGTAGTCCCGTAGCGCCACAGCCAGCTGCGTCGCCAGGACGTCCTCGCCGTGCGCCGCCGCGTACCTCGGTACGTCCGCCAGGTCCGCCCCCGCCTTGTCCAGCCACCGCGCCGCGTCCCGCGCGGAGTCGAACCGCTGCGGATCCCCGTCCGACGCCCGCCCGTCGTCACCGGTGAGCCGGCCCGCCTGGACGTACAGCTCCAGTACCTGCCGGCGGGCCTGCGCCGTCTCCTCGGGCAGGGCGTCGGCCAGTTTCCGGGCGTGGACGCGCACGAGGTCGTGGAGGCGATACCGCCCCGGGCCCGGCTGCAGCACCAGGCTCGCGTCGTACAGCTCCTCCAGTATGATCTCCGCCTCATCGACGCCCAGCCCGAGCATCACCGCCGGTGTCCACGCGTCGAACTCCGGGGTCGGCGCATGGCCCAACAGCCGGAACGCCCGCTGCCGGGCCGGACGCAACTGCTCGTAGGACATGTGGAAGGCGGCCTCCACGCTGCGGTCCCCGGCGCTCAGTTCGCCCAGTCGCCGCTCCTCCCGCGCCATCCGAGCCGCCAGGTGGGCCGGCGACCACGACGGCCGGTGCTGCAACCGCGCGCCGGCGATCCGCAGGGCCAGCGGCAGGCCCCCGCACAGCCGCGCCAGGTCGGCGACCGCCTCGGGGGCGGCGTCGGTGCGCGCCTCGCCGATCAGGCGGCGCAGCAGACCGATCGAGTCGGTGGTCGGCAGTGGCTCCAGGGTGACGCACCGGTCCGCGTCCAGTCCGGTCAGCCTGCGCCGTCCCGCCACCAGCACGTGGCTGCCCGGACCTGCAGGCAGCAGTGGCCGCACCTGCGCGGCGCTTCCCACGTCGTCGAGAACGAGCAGCAGCCGCAGCCCGCTGGTGGCGTCGCGCCACGCGGCGATCAGGTCGTCGCGGTCCTGGGGAACGTCCGCGTCGGCCGTGCCGAGCGTGCGCAGCAGCCGCTGGAGCAGCCGCTTCGTCAAGGGCCGGTCGCCCGCCGGTGAGTGGTGCGTGAGCAGATCGAGGAAGAGGACGCCGTCCGGGTGCTGAGGGCGAAGCGTCCACGCCGCGTGCACCAGCAGCGATGTCTTCCCGACCCCGGCAGGCCCGTCCACCGTCGCGACGGTGACGGCATCGTGGAGGGCGGGTGCGGTCAGTGCGGCGACCTCCGCGAGGCGGCCGATCAACTTACCTGCGTTTCCGGGGAGTTCGTTCACTGTGCGAAGCGGCCGGGCCTGCGCCGACACCGGCGATGCCCGGGGACGCCGCGAGGCAGCCGCCGTGGAGGCCTTCGAGGCGGGCGCAGCGTCCGGGAAGGCAGAGCCGCCTGCGGTGGCCGAGCCGCCGAGGACGGCCGTGTCGTCGTGACGGAGCACCGCCGCGTGCAGGTCCCGCAGGGCCGCGGACGGTGCGGCCCCCAACTCCTCCCGCAGCCGCCGCCGCAGCCCCTCGTACGCGGCGAGCGCCTCACCCTGCCGACCTGTGCCGTACAGTGCCCGGATCCTCAGCGCCAGTACCGGCTCGTCCAGCGGATGGGCGGCTTCCGGGGAGGCCAGGTCCGCGAGGACCTCGCTGCCGCGGCCGAGCTGCAGCAGACACTCCAGCCGCTGCTGTTGCAAGGACCGGCGCTTGATCAGCAGCCGCTGCCGTTCCCCGAGCGCATACGGGCCGGGCAGCCCTGCCAGCGGTTCCCCGCGGAACAGGCGCAGGCCCTGCTCAGCGGCGGCCAGTGCCCCCGAGGTATCACCGGCATCCAGCAGCCCGCCCGTCCCCATGGCGAGTTCGGTGAGGCGTGCTGTGTCGAGCCGGACCGGTGCGGTGAAACGGTAGCCGCCCGACCCGCCGCGGATCACCGATCTGTCCCGCCCCGCACCCGGAACGTCCAGGGCCCGCCGCAGTGCGTATACGTAGCTGGGCAGGACGCGCCGGCCTGTCGGCGGCGGCTGGTCGCCCCACACTCCGTCGATCAGCTGCTCGTGGCTGACCAGCCGGCCGCCGCGCAGCAACAGCGCCGCCAGCACCGCCTGTCGGGCCGATAGCCGCCTCCCGGTCGCCCCGCCACGCCTGCACGGGGCCGAGTAACGCGACGTGCAGTTCCTCCGACGCCCCCATTGCCATTTGACTTCCTGTCATCACGGATCATCAGAATTTCATCGCTATTGCAGCGGCGTGCACCACGGTTGGCAAGTCACAGCAGGAACGCGGTCGTCGTGGTGCCGTACGGGGGACGGCACCACGACGACCGCCTGCAACCCGGCGCCGGGCGCGCCCGACCCACGGAGGTGCCATGACCCCTGAGGTTGCACTGCTCCTGGGCCGCTGCGGCCTCGTTCTGTACGGCCTGGACGACGGCAGCTGCCGGATCTGCGGTGCCGGCGGCTCGGTCGTCGGCCGGGTGGAAGGCGGCGCGGGCGCCTGGAGCGCCTGGGCGCGGCGGCACGACGGGTGTCAGGTCCTGGTCGCCACCGACCTGCCGAGCCGGAACGCGGCGGTGTGCGCGGTCGCCGATCACGCCGAGTGGGAGGGCCCGGCAAGGGTCCGGCCCGCCGAGACGACACGGAGGTACCACATGACGAGCATGAAGCGGCGCCACCTGTGGAGCCTGGCCCGAGAGGCCCGTAGGGCGCGGGAAGCGGGGGAGATGACGCATACGGTGCAGCTCTACCTCAATCGGCCGGTGTACGGAAAACGGGCCGTCAGGCGGGTGGACCGCGGAGTCGACGAAGTGATCCACGCCATTGAGGGCGCAGGCTGGGAGTGCTGTGGAGTCGAGCCGTGGCTCGGCACCGGTGTGCTGCTCAGCTTCGTACGGGCCGACTGATGGCGTCGCGCCGGGCCGGCTCCGGCTGTTCCGGAGGAGTGGCTGCGCCGCGCGGCCGACGCCGTGGACCGGGCGGAGGGAGACGCCGCAGCCTCCGGCCCGAGCGGGACGCAGCCTTCATCAGCCTGGCGCTCCGGGACGGGCATCGTACGGGCCGATCCAGAAGCATCGGCCGGGGCCGGACCACTGCCCGGGCCCGCTGCGGCCTCAACCAGGCGCTGCACGATTTTCACCGGCCGGCTGGACAGTCCAGGGCCCCGGGACATCGCCGAAAGGATTCGGACGGTTCGGTCCCACGACCGTCGACAACACGTTCCGCGAGGCGGAAGTGCCCAGCCACGACGTGGTGATGGTGAGCGTCCCGCGATGATGTGGGGGATTCCCAGGAGCTGTGGACGAGGCGGGCGTTCAGCGGGTGGTCGTCGGCGTGAGAGGTGAACACAGCCCCCGCCGGGCTCCAGCGCGGCGCTCCCGCGCCGGATGCCCGCGCGGCGATGGCGGCCCCCGGGTGGCCGGTGCGAGTCGGCTCCGTGCCTCGCCTCACTTCGTGACCATCTCGGTGTGGGGCGAGCGGGATCCTTCGGCGGCGGGTTCGGTGAGCAGCTCGTCTCGCGGCGAGGGGAGACCGTGCCCTGGTGGCGATGACCGGCGGCCGCCCCCATTCCCTCCTGACTCCGGCCCACCTGCGGTGCGGCGACACGTGCCCCGCACGCGACGCCACCGAGGTTGTGGCGAGCCCTGACACCCCGTGGCCGGATTGACGACGTACTGGCATGCCGTGACCATTCGGGTGGCTGGCCCGCCGGCCTGCCGCCGAGGGATTGGCGCTCTCCCTCGAGCACTGTGCCCGGGTGTCGTCGCGAAGAGGCGGGCGTATTGTCCGTATGTGTGTGAGCTTCGGCGTATGGGTGATGTTCGGTGTGGCTGGTGCGGCGCAGCCCTGCCGGAGTCGACGGGACGTGGTCGCCGGTATTGCCGCGCTGCGCATCGGCGGGAGGCCTGGCGGGCCCGGCCTCGGTGGCAGGCGGCGGCCGGTGCGCGTCAGGAGATGGCTTCGGTGGGTGCGGATCTCCGGGGTGAGGTGCAGGCTCTGGCGCAGCCGGTGGGTGAGCCGGCTTCCCTGCCGGGGGCGGCTGAGGGGTGTCGTTGTGCCGTGCCTGCCAAGGTCCGCAGTCGGAGCAGCTGCTGCGATCGACGGTGCCGGCCGATCGGCAGGCTGGGGCGAGCCGGGCGCAGATCGGCTCGGGTCCGGGTGTCAGTGGCGAGGCGGCCGACGCTCGTTTCGGACGGATGCGGGGTTCTGAGCCGACTGCGGCCGGGGGAGGCTGAATGAGCCAGAACCAGGCCGGCTCCCGTGCGGCTGCGGGCACCGGCGGGCAGATGATGGACATCGCGTTGGTGGACCTGGTGCGGGAGACCGGCGCGTCCAAGGGCATGCTGTATGTACTGCCGCCGGGCGGGGACGCTCTGTGGCTGGTCGTGATGACGGGGGCTCCGCGGGAGATCGCCGCTCCATGGACGCGAGTGGGACTGGCCGATCCCATTCCGGTGGCGGACGCTGTCCTGGAGCGGCGCCTGGTCTGGGTCGGCGGCATGGAGGAGACGGCGCGCCGCTACCCGCGGCTGTCGCTCGTGCTGCCTTACGACTTTGTGCTGGCTGCCGCCCCGGTCATCTGCGGCAGCACCGTCCTGGGCGGGCTGGTGCTGCTGTGGACCGGGGCGCATGCGCCGCAGCTGAGCCCCGGCGAGCGTGACGCCGTAGACGCAGGCTGCCACCGGCTGGGCCGTGTCCTGCAGGAAGCTGCCGACCACGGCGACCCGCTGCCGCCGGACCGGCCGCGGATCCTGCCGCCGGCGCCCGCCCGTGTACTGGGACCGGCCGAGGCGGCGGCTGCCTTCATCGAGCGCCTGCCGGGAGGATCCTGCGCTCTGGACCTGAGCGGCCGGATCACCGTCATCACCCCCGAGGCCGCGGATCTCGTCGGAGCAGATGCGGCCGATCTGCTGGGCGCCAGGCCCTGGGAGGCGTTGCCGTGGATGGACGTCCCCGAAGTCGAGGACCGCTACCGGGCGGCGTTGGTCGGCCAGCAGCCCACCTCGTTCACCGCCCTGCGCCCGCCGGATACATGGCTGTCGTTCGAGCTGTACCCGGACTCGTCCGGCATCAGCGTCCGCATCGTTCCCAGCACCCCCGCCGAAAGCCCTCCCGAAGCCGAGTCCGCGCCGGCCGCGGGGCCGAGCCGCGCCACCGTGCTGTACCACCTGATGCACCTGGCCACCACTCTCACCGAGGCCGTCGGCGTCAAGGACGTCGTCGACCAGACCGCCGATCAGCTCATGCCCGCACTGGGCGCGCAGGCCATGGCGCTGATGGCCCCGGAGGAGGGCCGCCTGAAGATCCTCGGCTACCGCGGCTACAGCGACGCACTCATGGACCGCTTCGACGCCATCCCCCTGACGTCGGACATCCCCCCTGCCCGCGTCCTGGCCACCGGCGTCCCGAACTTCGTCGCCGGCTTCGACGACCTCAAAGCCGCCTACCCATCGGTGGCGCACGAGGACGGCATGGCCTCCTGGGCCTTCCTGCCGCTGATCGCCTCCGGCCGCACGATCGGCTCGCTCGTCCTCGCCTACGACCGGCCCCAGCTCTTCCCGTCCACCGAACGCGCGGTCCTCACCTCACTGGCCGGACTGATCGGCCAGGCCCTGGACCGCGCCCGCCTCTACGACACCCAGTACAACGTTGCCCGCCGCCTCCAGGCCGCCCTGCTGCCCCACACCCTCCCCGACATCCCCGGCCTCAACGTGGCTGCCCGCTACCTGCCGGCCGGACACGGCGTGGAAGTCGGCGGCGACTTCTACGACCTCATCCGCCTGGACGACACCACCGTCGCCGCGGCCATAGGTGACGTCCAGGGCCACAACATCGACGCCGCCGCCCTGATGGGACAGGTCCGCACCGCCGTCCACGCCCACGCCGCCGTCGGAGCACCCCCCGGCGACGTCCTCAGCCGGACCAACCGTCTGCTCATCGATCTCGACCCGGGCCTGTTCACCAGCTGCCTCTACGTGCACCTCGATCTCGCCCGCCACGCCGCCTGCCTGGCCAGCGCCGGCCACCCGCGCCCTTTGCTGCGCCACGTCGACGGCCGCACCGAAGTCCTGCGCGTTCCTCCAGGCCTTCTGCTCGGCATCGCCCCTGAAGCCGACTATCCGGCCCTGGAGTTCCCCCTGCCGCCCGGCTGCGTGCTCGTCCTCTATACCGACGGACTCATCGAAGCACCCGGAGTCGACCCCGACGACGCCATCGCCGCGCTCGCCGGACTCCTCGAGCACGCGGACGCCGGCGACCTCGATGCCATGGCCGACACCCTGATCCGGCACGCCCCTGCCCCCGCCGACGACATCGGCCTTCTCCTCATCAGCTTCCAACAGACCAGCGAATGAGCAGACACCACCGCACCCTGCCGGCGGATACGCCGGTCACGGCCGAACCACTGCCGACCGCCCGCCGTCTCTCGACGCGCTCACCCAGGAGGGAGACAAGCAGTCGTCCGGCGCTGCAACGTTCACGCGCCGCGTGTGACGCTCGCATGCACGTCGCTGATCAGGGCGCCGAGCGTACCGGCGTTGGCCGGCGGAGCCGGTAGCCGCTGCAGGACGGCCCGAGATCGTCCGCCGGCCCTGCGGCAGCGGCTCGGTTGGTCCCCGCGCCGGACGAATGGATGGCCAGGCTCTCCCGTATTCCGCTGCTGCACCAGCCGGGTGACGGCTGGTTGTACAACACCAGTTCCGACCTTCAGGGCGTGCTCATCGCCCGGGTCGCGGGCCGACCGCTGCCCGAGTTCCTGGCAGAGCGGCTGTTCGAGCCGCTGGGGATGGTGGACACATCGTTCGCTGTGCCGGCGCGAAAGCTCGACCGGTTCACGGGCTACTACCGGACCGGTCCCGAGGGCGGTCTCGAGCTGGTCGACGCCGCCGACGGGCAGTGGAGCAGTCCGCCGGCGTTCCCGTCCGGGGCCGGCGGTCTGGTCTCGACCGTCGACGACTGGCTGGCGTTCGGCCGGATGCTGCTCGCTGAAGGGACGGCCGGCAGCCGACGACTTCTGTCGCCGGAGTCGGTACGGCGGATGACCGCCAACCACCTGACCCGGCCCGAGCGCGAGGCGGCCGGGTTGTTCCTGGAAGGGATGGGCTGGGGTTTCGGCGGCGCGGTCGACGTCGAGGCCGCGGAACCATGGAGCGTGCCCGGACGCTACGGCTGGGTCGGCGGTACAGGCACGACAGCGCACATCACACCGTCCACCGGCGCGGTCACCGTCATGCTCAGCCAGCTGGAGATGGGCGGGCCGAGCTTCCCTGAGCTCATGCGGGACTTCTGGCGGTACGCGGCCGGCGTGTGAAGCAGGAGCGTGTCCTGAACGACGTACGCCCCGAGTCCCCAGCAACTTCGGGAGCCCGAGGCATACGTCGGTTCGTCAAGGATCAGGTGCTCCTGTCAGCGGCTGTGGGCCGCCGCGAGCTGACTGACAAGGGTGGCGAACGGCATGTCGAGATCTGCGTACACGTCGTTCGCGATCGGATGCGCGTTGTCGGCGAGCATCTCGACGGCGAGGGTGGCGTAGTCGCTGACGATCACCCCTGCCCGAACCTGGTGTACCCGTACCCGGCGTCGCCACGGTGTGGTCGCAGGAGGTCGTCCCCACCACCGACGCGCTCAACGCTCTCATCGGACGCACCCGGGCCCGGATTCTCGTCACCCTCACCGAAGCGGCCACCACGAGCATCCTGGCGCGCCGGCTGTCCATGGCGCCCGGCGCGGTCAGCCAGCACCTGAAGGTGCTGTCGGAGAGCGGCCTGGTCACCCGCGGCCGCAGCGGTCGCGAGGTGTTCTACGAGCGCTCTCAACTGGGCGACTCGCTGTGCGCGGCCTCGTGAGGCGGGTGGCCGGGGACGTGGGCGCCAACGCGCAGCCTGTTTCCGGCCGCAGGGACTGGTGCCGTGCCCACTTCACATTCACCAGCCACAGCTTCTCCACGGCCGAAGCGTGCCATGCGGACTGATACGTGGTTACTCCCGCGTATACCGCAGTCCCAGCGGCAACCGTGCGATCTACCGTGGGCGCATGACGTACATAGAGATCAACGGCGCTGTCGCCACCGCGGAAGCACTGCACATCCCGGCGCTCAACAGCTACGGGCACTTCACCGCGATGCAGGTCAGGGACGGCAGGTGCGGGGCCTCTCCCTCCACGTGGCCCGGCTGGAAGCGGCGACCAGAGAGCTGTTCGACGCAGATCTGGACGGCGAGCGGGTACGCGAGGACATCCGGCACGCGCTCGCTTCGGCGGGGCGGAGCGACGCCTCGGTTCGCGTCTACGTCTATTGGCCCGACGGCGACGAGCGGGCGACCCTGATGGTCACGGTGCGGCCGCCGCAGACCATGGCGCCGCAGCCGAAGCGGCTGGCGTCCGTGCCGTACGTCCGCGAGATGGCGCACATCAAGCATCTCGGCGCCTTCGGCCAGAACCACTTCCTGCTGAACGCGATGCGCGCCGGCCTCGACGAGGCGCTGCTGGTCGACCCCGACGGGGTGGTGACGGAAGGCGCCATCACCAACATCGCTTTCTGGGACGGAAGTTCGGTGCTCTGGCCCGACGCTCCCGCCCTGCTCGGGATCACGATGGCACTGCTCGAGCCCAGACTGCCCTCCGAACGTCGCCGGGTGACGCTCGCCGACCTGCCCTCGTACGAGTCGGCGTTCCTCACGAACTCGCAGGGCTTCGCGCCCGTGCAGTGGATCGACGAGGTGGAGTACACGGTGGGCGAGAAGCTGATGGAGCGGGTGACGGCGGCGTACGACGCGGTGGCGTGGGACCTGATCTGACGTACACCGCCACGCGTGCGCCGGGGACAAGGGCGATCGGCGCGCGCAGGTCCGCTCGACGCGTGGGCGCCCGCGCCGGATCGCAGGGAGTCGAAGAACCTGATCCACCAGGATGCCGGAGCATGAGGGCGGCAGAAGTCACCCAGAACGAGGCGAACGTGGCCCACAGCCGGGACCAGGCGATCGGATGTCGATCCTCTGTCACATTCCCGCGTTGCGGCGGGTCATAGCAGTGACGAACTGAAAGACGCCTCGCCGGAGCACATGCGCCCCGGCGTCAGCCCGATGGGAGCACTCCTGATGTCCACCGCCTACGTCGTCGTCACCGTCCTGGCCGCCGCCATGACCGGCTTCTCGGCCGTCTCCGTCTTCCTTCGCGCCAAGTGGGTCGTGCAGCCCATGGCCGGCTACGGCGTTCCGCTCTCGTGGCTGCCCTGGCTGGGCACGGCGAAGGCCGCGGGAGCGGCGGGTCTGCTGATCGGCCTGTTCCTGCCGGTCATCGGCGTCGTGGCGGGGATCGGCCTGGTGCTGTACTTCGCCGGGGCCGTCGTCACCGTCCTCCGCGCCCGCTGGTACTCCCACATCCCGTTCCCTCTGGTGTACGCGGCGCCGGTGATCGGCGCCCTGGCACTGGGGTTCAGCGCCTGAGCGCCGTCCCGGGCCGAGTGGACAGGTGACAGTGGGGTACGGCACACCTCGGGGCCGACGGCGGATGGAGGCAGCGCCGGGAGTGCGGCCCGGCGAGCGCCTCCCTCCAGGGGCACGCGCCCGGCCGCTGTCACGGTCAGCCGGCTACGGCCGGTCGAATCCTTCCTGTCGCGACCAGCGGTTCGCGACGTGACGTCCGAATGCTGTGAATCGGCTGCGTGGTCGACATCGGCCCGTGGAGTCACGTGTGTTGCTCGGCGCGCATCCCCGGGGTCACAACTCAGGGACTTCGAGGCGGAGATGTGCTCGATAGGATCCACAGATGTCGAACACCCCTACGTCAGGCGCCTTCCGCACCGAACGCCTGTGGGCTGCGGCCGGTGTGCTGTTCGTCGTGCTCCTTGCCACGTCGGGCTGGTCCTGGCTGACCTCGTCGGAGTTCGATGAGCACTGCGCCCGCGGGATGGTTGAGGGCCCCGGACGACTGCTGGGCTTCCGGCGGCAGACGTTTCCCCCAGCCGTCATCTGCGAGTACGAGCACGGTGAGGTCTCCGCGGGTGGCACGGGATTTTTTGGCGTCGTGATGTGGATCTGTCTGATGGGCATGGCCCTCTGCGTGGTGCTGGCGCTGTTGGCCGAATGCGTCGAACTGCCTGCCGGGGCCGCCTCCGCCCAGCGCATCTCCCGTACCGAGAAGCTGCGCCGGACAGGAACGGCCCTCTTCGTCACTGCCTCGGCGTTCCTCCTGGTCTACGGATTGGCTGCATGGCCACTGGTCACCGGCCCGTCATCGGCCTGTTCGGCCAGAGGGGAGTGGGGGACGTACCCGCCGAGCACAGTGGAGTACAGCCTGTTCCCGCCCCAGGCGACGTGCATGTACCGCAGCGGGGAAACGTCGAAGCTGAACCCTGGCTGGGTCGAGGTCGTGACGACCGCGTTGTTCGTGCCCATGGCGATCTCCGGGGTCGGCGTAGCGCTCGCCTTGCGGCGCAGGCAGGCGGATGTCAGCGTCCGAACGAACCGCTCCTACTGACACAGTTCGAGCGAAATGTGCGCGGACAGGGCGCGGAGGTAGTCGGACGCGTCGAAGATCGCGCCGGCGGAGGCGACACCGACCGTCCGGGTCTGTCCCGTGAGGACACGGTGGACTGCTTCCACCGCGAGCGGCGCACTCACGGCATAGATGTCCTGGCCGCGCGCCACAGCGCGCCGTTCCGCGCCGCCGGAGCGCACGACGGCGTCGACGAGGAAGGTCTGCGCGGACCGCCCGCGCTCGTCGACCGCAGTCGGCGTCGGCGTGTCCGGAGCCGCCAGGTCGCCGGCCGCCTCAACTGTCATGTAGGTGCGCACCTCAGGGATGGCCAGGTGGCTGGGGACGGTGACGACGTCGGCCATGGTGAACTCCCCGATCACTTCCCGGGCCCCCATCGGGTCGGGAAAGGGCCACTTCAGGGTGGGCAGGGCGTCTTCGTGGTACTCCAGCCGTCCGTGGCTGTAGCGGACGCGCCGGCCGTCCCTGCGCTGCCCGGAAACCGCGCCCGCGACGCGGGTCCCGGCTGTGGGGTGCCAACTGCTCAGCCCGTACGCGACATGCGCCTCGTCGGCCGCCGTCCAATCGCCCATCGCCGCGGAGACCAGCAGGTCGCCGAGGCCGCCGAAGAAGGCCATCGCGGGGACCACCACGGTGCCCGCAGCGCGGGCGCGATCCGCGAAGTGCGTGAACGTGTCGAGATTGGCCTCGATCTCGGCCGCCACATCCACATACGGGATCCCGGCGCGCAGTGCTGCCTCGATCACCGGGGCGGCGGTCTCGGCGAAGGGCCCGGCACAGTTGATCACGGCAGCCGCGCCGGCCAGCGCGCGGTCGAGTGAGGCCGGATCGTCGACCGATGCCGGCCGGGCGTCGAGCCCCGGACAGGACGCCGCGAGCGCCCGCAGCTTGTCCGTATCGCGTCCGGACAGAACCGGGACGAACCCTCGATCCCGCAACTCCGCCACCACAAAGCGCCCGGTGTGCCCGTAGGCGCCGAACACCGCCACCGTTTGACCCGATCCCATGACTTCTCCCGCAGCGCTCGAACGATCAACTGTGGACATCCTGACGGTGGCGGTCGATCCTCGCGAGTGTCCGGAACGCCATGGCCCGTACAATTCCAGACATGGGTACTGTCGCGCTGACCGTCACCGACGGGATGCTGCACTTCGAACTGTCCGTGGCGTACGAGGTCTTCGGCGCCGACCTGTCCCACGTGGCCGACCCCTGGTACGACGTTTCCGTCTGCGGGCCGGGCGCCGTGCAGGTCGGCCGGTTCCGGCTTGAGCCCGACTGCGGGTTCGACCAACTCCCGCACGCCGACACGGTGATCGTCCCCGGGTGGGCCGATGTCGATGAGGACCCGCCCGCCGACCTGGTCGACGCGGTGCGCGCGGCCCACGATGCGGGCGCGCGGGTGGCCTCCCTGTGCACGGGCGCGTTCGTGCTGGCCGCCGCCGGCCTGCTGGACGGCCGACGCGCGACCACGCACTGGGCGCACACCCGGGCACTGGCCGCCCGCTATCCCCGGGTGGAGGTCGACCCGGACGTGCTCTACGTGGACAACGGCAGCGTGCTCACCTCCGCCGGCAAGGCCGCCGCGATGGATCTGTGCCTGCATCTGGTCCGCCTCGACCACGGCTCGGCCATCGCCAACACGGTCGCCCGCCGCCTGGTCGTGCCCCCGCACCGGGCCGGCGGCCAGGCCCAGTTCGTCACCGCCCCGGTGCCCGCCCGGGACGACCACCCGCTCGCCGAGCTGTTCCCCTGGGCGATCGAACGGCTCGACCATGCGCTGACCGTGGAGGACCTGGCCCGGAGGGCGAACATGAGCTCGCGCAACCTGGGCCGCCACTTCAGGTCGGTGACCGGCACCACCCCGCTGCAATGGCTGCTGACCCAGCGGATCCGGCGCGCCCAGGAGCTGCTGGAGACCACTGGCGACAGCGTCGATGCCATCGCAGCGGCTACCGACATGGGCACCGCCACGACGCTGCGGCGGCACTTCAACCGCACCATCGGCGTGCCCCCGGACACCTACCGCCGCACCTTCCGCAGCTCGCGATCCAGCGCTCGATGACGAGCCGCCACCAGGGCAGGGAGGGCCCGGCCCTGCTCCTGCCGCCCACCCGGCTTACGAAAACCGGCACCGGTCGAGGTCTGCGCAGAGCCGGGGGCGACCGGAGACGCGGACCGAGCTCAAGACGGACGTTTGGCTGATGGGATGCCTCGGCAGGACGCCGTTCTGCCTGTTCCACCTGGAGGGGGAGCAGGTATCGGCCCGTGACGAGGTCAGGCACCTGCGGTGCACCGTCGGCTTCGGCGCACGGCAGCACGGCTGCAGTGCCCGCCAGGCACAGCCGCGCGACTGCGCCACGGCTGCTGTACGGAATCATCACGGTTTGGCGGAAACCTCGCCGCGCGGTGACCGACTGCTTAGCATGGGGCTTCTTGGAAGGGCGCGGCCCACCTCCACGTGGTGCTCTCGCACGCCCACTCCACCTGGAGGGTCCATGCACACCAGTCCTCGCGGCCACGACGCAGCCGTCAGTCGCCCGTTGACCGAGGGCGCCACAGACCCCTCACCGCTCCAGCTCTTCGGCCGCGCCTGCCGGCTCCTCCTGGGCCATGGCACGGAATTCACGGACAGCGTCGTGGACAGGATCCGCACCGAGGTGCCGTACTACGCCGACCCGGTGCTGGCGCCGCCCGACCTGCCGCAGACCGTGGGCGCCGGCGTCCGCCACGGGCTGGAGGTCAGCCTGGATCCGAGCCGCATCGTGGACGTCGAGCGGTACACGAGAGAGCTCGGCATACAACGCGCGGAGCAGGGCCGTCCGCTCGACGAGGTGCTGCACGCCTTCCGTGTCGCCGGCTCGGAGGTGTGGAGCGGGATCATCAGTGCGGTGGAGCGGGACGGACTCGGCGACATGCGCCAGCTGGTGCACGTGGCCGAGATGGTGTGGAAGAGCAACGACCGCGACGCGTTCCTGGTCGCCGACGCCTACCGGCAGGTCGCCAAAGGCGTCGCCAGCCGCCACGGTGAACGCGTCCGTCTGATCCTCGCCGCCCTCCTGGAGAGCCGCAGCGCACCCGAGTTCACCCGGGATGCGGCGGCCATCCTGGATCTGCCGCTCGGCGGGCGATTCGCGGTGGCGGCGGTGCGGGCCACACCGCCGTACGGCCGCGTGCCGGATACCGTTCCGGAGATCCACGGCGTCCGGATCCTGCGCCACGTCTGCCGGCAGTGCGATGTGCTCGTCGCCCACCTCGGCGGATTGCCCCTCGACGCGTTCGTCTCCGGCCTGGCCGCCGGCCCCGGGCTCCGGATCGGGATCAGCCCGGTCGTCCAGGGGCTGGACGGTCTGGCCCGAGCGCGTGACATGGCCGAACTCGCCCTGCGTACGTGCCTGGCGGATGGCGACGTCGTCCGGCTCGACACCTGTCTGCCCGACGGGCTGCTGATCTCACGACCCGACCTGTCCGCCGAGCTCGCCCACCGGGTTCTCCGGCCGCTGTACGACCTGGAACCCGCCGACCGCGACCTGCTGTTCGACACCCTCACCGTCTGGATGGAGAACGGCGGCTCCGCCGTCCAGAGCGCCCGGCGCATGTTCTGCCATCGCAACACGGTGCTCAACCGTCTGCGCCGCTTCGAGCAGATCACCGGACTCGCCCTGTCCCGCCCCCGCGATCTGGTGCAGCTCACTCTCGCGCTCGACGCACACCGCCTGTTCGGACCGGCCGCCGCGCTCGGAGGCGAGTTCGAATGGAACCCCCTGCCGTCCCCGTGAGCAGGGGCCGGCGCGGGGCGGAATGGGCATCAGCACAGTGACTCCATGACGGCGTTGGGAGCGGACAACAGGGCGAGCACAGCGCGTGGACGGGCCGCAGCCGTACGTGTTCTGGTGAGCCATCCCCAGAGGTGATCCGCCCTCATCCCTGCCTGCCAGGAGACCGTCATGGCCCAAGAACGCTCCCCCCGGATTCATCATCGCCCACGGCAGCACCGTCCAGGCATGGCCTTCGCCCTCGTCAACGGGCTGACCTTCGGCCTGCTTCTGCTGCTCGCCTGCTCCGCCCCCGACTTCATGGCCGGCCGTGTCTGGGGAGAGATCAACGTCGGGGTGCTCGCCCTCCTCGTACAGGGCTCCCTCCTGCTGTGGACGGCGGCCTGGTACGACCGGCGTGCCGACCACCACACCCTGTACGAGCGGGAGTCGGAGCAGTGATGCGCTCGGTGAATCCCGAGCTCCTGCTCGCCGTGCCCGGCGTCATGGACACGGACACACGCTCCCTGGTTCTCGTCGGCTTTCTGACGCTGATCGTCCCCATCCTGTTCATCAGCGCTCTCAGCGGCCCCGAGCACGACCGGGTCAACGAGTTCTACACGGCAGGTCGCAGGCTGCCGCCGCTGCGCGGAGCGCTCGTGCTGTCCGGCGCCTATCTGTCCGCGGCCTCGGTGCTCGGCACCACCGGCAGCGTCGCCGTCTGGGGTTACGACGGTCTGTTCATCGCCCTGTGCACCGTGCTCTCGCTGGGCGTACTCCTCCTGCTGGCCGCCCCGCTGCGCGAGCGCGGCAGTTACACCCTGGGCGACACGTTCGCCCTGCGCGCGCCGGGACCCGCGGTGCGGATCGCGGTCGCCGTCGTGACCCTGAGCGCCTGTGTCCCTTATCTGGTCGTGCAGCTCTCCGGTGCGGGAGCGACCACGGCGATGCTGCTGGGGCTGTCCGGCCCGGGGGCCGCGCAGACGGCCATCGTCATGATCGGCGCCCTGGTCGTCTGTGCCACGGCGTTCGGCGGGATGCGCGGGACACTCGCGCTCCAGGTGATCAAAACCGTGGTGCTGCTCTGCATGGCTCTGGCGGTGACAGCCGTACTGCTCCACCGCTTCCACTGGAGCACCGACGCCCTGATCGACGCCGCCGGACAAGGCAGCGGCCGCCCCGCCGCCTACATGCGCCCCGGCCTCCGCTTCGCCGGCAGCAGCGGCCCGCAGGGCACACTCGACTTCCTCGGGCTGATGATCACCATCGTGCTGGGCGTGGCGTGCATGCCGCACGTGGCCACGCAGCTCAACGCCGCTCCCGATGCGGCCGCCGCGCGCCGCACCGTGCGCCACACCGTCTCCGTCGTCGGCGTCTTCTGCCTGACCACCGCCGTGATGGGATTCGCGGCGGCCGCCTTGATCGGCGCGCCGGCGATCCTGGCCGCGGATCCGGGAGGCAACAGCAGCCTGCTGCTCCTCACCGGCGAACTGGCCGGCGGGTCGTCCGTCGGCATGGGCGGGGCGTTCCTCGTCGTCCTGGTCTCCTCCGCGGTGTTCCTCACCACGCTGGCGGTCGTAGCGAGCATCACGCTGGCCGCCGCGGGGGCGGTCGCGCACGACCTGTACACACACGTGCTGCGGCGTGGACGTACGACCGAGGGGCGAGAGGTGGCCGCCGCGCGCTGGGCGTCCGCCGGGGTCGGCGCGTTGAGCATCGCGCTGGCCGTCTGGGTCCAGGGATGGAACGTGGGCTTCCTGTCGGCGCTCGCCCTGGCGGTGGCTGCCTCCTGTCTGCTTCCGGCGCTGGTCTACTCGCTCTTCTGGCGCGGCTACACGCGATCCGGCCTGCTCTGGACGCTGTACGGAGGTCTGTTCTGCGCCATCGGACTGCAGATCTCCGGCCCCGTCTTCTCGGGCACGCCCTTGGCGCTCTTCCCGGACTGGCATCTCAACTGGTTTCCGCTCCAGACGGTCGCTCTGGTGTCGATGCCGGTGGCCTTCCTGCTCGGCCGGCTGGGCAGCGCCGTGGGGAGGCGGCGCACTCCGGCGGTCGTGGAGCGCGTCAGGGTGTGAGCCCGTGATACGGCGCCCCCGGCCGAGGGGCCGGGGCGCCGTATCTGCGTCATCCTCCGGCGCCGGAGGCGTTTTCCGTCAGTTGGTCCGTGATCTCGTCGGCGGTCAGCACGAGTGCGAAACCCTTGCGCAGTACGGCGAGTTCCGGTTCCTGCCGGGACACGTCGTCCGTGGCCGTGAGGTCCCCGCCGAACACGACTTTGTAGCCGCGTTCGTATGCCTGTCGGGCCGTCGTGCCGCAGCAGTAGTTGGTGAGCGTCCCGGTGACCACGACCGTGTCGCGGCCGAGGTTGCGGAGCATGGTGTCGAGCGGGGTGTCGTAGAACGCCCCGTACGACGGCTTGCGGATCAGAGCCTCGTCGGCGCGGCGGCCCAGCTCGTGCCACACCTCGGAGGGGGCGGGTCGCCGCCAGCCGGTGTCGGCGTGCGGGAGATGGCGCAGCGCGTGCGGCCGGTCCAGTCCCAGATGCGTGTCGTCGAAGACGGTCCAGATCACCGGGATGGAGGCGGTCCGGCATTCCTCGACAAGTCGACCCAGTCTGGGGGCCATCCGGGTCGCCGCCGGCACCCAGTACGGACTCCAGCCGGGGCGGACGAATTCGTCCTGCATGTCGATGACCAGCAGCGCACAGTGCTCGGGCCGGATGTCGAACGATGCCCGGCCGTGCTCGTAGGCCTCACGGGCCCGCGAAGCCACCCACTCCTCGGTATACGCCATTCTCGTCATACCTCGATTCGATGTACCTCGTTTCGATATGGGAGAGTAGCACCATGCTGGAACTGGCGATCCTGGGATTCCTGGCCGACGGGCCGCTGCACGGATATCAACTGCGCCGACAGGTCACGCACTTGTCGGGGCACACCCGACCGGTCAGCGACGGCAGCCTCTATCCGGCGATCAACCGTCTGGTGAAGGCCGGACTGCTGGACCGGCGGACCGAGCCGGGCGCCGCGGCCGCCCAGCGGCACACCCTGAGGCTGACCGAAGCCGGCCGCGCCGAGCTGCTGCGCCGCCTGCGGGAGCCCGACGACCTGGACGTCAGCGACAGCACGCGGTACTTCACGATCCTGGCGTTCCTCTCGCTTCTTCCCGACACCGCCGACCAGCACGCGGTGCTGCGGCGGCGGCTGGAATTCCTGGAACAGCCGGCGAGCTTCTTCCACGACGGCGACGGTCCAGTGCGCGCCGAGGACGCCGGCGACCCGTACCGTCGCGGCATGCTTCTCATCGCCCGCGCCACCAGCCAGGCGGAACGGACGTGGCTGCGCGGGACGCTGGCGTGACGCGGTGAGGCGCGGGCGCCTGGTCCGCTTATGCCGCGATGAATTCCGGATGCCGGGCATCTCCGCTCCGTCCCGGCGGGGGCGGGACGGAGCGGGTGCAGACGTCAGCAGCCGCGCGCGGGCGGGTGTTTGACGTCGAGGACGAACCGCTCCGGCGAGTGGAGCGTGAACGTCTTGTAGACGGGCTTGGAGTGGAACGCGGCCCCGAAGGTGACGACCCCCTCGAAGTCGCCTGTCAGGGCGACACCCTTGAGGGCGGGCAGCCAGATCTTCTGCAGCCGGGGGCCCTTGTAGACGGACTTGCCCGCGTCGTTGTGAGCGGCGGCGGGGGAGAGCTTGATCTCCAGGAAGTGTTTCCCGGCGAGCGGGACCTTCTTCCCCGAGCCGTCGTAACGCAGCTCCTTGACCGGCTTCACGGTGACCGGGGGCATGGTGCGCCGGACATCGATGACCAGACGGTCGAAGGTGCAGTGGCCGCCCCACCGTGCGTTGACGACGAGAGCGGTCTTGGGGACGGACTGCCAGGACGCCGGGGACTGCGTCGCGGCGGAGGCAGGAATCGTGGCGCTGACTCCTGCGGTGAGAAGGAGGCCTGCGGCAACGGCAGCGAGGCGTGGGCGTGGGTTCATGATGCCCCCCATTTCTCCTGATACGGGGACAGTGCTGTCATCGGTGGAGACATCTGCGGGAACGGTATGGTTGCACTGGATATCCCATGATTACCTGCTAATTTCTGTCTTCGGGCATCCCATACGCCGTGGAGGGCGACTGCCGAGGTCCGTGATCCGCAGCGGTCAGGTGCGGAAGACCCCGGCGAGGTGCGCGGGCAGCTCGGTGGCGGCGGCCGCGGGAGCCAGCCGCAGGCTCAGATAGCCGTCCGGCCGGACCAGGAACACGGTCGGTCCCTGCACGCGGTAGACGCGCCTGAACTCTCCCCGGCTGTCATGGCAGACCGGCATCTCCAGACCGTCGGCCTGTGCGTCGGCGCCGAGAACAGCACAGGCGTCCACCTGCCCGTGCGTCAGACTCCGGGCCATTGCCGCCAGCTCGTCGAACTGCGCCGCCGGGATGTCGTCCTCCGCGTAGAACAGCAGGGTGTGGCCGCGGTCGCGGATCAGGTCGAACAACCGCATGGGGAAGGCGGCGACAGGGCCGAGGAGACCACCGCAGTCCGGGGCCCGGTCGCCGGCGTCGGGTCCGTCCTGCCCAGCGGTGCGCGCTCCGACGATCGGGCTGCCGGGGTAGGCCACCAGCAGCTGGGCCTCGCGCATCATGACCGTCGCCGGGTCGTCCGGGTCGGCCTCCACGCCGACGGTCGCATGGCGCACGGTGCGGCCCACCACCTCCTCGCCCACCGGCCGCCGCTCGGCGTCGTAACTGCCGAGCAGCTGTGGATGCCCGGTCCCCGCCACGGCGAGCGCCAGCTTCCAGGCCAGGTTGTACGCATCCTGGATGCCGGTGTTCATGCCCTGCGCGCCGGTCGGCGGATGGATGTGCGCGGCGTCCCCCGCGACGAAGACCCGGCCGTCCGAGTAGCGGTCCACCAGCCGGTGGCTGATGCGGAAGACGGACGCCCAGCGCATCGCGGACGCGGTGGTCGGCTCCGGCGAGAGCCGGTCGAGTACCGCCTGGATGTGCTCCAGCCCGGGTCTGCGGCCGCTCTCCAGGCCATGGACGACCTGGTCGCCGTCCGACTGCTTCACGGAGAGCTCCGGCGGGACCAGCATGGACATGCGGTAGCGGGAGCGGCCGGGCAGCGGGATGCAGACCAGCAGGTCGTCGGTCGTGCCGTCGCTCTGGTGCAGGGCACGCACTCCGTAGCCCGGCGGCAGGCTCCAGTCGACCTCCACGTCGGCCAGCATGTATTCCTCGGGGAACGCGCCGCCTTCGAAGGTGAGCCCGAGTGTCTTGCGGACGATGCTGTGCGCACCGTCGCAGCCGACGAGGAAGCGGGATCTGACCTCTTCCTCCCTACCGGACGAAGTGGTGAGCCGGCTCCACACTCCGCCCGCGTCCTGCTGGAACGAGACCAGCTCCGTACCGCGCTCTATCCGGGTGTCCCAGCGCCCGAGGTGCTCCTCGATGAGTCGCTCGGTCTCGTACTGCGGCAGAGCGGCGAAGCCGTACGGGACGTCCGGCGGCAGCTTGAGGTCGATGCGCATGCGTTCTGTGCCGTTGACGTACATCAGCTGCCCGCGCATCGGCACGGCGGCGTCCAGGGCGGCACGCACCATGCCCATCCGGTCCCAGATCTCCAGAGTCCTGGGCTGGATTCCCACGGCCTTCGCGAACGGCAGGCGGGCGGGCAGCTTGTCGATGATGCGGCACCTGACGCCACGCCGGCGCAGTTCCACCGCCGCCGTCAGCCCGACCGGGCCCGCGCCCGCTACCAGCACATCGGTGTGCACCACTGGCAACTCCCGTCGAAGAGACCCCCTGTGCGCGACGGACGGCATCCCGTTTCTCATAGTCCCCCTGCTGGGCGCGTCCGGCGACTTCTGCGTCGCCGACAGGCGGCCGCGTACGGCGCATACGACACGCACGCCCAAGACGCCGTCGCGGCGGACGGCGCCTCGGGCATGCGGGAACGGCCCCTGCCCGCACAAATGCGGCTCGACGACATACGGGACGAACCCCGCGGCGCCTCGCCACTTGTCCCTGTCAAGCGGCCCAGGTTGCCGATCGCCCGAGGTAGGAGAAGAAGACGTCCTCGGGGTCGTAGCGTGCCTTCAGCCGGCCCAGGCGGTCCCAGTCGGACGGACTGAAGGAGCGGTGGGCTCGGGAGGGGGCGGCCGTGAGGTCGGCTTCCGCGATGTAGTGGCCCGTACCGAGGGGTTTGACGGTTCGCATGGCGTGGCGCAGCCAGCCGATGTTGGCGTCGTCCTGGGCCGGGGAGTCCCAGAGCGCGTACGGGACGACATAGCTGTCGCCGAGCACCGAGAAGGCCATCTCGTGCTGAAGTGTCTTTTCCCGTGAGACCGGTGACACGGGAGCGAGTACGAGGGACTTCTCCGAAGGGGCGGTGGCGACCACAGGGGCCAGCCTGGACAACAGGGTTTCGTAGTCCGCGCCCGACCACAGCGTGTCGGCGCTGCAGCGGTGGCTCGCCGGCCACAGGGAATCGGAGGTCTCGTAGAGGGCCTCGGAGGAGGTCGGTTCGTCGACCTGGCTGAAGATGGCGTGGTCGGCGAGCGGGCAGACCCGCAGCGGCCCGAGGGAGCGGATCGCCTCGTCCTGGCTGTCCGCGAAGGCGGTGGCCGCGACGATGATCACCTTGGGCCTCGGTGTGGCCGCCGACATGGCCGGGTCGGCCGTGCCGAGTACGAAGGACAGCTCGACGGTCGGCGGAAGTTCGGTGGCGGCCTCCGTGGCCCAGCGGGTCACGGGTACGACGTCCGCCAGCGGAAAGGCGTACGTGGTCGCGATGATTGCCGCCGGGCGTGGATACAGAGCCAGGCGGAAGCCGGTGACAATCGCGAAGAAACCGGGGCCGGCTCCGCGCGCCGCCCAGAACAGGTCGGAGTTCTCGTCCTCGTCGCAGCTGACGACCTCGCCGGCGGCGGTTACGGCTTCGATCTGCCGCACGCTCGCGCAAGCCGGTCCCAGCGCGCCGGAATTCCAGCCGAGACCGCCGCTGAGGAGATATCCGCCGACGGCGACGGATCCGCAGTGCCCGGTGGGGAAGGCCAGGCCGTACCGGGAGAGTTCGCAGGCGAGTGCGCCGCCGGTGGCGGCGGGCTGGACGGTTGCTGTGGCTGGGGGGTCGACATGGGTCCGGTTGAGGGCGGAGAGGTCGATGAGCATGCCCCCGTCGCGCAGTGGCGAGCCGCACCAGCTGTGCCCGCCCGACCGTACGGCGATGCGCAGACCTTCGGAGCGGGCCAGTGCCACGGCTTCCGGGACATCGCGTTCCGAGGCGACCCGGACGATCACCTCCGGGAACCGGGGAGGCTTGAGCCCGTTCCACAGGATGCCCTGCCAAGCGCTCTCGTATCCGGGGTCGCCCCGCCGGACGATGTCTCCCTCGATACCCCGCGCCTGCGTCTGTCCACCCATGATGACCCCATTGGTCGACTGGTTGTCAGCCCGTGGTCCGGCCGAATATTTCAGGAGGAAGACCCCCGGCACAGCATCACGACCAGGGCGCCCGCGACTTGCGTACGCGCGGAACGTGCCCGGTCGGGCAGTAGTCGGAACGCGAGGGCTCGGTTGACCAGCGGCATCATTACCCAGGCCAGGATGGAGGCGCTCAGTACATGGGATAGGGACAGGCTCACGCGCTGACAGGCGTCAACCCACCCCTCCCGGACTTCTGAGAGGTCGCAACGGTCGCGCCGTCGCCGCCCGGGGCGCGGCTTGCGGCAACGCCCATACGGAAGAGCTTACTGCGTAGGGGAGTTATCGGACAAATTGGAGACTTCGCCTCAGCGAGCAGTGAAGCGGAGGTTCGACGTGGAGTACGAGGGTTTCTGGCCGAGGCGGTACGGCCGGCCACCAAGTCCGTGGAGGAGGGTCCCGGATACTCAACGGGCGCTCGATCTGCATCAGCGGCGCCCCGTGCCCGATGTGCACGAGTGCCGTCCACTGGTCGCGGACCGACAACGCCTCTTGCAGCTGCGCCTTGAAGGCCACGCGTGAGATCGGATTCGACGACGTCGGCCAGGACGAGGACTTCATGAATGAATGTCGACTCCATGATCTGCCGACCCATCAGAACGCGGCCGGAGTTCGCCGGGACGGAACCAGGAGGAGCTGCCGGGCGGAATCCGTACTGAAACCCGATGACCTCGGCGCCTGGGCGGTCTCGGGGAGGCTGGACCCCGAAGATTCATCTCGCCTGCGAACGAGGACAGTGATCATTGTCGTGCTGGTCACTGCCGCGCAGCATGGAGGCAGCCCGCACTTCGACGGCCGTCATGGAAGCCGTCCGGGTTCCGGGCTCGGGCTGGGCGCACCCCGCGTCCGCCCACCCGCAAGGACCAGAACATACCGAAACGCAGCACGACGGCCGGCCCTTCACGGGGCCGGCCGTCCGCAGCCCTCGGGCTGTCGCGGCCGGAACCGCATCGCTCGCTTGCCGAACATGAGCGCGCGACACCAGAACTCACTCACATTGGTCACGGCCGTCGCCGAGAAGCAACACCCCGAGGCGCAGCGCAACGACTCCCGCAGAGGCTGACGCGGCCACGGAGGGTGCCGATGCCTGTCAGCCCTGCTGTTCGCTGATGTTGACCAGCCAGGTGATGCCGAAGCGGTCTGTGCACATGCCGAAGACGTCGCCCCACATCTGCTTCTCCATCGGGACCGAGACCGTGCCGTCGCCGGAGAGTTTGTCCCAATAGCCGCGCAGTTCGTCGGCGTCCTCCCCGCTCAGGCTCACGGAGATGTTGTTCCCTGGCTTGTGCTCCATCCCCGGCGGGGTGTCGGAGCCCATGAGCGTGAAGCCGCTGTCGGTCTCGAGCATGCTGTGCATGATTTTGTCGGCGGCGTCTCCGGCCTCTTTCTCGCCGAAGTCACCGTATGTGTTCACCGTCAGGGTGCCGCCGAAGATCCCCTTGTAGAACTCCATGGCTTGCCGGGCGTCGCCGTTGAAGCTGATGTACGGGTTGAGTCGAGAAGGCACGAGATGTTCCCTTCGTGATGAGACGTCAGTTCTGGCAGATTAGGCGGTGTACTGCCGGGGGTCGGGGCGACTCCCCGGCCCTTGAACGTCGGCCTGATGCGCCTGCTGTGCGGTCCGGTGACGCGGCAGCGTGATCCCGAGTGGAACGGCAGTGTGTCTCCACGAGGTGCAGTTTCGAGACCTCGGTTGCGCCCTCGAACAGCCGACGGCCACGCCCGAGGGCGCCCGGCGCGCGGAGGCCGATGTGCGCTGAACCGCTCCTCTGCCTCAGGGGCCGCTGCTGGCACGGGTGTTGGACTGTTCCCTCACAGGAGGTCAGGTGGCCGGCGCCCTTTCCGCGGCTTCAAGGTGTGACTGCCCGGCGTGCTGTTGACGCTGCGCCCAGCGGACGGCACATGGCGCTGCCAGGCCCGTCAGGGTGAACAGTGCTCCTACGACGTACCACCCGGGCCGGCCCCAGGTGATGCAGAGGGAGATGAGCAGGGTTGGCCCGAGGGCTTCGGCCAAGCCGGCACCCAGTCCGAACGCGCCCAGGTACTGGCCGGTGGCGTGCTGTGGGGCGAGGGCGAAGGACACCTCGAAGCCTGCGGCAGAGTGCCACAGCTCGCCGATCGTATGGATCACCACCGCGGTCATGAGCAGCGTTGCGGCTGCCCATGCCGGCATCCCGGCGGACAGCGAAATGAGCGAGCAGGAGACGAGGAAGGCGATGCCTGATCGACGGTAGGCGGCCGCCCCCCTCGCTGGGGAGTCAATGGTGCGGCTGGCTCGTACCTGAAGCGCGATGACCATGACGGTGTTGATGACCATGGTGCCCGAGATGAGCCAGCGCGGGGCGGTGGTGGCCCCCACCAGCCAGAGCGGGATGGCTACGGTGAGCACCTTGAACTGGATGGCCATGATGCCGTCGACGGCAGTGATCAGAAGGTAAGGCCGGTCTCGCAGGGCGATCCAGCGAGGGCCGTGGACAATGGGCCCGGGCTTGACCGGTGGCAGGAAGACCAGGATCGCCGCGGAGGCTGCGAAGGCGATCGCGTTGCCGATGACCAGAAGCTGGTAGGCGGTGAGGGTGCCGACCTGGACGGCCCAGCCTGCCAGCAGGGCGCCGAGGGAAATGCCGATGTTGGTCACGGCACGGAGATAGGCGCGGAATTCCTGCGGCCGGTCTCCGCCGTAGTGCCTGATGAGCGGACTGCGTGCAGCCAGTCCGGCCGCCTTCGCCCCGGTGGCTGTGCAGATGGCGAGGACGAACGGCCAGAAGCTGTCCGCCAGTACGAAGCCGGCCGTTGCCAGTGCCTGGACGACAAGGGTGGTCGCGTAGATGCTGCGTGCTTCGTGCGTGTCCGCGAGATGGCCGACGGCGATGCCCGCGGCCAGCGAGACAACACCGGCGATGCCGAGTCCGAGCCCCACCTGGCTTGCCTGAAGGTGAACCGCCTGAGTGAAGTACAGCACCCCGGCGGTCAGGAAGAGGCCGCTGCCGACGGTATAGACGAAGTTCGAGGCGGAGATGACGCGTTGTGGTCCGGCATCCGGTATCAGATGGGGCATGACGTGGCTCCGCGTCCAGGGCAGGTGGTAAGGGCCCGTCAAGCTTGTTGCATATTACTTGCAAGAGCAAGACTCTTGCGACGATGCGAGCGTGAGGCTTCGTCCGGCCTCATGGGCGGCGCTGCCGCCGCGGAGGATGAGGACTTCCTGGACGAGGCCCGGTGATGCGGGGGTGCTGTACCGCTGCTTCTGCAGGAGCCGCCAGGTCTGCCCTCACTGAAGGCCTGCGTCCTGGGGGTCCGGCCTCGGGGAACATCGGTACAGCGGTTAACGCCAAGCCGGTGATCATGGCCCCGTGGTAGTTCCGAGGGTGCTGACGCGGTTCGCGTACTCGTGGCGGGCCTTGCGTTGTGCTGGAACCGCCGCAGTGCCGTCGAGGGGCTGGCAGCGGTCGAGGAGTTGGCGGTGGACCGCGGGCACGGCGGTGATGCGCAGGGTGTAGCCCTGGCCGCGTCGTACGGTCACGCCCTGGTCGAGCGTGGCGCGCTCGGCGGGCTCCAGGTCGGCGACGCGGAGGAAGTCGGCGACCTTGCCCGGCATGTCGAGGATGACCGGCAACTCGGGGCCGGGGCGCCCGGGGTGACGGCCAGGCGGCCCGGCTTGCGGCCCTTCCACGACCCGACCCGAGAAGCGGACGCTCCCGGCGCCCCGATGGCAGCACCAACGTCATGAAGTGGGGGCGGCGCAAGCCCGCACGGCCCGTGGACACCGACCGCGACCTCGCTCACATTCGGCAAGAGCTGAGCGTCACGCCGGCGGCCGGGTGAGCTTGGCGGCCACGGCGTCGAGGACCCAGTCCAGGCCGGTCGCGAAGGATGCCTCGGCGTCCACGTCCGTGCCGTCGTACACGGCCTTGGTCAGCGCCGGGAAGCGGCCCGTGGCCAACATTCTCGTCACATGCGGGCCGGAGGCGCGCTGCCAGTCGCGCTTGGACAGGCCCGTGGCGCGCTCGGCCCGCAGGTTCGTGATCTCGCGCCTGATCGCGCCAGTGAAGTAGGCGCTGACAGTCTCCACGGCGCGCATGACGGTGTCGAGGTCGGCGAGGCCGTCGAGGGCGGCCAGCGTGGCCTCGGCCACGGCGAGGCCGTTCGGGCCCAGGGTCGGGCGGCCGCCGAGCAGGTCGGCCAGCCATTCGTGACGGAGAGCGGCCTGCCTGGTGCGGTGGGCGAGGATGCGCAGCGCCTCCCGCCAGTCACCGGGCTGCTCCTCGGGGAGAACCTCGGCGTGGACCTCGTCCACCATGAGGTCGAACAGCTCCTCCTTGGTGGAGATGTATCCGTACAGCCGCATCGGGCCGGCGTCCAGCCGGGCGGCGACCTTGCGCAACGACACCGCCTCCAGCCCGCCCTCGTCGGCCAGCGCGATGGCGGCGGCGACGATCCGCTCCCGGTCGAGCGGCACGGGGCGATTCGGCGGCTCCGGCCGGTCCCACACAGTCATGGTCACACCTTCTGTTGCGATGCATCGTCATGGGGGAATACAGTGTATCGACATGAGACATCGTATCGCAGTGGTCGGGAGCGGCCCTGCCGGCCTTACCTTCGCCCGCGTCCTGCACCGCCATGATTACCCCGTCGCCGTCCTCGAACGCGATCCCGCCCCCGACGCCCGCCCCCCGGGCGGCACGCTGGACCTGCACGAAGGGCTGGGCCAGCTCGCGCTGGACAAGGCGGGGCTGCTGGCGGAGTTCCAGGCGCTGTCTCGTCCCGAGGGGCAGGCCATGCGCATCCTGGACGTGGACGGGACCGTCCTGCGCGACTGGCGACCCCGTCCAGATGACCGGGCCAATCCCGAGATCGACCGCGGGCAACTCCGTGACCTGCTGCTCGGCCCTCTCGACGTCCGGTGGGGGCGGGGCGTGACGCAGGTGGTGCCGGGGACCCGGGATGGCGTACTGGTCCATTTCGCGGACGGGCGACAGGAGACGTTCGACCTCGTAGTCGGCGCGGACGGCGCCTGGTCCCGGATCCGCCCGGCGGTCTCGTCGGTGACTCCGCACTACACCGGCGTCACCTTGGTCGAGACCTCCCTGGACGACGTCGACACCCGCCACCCTGACCTCGCCCGGTTGATCGGTGACGGTTCCGTGGCTGTGTACGGCGTGAACCGAGCTCTCGTCGCCCAGCGCAACAGCGGCGGCCACGTCAAGGTGTACGCCCAGTTCCGCGCGCCGCTGGACTGGCACACGAACCTGGACCTGGCCGACGTCGAGGCCGTGCGATCGAGCCTGCTGGCCCTGTTCGACGGCTGGGCCGCTCCCGTCCTCGACCTCCTCCGCCACGGCACCGCTTTCGTCCACCGCCCCCTCTACGTCCTGCCCGTGTCCCACACCTGGACCCACGTCTTCGGGGTGACGCTACTGGGCGACGCCGCCCATCTGATGCCCCCATTGGGGGCGGGCGCGAACCTCGCGATGCTGGAAGGCGCCGAACTCGCCGAGTCCATCGCCACCGGCTCTGGAGATCTGGACGAAGCCGTCCGCGCCTTCGAGGAACAGATGTGGGAACGGGCCGGCAGGTGGGCGAAGATCACGATGGCCGGTCTGGAACGCCTCGTGAGCCCGGACCCCGCCGAAGCCCTCGCCCTCTTCGACCAAGTCCAGCCTTCCTGACTGCCAGGCGCGAGAGCACCAGCACCAACAGCTCGCCACGGCTTCACGGGACAGTCCGGCACCGTCGCGGTCCCTTCCGGCAAAACCACCGTTAGACGAACGCACGGACGCCTGCACCGAACGCAGCCCTCAGCCCGCTACCGCCAAAATCCGGTCCGACCCTCCTCGCGGGCCGGACAGCATCGCGCTGCCGCTGGAGGGGCGAGGGCGCACTTCAGTCCGCGTCGTCCTCGTCCTCGTCGAGCTCGGGCGTATCCGGGTCGCGCAGCGGGCGCAGGGCGCCAGCGGCCGGGACGCTGGCGCTGAAGCTGTAGCGGCCGAGCAGGTTCAGGTTGCGGTGCTTGAGCGGGGAGAGCCGGGCGATGTCCTTGTCGCGGATCTCGTGGCCCTCGGCGCCGGAGTTGGGCGACGGCGGCGTCGATGTACCGCGTCGTCCAGAGCACGAGGGCGTTGAGGACCAGGCCGAGTGCACCGAGCTGGTCCTCCCGTCCCGGTACGCCTGGTGGATGGTGCCGCGCTTGCCGTGGCACACGTCCCGGGCGAGCTTGTGCCGGGATTCCTGCACGATGAGCTGCCGGTTCATCTGCCGCCATTGCACGGGCTAACGAATGATGGACCGCGCGATACGGAAGCCCACGTCGTCGACCTGGAAGGTGGGGTGACTCCGGCGTCGCGCGGAGGCCCGGCAGCTCCATTGCTCGTCGAACCAGCCGCCGCCACGCAGCACCCGGTAGGCGCCGTAGACCTCGGCGTCGTAGATGTCCCAGCACCAGTCCCAGACGTTGCCGAGCATGTCGTACAGGCCCCACGCATTCGGCTGCCTGTCGCCCACGTCATGGATGCGCTCGCGCGAGTTGCCGCGGTACCAGGCGATCTCGTCGAGCGGCCCGTAGCGCGGCCCGGTCGTACCGGCACGGCAGGCGTGCTCCCACTCAGCCTCGGTCGGCAGCCGGTACCCGTCGGCGGAGGCGTCCCACTCGATGCCTTCGCCGTCGGCATGAAGGTGATAAGCGGACGCCAACCCGTCGCGCTGGGACAGGGCGTTGCAGAACCGGACTGCGTCCCACCAGGAAACGCTCTCGACGGGCAGCCGGTCTCCCTGTGCGGCGCTCGGGCGCTGCCCGGTGATGTGTGTGTACAGCGCCTGCGTGACCGGGAACGCGGCGAGTTCGTAGGGGGCAAGACTGACCGGCCAACTGCGCTGCGTTCGCCGGTCCGACAGCGTTACCTGCCCCGGCGGGATGGCGATCATCTCGATTCGCGCCTTCGGGTCCATGATCAGGCGATCCTACCGGCAGCGGTCCTGGAAGACCGCGTGACCAGACCTTCCACACCGCGCACAGCGACGACGGGCCCTGCTGACGTCGTACGGACCGACCGGCATGATCAAAACTTGCTCGGATCGCCGAGATGACCCTCCGCCGGATCCGGTCACTCGCGCTCGTCGGCGAAATCCTGGTGCGGGTCGACGGTGCCGGAGCCACCACGACCTGCTCACGCACCTCGAAGCCCTCAACACCGCACCCCGCACGGCCCGTTACGCTGTCGGCTGGAAGATCGGCGAGGCGGACGAGCAGGCGATCGCCAAGCTGCCGGAAACAGCGTGCAAGACCTCCTTGCAACAGGACGGCACACTGCAGGACGGTTACGCGGTCGCGTAACTGACCGCGCTCAACACCCGTGGAGGCTGGCCGGCGGGCATGCGGCTGATCGTGCGCCGGGTCAAACTTTCCCGTCGGCAGATGAAGAACCTCACCGCCTTCGAGACCAGGACCGGCTGGCGTTACTCGGTAACCGCTACCAACATCCGGCACATGTGGGGCATTGCCGGTTCACAGCACGCGCAGTGGCTCGACGTCCTGCACCGCTCGCATGCGGTCGTGTCGGACCGGGTGCGCTGTGACAAGGCCAGCGGCTTGCACAACTTGATGTCTGACGAATCGAGGTTGGGTGAAGGGCTGTCCGAGGGCGTCATTGCGGGATCTGGCCATCAAAGCTGGGGCCCGCTGCTTCCAGATTGTCAATGACGCGGACTGTGACTACCGCATAGAGAACATGCGGGATGATGTCTGAGACCCAGTCCGAGGTTGCCCAGGTCCGTGGATCCGTGATTCCCAAAAGAATGATCGGCGCATTTGTGACCGTTAGGGCAAAGAGAGATGCAACGACATAGCGGGAAGCCTTCGTTGGAGGCCAACCAGCAGCCTGTGCCAATGACAGTGCCGCCCCCATGCCCAGCCCCACGGTGTATCCAATCAAGGGGCCCAGGCCGGCGATCCGGTTCTCCAGGATCTGATCGTCCCCGGGGATTCGAATACGGAGCTTCGCGGCAAGGCTGCGCACCGTGATCTCAGGTGTATCGCTGATGGGCCGGCCTCGAAGCGCGATGTCGGCATGACCTGCGATATTGAGCGCGGTCGTACCGGCGAGTCCCGCAACAGCGCCGTGAAGAAGCGGCCGCATAACTCTGATCATGGGCGGTCCTCCTGCTGAGCAATCAATCTCGAGTCGGTGACCCGTACCCCGAGGCTGAGCTTCAAGAGTCCCATTTCCGTGGACGCTCCGCATCACAGGACGTGTGAGTGGACGACGGCGGGACCAGCGGTAGGAGCCTCCGCAGAGCCTCCCGGTTCGGGGTGAACAACCGTCCCAGCCCGTCCTGATCGGATAGCGGTGGTGACTGCGTCTACGGTCTATGCCGGTGCGCTCGTGTGAAGCGCGTGCCGCACGGCCGCTGGGGGATGTGGCGTGGGATTGTCCTGCCTCGGTCTTTGAGAGCGTGTCTGAGATCGGGTTACGGGGTGATTTTCCGTAGTGGTCGGGGTCCTTGGCGGGTGGCGGGTCGGCCTCGGGTGAGTCGGCGGAGTATCAGGTCGGTCATGGCCCAGCGGATCATGGTTTCGGAGTGGGCCGGGTTGCGTTCGTAGTCGCAGGCCAGGCGGCGGCGTGTGGTGATCCAGGCGAACGTGCGCTCCACCGCCCAGCGCTTCGGCTGGACCTTGAAGCCGCGCTGTCCGGGGTCCTTGCGGACGATCTCCAGCGTGCGGTGCAAGACGGCAGAGGACCACTCGACGAGTCGGCCGGCGAAGCCCTGGTCGGCCCAGATCTTCTCGATGGTTGGGTGGTCCAGGCGGGTCCACAGCAGGGAGCGCTTGGCTCCGTCGCGGTCCTGGACGCTTGCGGCCAGCACGTGCACGGCCAGGAGGAGGCCGAGGGTGTCGGTGACGATGAACCGTTTGCGGCCCTTGGTCTTCTTGCCCGCGTCGAAGCCGCTGGTGGACTTCGGCACCGTGTCGGCCGCCCGCACGGACTGCGAGTCGACCAGGCCCGCGGACGGCTCAGCGGAACGGCCGTCGGCCTCGCGGACCTTGACCCGCAGCGCGTCGTGGACGCGCTCCACGGTGCCGTCGTCGTGCCACCAGGTGAAGTACCAGTACACCGTCTGGAAGGGCGGGAAATCCTTGGGCAGATACCGCCACTGGCACCCGGTCCGCGCCAAGTACAAGATCGCGTCCACGATCCGCCGACGCGGGTGCTTCTCCCGCCGCCCGCCCTTGCGACCCGTCCTTGGAGCAGGCAGCAACGGCTCAATCAACGCCCACTGTTCATCCGTCAGATCAGACGGGTAACCATCCCCAGCAGCACTCACACACCACTCAACGAGTCACCCATACAGCCGATACGGCGGATCTCAGACACGCTCTGAGAGGTCTCACGCAGGTGATCGCCGTGGCGTGATCTTCTCGGTTCTGCGCCCGTCATCGTCCAGGCTGTCGCACTCGGACTTCTTGAAGCAGCCACCCATTTCCGTCCGGGTCGCTGAACGTTGCGTACGAGCCGTAGCTGAGACCATTAGGGTCTGGGCCGTCTACCTGTTCTTGGGTGCCGGTGTCGTACACGCGGTGGAAGATCTCGCTAACCTCGACACCTTGGCTCATCAGTCGGGCGCGGGTTTGGTCGAGGTCTTGGACGACGAGGTACATGCCCTGGGCGGAGCCTTCTTCCGCAGGGGTGACTCCGCGGCCGAACTGGATCGAGCATCCCGACCCCGGAGGCGTCAGCTGCACAATCCGGAATTCCGGGCCCACCTCGAAGTCCGCATCGAGCCTCCACCCCAAGCCCTGGTAGAAGCGCAGGGCACGATCGACGTCAGCCACCGGCATCACGACGACCTCAAGATTCATATCCATGGTCGGCTCTTCAACGACGTTCGATGCGCCGTCCTGCTTTGCGGTGCCCATAACGACCTCCTACGCCGCTTTCTGGTCAGGTTCATGGCCTCTGAAAGCCCGCAACTGGCGGAACACCATCGTCACCAGGGGATGCACAGGTAGTTGATCACGCCTGCCAGCGCCCGCTCCTGCGGCTACCTGGACGCGAGTGCAAGCCTCGGCGCCATGCTCGCGGAACGTGATCTCCAGCCTACGCTCGCGGACCGTGAACTGCTCGCCCACTGGCTGACGCAAACGGCCGTCGCTTGATCACTCTGGTAGGCAACCGTACGCGGCGGTGGGTTCCTAAGACTTGTCCCGTAACTGCTGGTCACGGGTGAGATGATCTTCGGGTGTCTGGTGTGATCACGGCGTCGGAGCCGTCCTGGATAGCCCCGTTCACCGGGCTGAGCCCGCGTTCCTTCGGCAGGTTGGTGACCGCACTGCGCCGCGAAGGTGCAGATCCGGTCCGTAAGGGCCGCCCGTGGGGACTTCCGCTGGAGGACCGGGTTCTGCTCGTCGCGGCCTACTGGCGCACGAACCTGACAATGCGCCAACTCGCTCCGCTCTTCGGTGTATCGAAGTCCGCGGCGGACCGCATCATCGACCACCTCGGCCCGTCGCTGGCGCTCCAGCCCCGCAAACGGTTCCGCAAGGACACCGTGCTCATCGTGGACGGCACCCTGGTGCCCACCCGCGACCACAGCATCGCCGAGCAGTCCAAGAACTACCGGTACTCCACGAACCACCAGGTTGTCATCGACGCCGATACCCGCCTGGTCGTCGTGGTCGGCCGGCCCTTGCCCGGCAACCGCAACGACTGCAGGGCGTGGGAGGAGTCCGGCGCGAAGGCCGCCGTCGGCAAGGCCATGACGATCGCCGACGGCGGCTATCCGGGCACCGGACTCGTCATGCCACACCGTCGGCGCAAAGGTGAAGAACTGCCTGACTGGAAGCAGGCCCACAACAAGTCCCACAAACAGGTTCGCGCCCGCGTGGAGCACGTTTTTGCCCGCATGAAGACCTGGAA
The DNA here is from genome assembly GCF_026341125.1 of Streptomyces sp. NBC_01142. Lineage (NCBI taxonomy): Bacteria > Bacillati > Actinomycetota > Actinomycetes > Kitasatosporales > Streptomycetaceae > Streptomyces > Streptomyces sp. NBC_01142. Next base: position 3,589,967 of record NZ_JAPEOR010000001.1, read on the forward strand.
GATCCTCCGCGACTGCCGCCTCAAGGGCGATGGCGTCCACCACGCCATGCTCGGAATCGCCCGCCTCCACAACCTCAACCTCGCCGGATAGGCGGGCGGCCGGACCGGCCACCAGCCACGCCCGCACCCACCCAAGATCATTTACGGGACAAGCCTTAGGGTGCTCTAGATCAGACAGGTGAGGCTTGTAGATGCGCGTGTTGTACCTGGATCGGTCGCATACCTGGGGAATAGGTGACCGGCCGGAATCGATGCGTTCGCGTGAACTGGACGACTCGGCGGCGCTGGTGCGCCGCTCGGCAGACGTTCTGACTTGCCCTGGCCGACGCCTGGGACGTCGACGACGGGCAGGTGTACAACGACGCCCAGTACGACGCGGTGGAGGAGAAATTCAACCTCGTGAATTCCGACCCGCGTTGCGGGCGAGCCGTCTATCTGTCCGTCAACCGTGCGGCGTTGGTCCCCGATGGGCTGCCCGGAACCAGGACGCCAAGTGGTCACGGCGGGCTGGTTCTGGACCTCACCGCGGGCGGTGCCGAGGGACCCGGACATCAAATCGATCGTCGAGGTCAACCGGGCGCTTCGAGCCGCCGGTGCCCCGGACCCGCTCCCGGCCCCCTATGACCGGCCCAAATGGTGAACTGACATCAAATGACCCGTCAGCCCTGCGGTGGCAGCAGCGGCTTCCGCTCCACCGGTGAGGTCAGCACGATCGATGTCGTCGTACGCCCCAAGGTTGAGGTCTGCTCCAGGACGTCCTCGAGATGGACCGTGCTGGTCACCGCGACCTTGATGATCCAGCAGTCCTCGCCGACGACGTGGTGCGCCTCGATCACCTCGGGCCTGGCGAGCAGTTCCCGTGTCCTGGGGTGCTTCAGGTTGTACCCGCCGTGGGGATTGACGCGGATGAAGGCCTGGATGCCGTAGCCGAGCCGGGCGGGGGAGACGTGAGCCCCGTATCCGGTGATCGCACCGCACGCCTCGAGTCGGCGCACCCGCTCCGTGACCGCCGCCGGGCTCAGCCGCACCCGGCGGCCGAGTTCGCTGAGTTTGATGCGGCCGTCGCTCTGGACGAGCTCCAGGATGTGCCGGTCGACGGGGTCGAAGGCGCTCACCGACGTTTCGTTGGTGGCGGCATGCAGCTGCCGTGGTTCTTTCGGCAGGACGGCCGGATCTCCCATGACTCCCCCTTCATGACGTGGCCCGTCAACGTAACACTTGACGTACCACGACAGGGAGTTGGAAATGCTCGACGTATGTGTCATTGGCGGGAACCGCTATTTCGGAAAGCGGCTCATCGCTCGACTGCTGAAGTCCGGGAACCGCGTCACCGTCATCAATCGCGGTTCCTCCGCCTCGCCCGCCGGGGTGACCTCTCTCGTCGCCGACCGCGACGACGAGGAGTCCCTCCGGGCCGCTCTCGGGTCGCGGACCTTCGATGTCGTCATCGACCAGGTCTGCTACACGCCGCGCCAGGCGGACATCGCCCGGCGGGTGTTCGCCGGCCGCGTCCGCCGCCATGTGATGACGTCGACCGTCGAGGTGTACGAGTACGAGCACTCCACCGCACCGGTGCGTGAGGGCGCCGTCGATCCCCGCACGGTGAAAGTCGACCTGGCCGCTCCGTGGGACGACCCGGACTTCCGCCAGCAGCACTACGGCGAGGGAAAACGGCAGGCCGAGGCGGTCCTCGCGCAGGATCCCGGCTGCCCGTACGTCTCCGTGCGCGTTGCCCATGTGCTCGGCGGGGCCGACGACTTCACCGGGCGCGTCGACCACTACGCCGCCCGGATCCGGGCGGGCGAGCCCATTGCCGTACCCGCCGAGAACCACCCCGCCACCTATGTGTACGTCGAGGAGATCGCGGACTTCCTGGCGTGGACGGCGGGCCAGGAATTCACCGGTCCGGTGAATGCGAATGCGTACGGCCCGCTCACCACGGCAGATATCTGCGCGGTGATCGAGCGCGAGGTGGGTGGGAAGGCGGAATTCCAGTCGGTGGAGGTGGGCGAGACCTCGCCGTTCTCCTTCACCCGTTCGTACGGAATGGACAACTCCCGTGCGGCACATCTTGGTTACACCTTCCGGGACTCCTCGCAGTGGCTGTCGACGGCCATCGCGGAAACCCTCCGTTCCGGCAAGGAGGACCGATAATGCGGTACCGCACTCTCGGGGATGTACGGGTCAGCGCGATCGGGCTCGGCGCCATGCCGCTGTCCATCGAGGGGCATCCCGATGAGCGGCAGGCCCTGGCCACCGTCCATGCCGCGCTCGACGCGGGCGTGACGCTGATCGACACAGCCGACTCCTACTATGCGCCCGGCGGCGTACCGGGGCCCGGTGAGTCGCTCGTCGCCCGTGCGCTCGCGACGTACCGCGGTGACAGGGACTCTGTCCTGGTCGCCACCAAGGGCGGCCGGGGCCGTACGGCCGACGGCGGCTGGACCGTCAACGGCGATCCCCGCCACCTCAAGCGGGCCGCGAGGAGCTCCCTCGCCCGCCTCGGCGGCAGCGCGATCGGGCTGTACCAGCTGCACAAACCGGACCCGGCCGTCCCTTTCGCCGACTCGCTGGGAGCGCTCCACGAACTGCTGGAGGAGGGCACGATCCGGCTCGCCGGGCTCTCCAACGTGAATACGGCGCAGATCCGGCTCGCTCGCCGGATGCTGGGCGACCGGCTGGTGTCCGTACAGAACCGGTACTCGCCCGCCGTGCGCGACAGCGAGGCGGAACTGCGGCTCTGCGCCGAGCTGGGGCTGGCCTTCCTGCCGTGGAGTCCGCTCGGCGGGATCTCGCGGAGCTCGCTGGACGGGCCGTCCGCAGTGGCCGGGACGGGTCCGTACGCCGCGTTCCACCGGGTGGCACGCGGGCGCGGAGCCAGCCCCCAACAGATAGCCCTGGCCTGGCTGCTGGCGAAGTCACCGACGGTGGTCCCGATTCCGGGAGCGAGCCGTCCGCAGAGCATCCGGGACTCCGCGGCGGCCGCCGATCTTGTTCTCGGCGATGCGGAGCTTGCGGAGCTCGACGGGGACGCCCGACCTTGATCAGGCGTTCGGCGCAACTCCCCGCTGTGTTCCGGAAGTCAGCCGCGCGGTTTCGGCTGGGACGAGGCCGGACGGGGGGACACGCGAAAGTGCCTGGAGCCTTGTCGAAAGGGCCTGTCGGTCCAAGCGGAAGGCGCAGGCTGCGTGCAGGGCATTGGGTCTCGCTGCTGCGGCAGCGTGTCCGAGCTGTCGCTGGACTTGCCCAGCAGATGCCGCGGCCCGGCTGCGCGGGAGCGGCGAAGCGGGGGGTCGTGCTCCACGGGCGTCCCCCGCGCGGCGAGATGGGGTGCTCGGCCGCTTCGGTCGGCGTCTGGAAGGGAGCCGGGCGGAGGTCGGTGTCTTCGAGCAGGCGCAGCACGGTGCCAGGCCGTCGGCTGCTTGAGGTCGAGTGGGACGGAGAGAGGGCCGCGGGGGAGCGCGGCGTGGGCCCGCCCGCACCGCAGTGGTCCGCCGAGCCGGTCGATGCGGATCAGGTCGGCGGCGAGGTCGACGAGGATCACGCAGGAAGTAGACCATGCCAAAGTCCAGCAAATTGGGACATCTTTACCTCACGCGGTGACCCGCCCCCTGTCCTGCGTGGCCATGGGTGCGGTCACGGCGCCCCGCTCAGGTGGCACCCGTTTGCATGATCAAAGTGGCGTGGGGTTAGCATATGAGCACCGCCTAGCTCGAAAGATAAACCTGTGACTGTCAATGACGACGCGTTCACCAACTGGAAGAACCGCGAGGAGATCGCGGAGTCGATGATCCCGATCATCGGGAAGCTGCACCGGGAGGGGGACGTAACGGTCCTGCTTCACAGCCGCTCCTTGGTGAACAAGTCGGTGGTCAGCATCCTCAAGACCCACCGATTCGCCCGGCAGATCGCCGGTGAGGAACTCTCGGTCACCGAGACGCTGCCGTTCCTGCAGGCTCTCACCACGCTCGATCTCGGCCCTTCCCAGATCGACATCGGCATGCTCGCCGCGACGTACAGGACCGACGACCGCGGTCTCTCGGTGGAGGAGTTCACCGCCGAGGCCGTCGCCGGCGCCACGGGTGCCAACAAGATCGAGCGCCGCGAGTCGCGCGACGTCGTCCTCTACGGCTTCGGCCGCATCGGCCGCCTCGTCGCCCGCCTGCTCATCGAGAAGGCCGGCTCCGGCAACGGCCTGCGGCTGCGCGCCATCGTCGTCCGCCAGGGCGGCGAGCAGGACATCGTCAAGCGCGCCTCGCTGCTGCGCCGCGACTCCATCCACGGGCAGTTCCAGGGCACGATCACCGTCGACGAGGCGAAGAGCACGATCATCGCCAACGGCAACGAGATCAAGGTGATCTACGCCAACGACCCGTCGGAGATCGACTACACGGCGTACGGCATCAAGGACGCCATCCTCATCGACAACACCGGCAAGTGGCGCGACCGCGAGGGCCTCTCGAAGCACCTCCGCCCCGGCATCGACAAGGTCGTCCTGACTGCGCCGGGCAAGGGTGACGTCCCCAACATCGTCCATGGTGTCAACCACGACATGATCAAGCCGGACGAGCAGATCCTGTCCTGCGCGTCCTGCACCACCAACGCGATCGTCCCGCCGCTGAAGGCGATGGCGGAGGAGTACGGCGTCCTGCGCGGCCACGTGGAGACCGTCCACTCGTTCACCAACGACCAGAACCTGCTGGACAACTACCACAGCTCCGACCGCCGCGGCCGCTCGGCGCCTCTCAACATGGTCATCACCGAGACCGGTGCCGCCGCCGCCGTTGCCAAGGCGCTGCCCGACCTCGACGCGCGGATCACCGGCAGCTCGATCCGCGTCCCGGTGCCGGACGTCTCGATCGCGATCCTCAGCCTGCGGCTCGCACGCGAGACCACCCGCGAGGAGGTCCTCGACTACCTCCGCAACGTGTCGCTGACCTCGCCGCTCAAGCGTCAGATCGACTTCACCACCGCCCCCGATGCGGTCTCGAGCGACTTCATCGGCTCGCGCCACGCCTCGATCGTCGATGCCGGCGCCACCAAGGTCGAGGGCGACGACGCGATCCTCTACCTGTGGTACGACAACGAGTTCGGCTACTCCTGCCAGGTCATCCGCGTAGTCCAGCACGTCTCCGGGGTGGAGTACCCGACCTTCCCGGTTCCGGTGGTCTGATCTCGGCGGACTGTCCGATCCGGATCCGGTGTCCCGGCAGGCCGGGGCTGCGACCGAACCGACCTGTCGCCTGACGCGGTGTGGACGTTGCCGGTGATACGTCGGACGGGTTCGGAGCTCCAGTCCTACCGTCCCTGCTGGAGACTCAAGCCAGTTCGCCTGCCGTTGTTGGTCGACCCATCGGCTCGACCAACAACGGCAGGCTCCGCGGCCGGTCATCTCGCCGGTGTGCGGCGGGTGTGTGGGTGCGCGGGTGCTCGACCCCGACCGGGCTGGACCGAGGACCGGAAGACGGCCGCGATACAGGCTGTGCCGGGAGCGCCTCGACCTGTGCGCAGCCGTCACGACGCCCCCGCACTGGTCGTCGTGCGAGGGCGCGGACATCATGGCGGTGCGGATACGGCTGAACCCGTCGATCCGCCGCGACGGCTACCGGGTTGCCGCGTCTGGGGGCGGGGCGCAGCCACCTCGCAGATGCCGCGGATGACGGCCGATGGAGCCACTGCCCGAGATCTGAGGCCGGCGGTCCACCCCGCACCGTTGGCGTCGGTACCGGCTGGGACACTCCCTTCATGGACACCACACCCGAGCACATAGGCTCCCGGACAGCGGCCGGATGGACCGTCGCACTCGCGGCCCTCGGAGCAGTCACCGGCTTCGCCTGGGACGGGCCGTTCCTCGCCGTCGCTTGCGCCCTCTCCCTGGGAGGCGGTGCCGCCGTGGGCACGGTCCTGTCCCGCCGTCGAGTGATCGAAACCATTCGGGAAGGCCAGGGGAAGGCCGCCGCACTCGGGTACGCCGACGGAATCGGGGACATGGTGGTGCTGGGGATATCCGCGTACAGGGCCGCCGTCTTTCCGCTGTCCGGCCCGGACGCAGTAGACTCCGCCGAGCGCACGGCGCGCCGTAAGGCCGCCTACCGTCTCACGGCCGCCGACGGGCTTCCCCACCACATTCGTGAGGCCGCGGCCGCCGCTCTCGAAGCAATCGATGACGCGCGAGACCACGACACCCAGTCCGCCATCGAGGACCTGATGAAGGCCGTCCACGAGCAGCGCCGCAGCATGTGACCGCAGCCGCCCGGGACAGCAGTCCCTGCGCGAGGCGGCCCGGTCCTCGGCCGTGGCGGGCACCGCTGCGTGCACTGCGTTCGGCCGGCCCACTCCAAGTGGTAACTCGTTGTCGGGGCCTGCCTGCTCGCTCGAAGCCCAGTCACGCCGAGACGCCGCGCTGCAACGTCATTCAGAGTTGGATGACACTTGCTCAACTTTTGATGGCACAGCACACAGAAGGCGTACGGGCCCGCCGACGGGCTGAGCGGGCTTCGAACCGGCCTTTCCCGTCAGACCGTTCAACGCGTGCAAGGGGCGAGCGTGGGCGGGTGCCGGCTGAGCACCAATGCCCGCGCCGGTTCCGCCCGCACGTCGGCCCATTCGCCGCGGGTCGGAGTCAAGCCGCGTACTGGTGGGCCGAGTAGGTCAGGTAGCCCGCATCACCGCCCTGGTAGTACGTGGCCTCGTCGACGGGGGCGATCGGAAGCCCGCCGCGAAGCCGCTCGACCAGGTCGGGGTTGGCGATGAAAGCGCGGCCGAAGCTGATGAGGTCGGCACCCAGCGCGAGCCAGTGGTCGGCGTCGTCCCGGCCGGTCTGCTTGGGCCCCATCGGAACCACGGGGTTGACGACGAGGGTGCCCGGCCATGCCCGGCGCAGGGTGAGGAGCACCTCTTCGTCGGCGGTGGCCTCGAGGTGCACGTAGGCCACTTCAAGACGGGCCAGTTCGGTCAGCAGCGCGGTGTAGAGCTCGAGGACGTCGGTCTCCTCGACTCCCCAGAACGTCCCGTGCGGTGAGAGCCGGATGCCGGTCCTGGCGCTGCCGACGGCCTCGACGGTGGCGGCGACGGCCTCGACGGCGAAGCGGATCCGGTTGGCCACCGGGCCTCCGTAGCGGTCGGTGCGCAGGTTGGCGTTGGACGAGAGGAACTGCGAGATCAGGTAGCCGTTGGCGCCGTGCAGTTCCACGCCGTCGAAGCCCGCATCGACGGCGCGGCGGGCGGCCCGGGCGTACGACTGCGCGTGCTCGGGCACTTCGGCGGTGTCCAGAGCGCGCGGCACCGGAGCGGGCTGAGGCCCGGTCGGGGTGAACACATCGCCTACGGCGGAGACGGCCGAGGGCCCGACCGGCTGCATGCCGGTGGTGTCGGGATGCGAGACCCGGCCGCCATGCATGATCTGGGCGAAGATCCGTCCGCCGTTGGCGTGGACGGCGGCGGTCACCGGGCGCCATGCGTCGACCTGCGCGTCGGTGTGCAGTCCCGGTGTCCCCGGGTTGGACTGTCCGATCGTGCTGGGTTGCACCCCCTCGCTCACGATCAGCCCTGCTGTGGCCCGCTGAGCGTAGTAGGCCGCCATCGACGGCGTCGCCAGACCGCCGGCGGCGGCCCGTACTCGGGTCATCGGAGCCATGACCACCCGGTTGGGCAGTGTCAGGCCGCCGAGCCGGTAGCTGGTGAAAAGGGTCGTCACGTCAGGACTCCTTCGCGATCCGCAGCGCCCGTACGTCGGGCATGGCAGTTACGCTAAAACCTCACACTGATGTCAGAGGCAAGCCCTGTGACGCAGAACATGGCCGGGAGGGCTTCGTGCGGATCGGGGAACTCGCGTCACGGGCCGGAGTCAGCATCCGGTCCGTGCGCTACTACGAGGAGCAGGGTCTGCTCACCAGCACCCGCAGCCCCAGCGGGCAGCGGCACTACACGGACGTCGAGATCGAGCGGGTCGCGCTCATCCAGCGGCTGTACGCCGCGGGTCTGTCCAGCCGCACCATCACCGAACTGCTGCCCTGCGTCGACGCGCCCAGCGAGGAGAACTCCGACTCTGCACTGGAGCGGCTGGCGCAGGAGCGCGAGCGACTCTCCACGCACATCGCCGACCTCCTGCGGACCCGGGACACACTCGACGGGCTGATGGCCACGGCACGGGCCCACCGGGAGCAGCTGGGGGCGGCCGTCGCCGGCTGACTGGTGCCCCTCGGCCGGCAGGCCACCACCCCCCGGGCGTCCGGACGGTGACCGAATGGCGCCTTCCTGCCCCCTGCCGTCCTGCAGCTGTGGCAGTGGGGGAAGCCGTCACACGCGGCAGCACCGCTCGAAGCCAAGCGCACGCGTCGGCCGCGCATGTGCCGACGAGTTCTCAACTCCTGTGCCAAGTACGCCTCCCCGGCATCCAGGAGACGTCCAGCCGCTTCAGCAACCCCGGCTGGGGCCCGTACGAAAGCGAGCGCCGGGCCACGATGCGCATCGACGCAGAGTGGACTCAGGTCGACGACCCCCGTGGCCCGGAACGACAGGCCTGGTGGACCGGGCGTATGCATCGCTCCGCACACACCCCTTCAAGGACACACCATGACCAGAACCGTCATCACCACCGAGAACGCGACCACCCTGGCAGCTGCTTCGTACTGGCGCTGTCCGCCCGGACGGGGCGGTGGCAGGGGTGATGAGACGCCTGCCGGCAGCGCGAGGAGTCGCACGGGCCCGCGAGAGCTTCGTCGCGTGCGGTGTCCCTGACCGTTGGGGTCCACCCGTCCCAGCGTCGGCACGGGGGCGGGCTATCGCAGTGCAGCCGCCACCAGCCCGCGGATCTCCTCCCCGGACACGCTTCCGCCGCCCACCAGACGGTCGAAAACCAGACCGTCCACACAGGCCAGCAACGTGACCGTGCGGGCCTCGACATCCGCAACGCCTTGCGCGGTGAGGAAGCTGCGTACGGCTTCTCGCGCCGCGTTCTCGCGCGGTACGAGAATTTCTCGCAGCTCGGAATGGTGCACGCTTTCGACAGCGCACGCATAACGCGCGAGGGAGCGTCTTCGTCCGTCTCCGTTGAGCCGTTGCTCAACGAGGGCGGTGATCCCGGCCACCAGTTCATCGGCGTTCTCCGGCACTGGCGTCTGTGTCCCCACGCCCTGGAGTTCCGCCTGGTCGAGTGCGACCAGGCGTCGGACGAGCGCGGTGAGCAGCGCCTGGCGGGTGCGGTGGTACGCGGACGTGGTGCCGGGCGGCATGTCCGCAGCCCGGTCCACGGCGCGGTGGGTCAGGCCTCGCATCCCCGCCTCGGCAAGCACGCTGATGGCCGCATCGGCAAGGACGGTACGTCGATCGGTGGACATCCCCCCTTTCTACACCTGTAGGTGAGCGGAGTACTCTCCTTCTACACCTGTAGAAGATCGTGGCGGGGACAGACGAAGGGAACTGGCATGGGTGGCAGTGCGGTGGTTGTCGGCGGAGGAATCGGGGGGCTGTCCGCTGCACTCGGGCTTCGCCTGATCGGCTGGGAGGTGACGGTCGTCGAACGCGCCCCCGTCCTCGCCGACGCGGGCGCGGGCATCTCCCTGCATGCCAACGGTCTCCGCGCCCTGGATGCTCTCGGCGTCGGCGAGGCCGTACGCGCGGCCGCACGGCCCCAGTACACCGGGGGCACCCGCACCCCTGGCGGCGGCTGGCTTGCCCGGATGGACGGAGCCGCGCTCGAGCGCGAACTGGGCACGCCGATCGTCGGCATCCCCCGTGCCGTGCTGCACCGCCTGCTGCGCACCGCCTTGCCGGCCGAGGCCGTGGTCGTCGGAGCCGAGGTGACGTCCGTTGACCACTCCGATCCCGCCCGGGTGCGCATTCCCCTGGGCGACACCGTCCTCGACGCGGATCTGGTCGTGGCCGCCGACGGAGTCAACAGCCGGCTGCGCGCCCGGCTGTTCCCCGACCACCCCGGCCCCGCCTACAGCGGATCGACGGTCCTGCGCGCCATCACCGAGCGCCCCGTCGACCTGCGCACCGATTTCGAACTGACCTGGGGGAAAGGCGCCGAGTTCGGCCACATCGCGTTCGCCGACGGCCGGGCCGAGTGGCACGCGGTCCTCAACTCGCCCGTCGGCGTACGGCACTCGGACGCCCTTGCCGAGATGCGCCGCCGGTTCGGCGACTGGCACGCCCCGATCCCCGCGTTGCTGGAGGCGACCCGGCCCGATGCCGTCCTGCATCACGACATCAACGAACTGGCCACTGACCTGCCCACCTTCACGGCGGGCCGGATCGTCCTCCTCGGCGATGCGGCCCACGCCATGACCCCGAACCTCGGCCAGGGAGCCTGCCAGGCACTGGAGGACGCGGCCACACTGGCCGGCGCGCTCGCCACCGAACGCACCGTGGATTCGGCGCTGACCCGTTACGACACCGAGCGCCGCCCGCGCAGTCAGTCCGTCGCCCGCGCCGCTCGCCAGGCCGGGCGGATGGGCCAGCAACTGACCCACCCGCTGGCCATCGCTGTGCGCAACACCGCTCTCCGGCTGGCTCCGTCCGGCGCGACCGTTCGCACGATCCTGCGGCATGCCGACTGGACGCCACCGAGCCTGGACTGACCGGCCGATGCCGTTTCGGCGTGCGCCGAAGGTGCCCGGCGAGCTTGCGGATCGACCAGCGGGTGAAGGGCTTGCAGGCCTGGAGTGGCGGGTGGTGGCCGTCCTGACGACGCAGACCTCGTCCGGTCCCAGCTCTGGCCGGAGAAGCTTCACCACCTCCAACGGCACCTCAGCTCCCCTCCGCCGAGTTCACGGGAGGTGGTCGGAGGGCGCTTGGGTTGGGCCGGTGAGCGCCCGAGCCGGCCGAACCCGTGCTCAGCCATTGACACCGGTGAGGGCCGTCGGGCCGGGGACGGCACTCACCGGAGCCATCGGTCACATGGGGAGCGAGAGCAGGCGTACCGCTCCAGTAGGCCAATTCGCCCGGGCGTGCAGTGGCGTCCACATGGTCCGCAGCGGCATGATCACGGGTCCCTCGGGTTGCTCGACGCGGACGTCCTGCTCAAGCGTTCGCCAGCCGAGTCGCTGGTAGAGCGGGACGAGGGGCGGCCGGCAGAAGAGAAGTCCGTGCTGCGGCCCCATGGTGCGTGCGTGGTCCAGGGCCGCCGATACGACCAACCGTGCCAGTCCGTGCCCCCGTAGATCAGGCGCGACAGCCACCCCGCCGACGCCCACGACCTGTGTGCCGGTTCCGCCGATCGATATGGGTAACCGCAGCAGACCGGCGTGTGCGACGAGGCGGCCCTTCCGCCTGACACCGAAATGATCCTCTTTGGGCAGCCACGTCAAGCCGGCGTCTGCCACGCCGAAGGGATCGGCACTGTCGCCGAGGATTTCGATCTGGTCGGTCTTCGTATATTCCTTGAGCCGCACCACGGTTGGCAGTGCGGAAGAGAGGCGGTCCGTCATCTCGCCATGATCTGTTCGTGCCGGATCTCGGTCAACCGAAGCGTTCATGTACGCCCCGAGCGGCACGACCATCGCCGAGAACTCGGCGGAGATGACATGCCCGTCGTCACCGATTCCTTTGATTCTCAGCGGAGAGGTGCCGATCTTGACCAGCCCACCGGGACGTAACGCGAGCTCGGGGGAGTAGGGATGCCGTGGCCCACTGGCCTGCGCCCCGGCCGCGAGCAGTACGTGGACCGCGCCAGTAGCAGACGCTCCCGCTCTGCACCGAGCACCATCGCCAGTTCCTCAGCTCTCTGTGAGGTGGGCTTCGGCTCCTGGAGTGCCCGGGTCACATGAGCAATGGGCGAATTCCTCGGCAGCGTCGGCAACGACTGCGTGCACTCCCCGCCTAAGCTCGGTGCGAGAGCGGGGGCGCTCAGAGCAGGAAAGCGGGTGGCATGCTTGCTGTCGCGGTCATCGCGGGAATTCTGTTCGTCTGGTCGCTTCTCGCGCACCGGCTTTCGCGATGGAGTATCACCGCGCCCATCGTGATGATGGTGGCGGGTATCGCGCTGACCGGAGGATCGGACCCCCCGCTTCGTTTCGATCTCGACACGGCCGTGTTCGAGCACGCGGTGGAAGTCGTCCTGGCCCTGCTGCTCTTCGTGGACGCCATCGAGGTTCCCGGCGGAATCCTCGGGCGGGAGAAGGGCCTGGTTCTGCGCCTGCTCGCCGGTGCGCTCCCGCTCACCCTGTGCGCCGCGTTCCTGGCCGGGTACCTGATCTTTCCCGGGCAGTCGGGCTGGCTGCTGGCGGTCCTGGCGACCGTCGTCGTCCCGCTGGATCTGGCCCCCACAGCGGCCGTCGTCCGGGACCACAGAATCCCGGCCCGGCTGCGTGAGGTGCTCAACGTCGAAGGGGGCCTCAACGACGGAATCATCTCGCCCGTCTTTCTCCTCTGCATTGCCGTCGCTGCCGAATCACATGGCGCGCATGCCGACTACGCGGACGCGCTGCTGGCAGCGGTCGAGGCAGCCGCGTGGGCCCTCGCCGCAGGCCTGGCCGTCGGCGGTGCGGCCGGCTGGCTGCTGCGCACATCGTGGTCGTACGGGTGGACCCAGCCGTCGGCGATGAGGCTCGGCATGCTCGCCGTCCCGGTGGCGGCCTACACCCTGTCCGGTGCTCTGGGAGGGAACGGGTTCGTCGCCTCCTTCGTGGCCGGTATCTGCTTCGCCCCGGCCGTGCGGCGGCTTCCTGGGAGCACGGTGGAGATGACCGACGACCTGGTCGTCCTCATGACCCTCGCGCTCTGGTTCCTGTTCGGACAGATCGTCAACAACGCGTTCTGGGGCGGCTTCGAGGTCTCGGTCATCCTCTATGCGCTGCTCGCCGTCACGGTGGTCCGCATGCTTCCCGTCCTGCTGATGCTCACGGGGACGGGATTGAGGACGGCGGACAAACTGTTCCTGGGCTGGATGGGCCCGAGAGGCGTGACATCCATCGTGTTCGGGTCGCTCGCGGTCATCGATCTGCCGGACGGCAGCGCGGACTTCATCGCCCAGGTCATGGTGATCACCGTCATGTTCAGCATTGTGCTGCACGGACTGAGCAGCGAGCCGATCGGCCGACTCTACGCCCGGCGCGCCGGCGACGGCCGGGCCGGTGTGCTCGCGGAATCACGCCGGGACGACGAACCGTGACGGGCTCGGCACCGGCTGGTCCACCCAACAGGTGGACGCGCCTGCGGCCACCGGCGTCGGCTCACCACTGCAGCCACGGACCAGCGCGGCCCGAGAGGTCGTCGGCCGGCCCGGGCGCCCCGGTCAGCGATGGACCACGAACGCGGGCTCGTCAGCCCGTCAGCCCGTCGGTCATCAGCGGGAGCGTCATCAGCAGCCGGTCGGCGCCGGGGCCGAAGTAGTCGTCGCGATGCCCGAGGCGGGTGAAGCCCATTGCCGCGTAGAGCTTGATGGCCGTGGTATTGGCGGGTTCCACGGTGAGCCAGACCTCGCCGACCCCCTCCGCGCGCAGCCGGTGCAGTGCCTCTCCCATCAGCCACCGGCCGAGGCCATGACCTCGCCGCTGCTGGTGTATGGCCAGGCCCAGTATCCAACTGCGGCTCTTGTCCGGCTTGGTGCCCGCCAGTACGTAGCCGTGGAACGTCCTGCCGTCGTCCAGCACGAACAGGTCGTCCCGGTAGAGGTCATAGAATTGCCTCAGTACGAAGTACGGGTACGCCTCCTCCTGGAATATCTCTTTGTCCAGGCGGTGCAGTTCGGGCAGGTCCTCCTCGGTGACCGCTCTCAGCCGCAGGAGCCGGCCGTCCGGCCCGGCGAAACGCATCGGGGCGGGGACAGGAACGGGGACGCGTGAGGCGAGGCCGTCGTCGGTGCCGGTGTCGGTGCGGGGAAGAAAAGTCATGCCGCATCCTCGAGAGGTGGTCAAGGTGACATGGGCTCGTACGGGTGACACGAGTGGAGCGGCGTGCGTCCGGTCCGTCGGGGTGCCGACAGCTGCCGGATCGGACCAGCATCACCCGCCCGACCTGGCCGTTCAAGGCAGGATCAGGACGGAAATGCATACACGCCGCAGTGCGCCCCCCGTGCGCCCTCGTTCGCGCGCGGTCACTCACAAGGCAGGCACAACGCGGGACGGGGAGGGAGTTGTGGCCCTATCATTGAAAGATGGATCTGAGGTCGCCCGACGTCGCGGACGGGAAATCGCGAGAAGTCCAGCAGGAGCTGAATGCCGAGGCTTCCTGGGACTTGTTCGACTCCGCTGCCTACGTTGATCGAAACTATCGCTTTCTGCGATCCGACGACGCGCAGATCCTGCACATGGTCCGGGACCATTTCAGCGACTACTTCCGTGAGAGGCCGGGCAGATCCGGGGAGGCGGGAGCGACCGGGACGGGGCGGTCCGGCGGTCCTGTCCTCGGGATCGACGTGGGCGCTGGGGCCAACCTCTACCCCGCCCTCTCCATGCTCCCCTGGTGCGACGCCATCACCCTCTTCGAACGCTCCGCCGCCAACGTCGAGTACCTCGAAGGCCAGCGCCCTCACTACGACGCGCACTGGAACGACTTCTGGGACGTGCTGTGCGAGGAGGACGCCTACCGCGACCTGCCCGGCGACGAGGAACCGCGGGCCAGGTTCAGGCGCACCGTCGAGGTCCAACAGGGCGATCTCTTCTCCCTCGATCGCTACCGGGGGCGGTGGTCCATGGGGACCATGTTCTTCGTCGCCGAGTCGATGTCGACGTCCCATCAGGAATTCGAGACCGGTGTCGAGCGCTTCATGCACGCCCTGGCGCCGGGAGCTCCCTTCGCGGCCGCTTTCATGGAGGGGTCGCGGGGATACAAGGTCGGCGAGCAGTTCTTCCCGGCGTGCAGCGTGACCGCGGCCGAGGTCCGGGACAGCGTGGTCCCGTACGCCGAGGGGGACGTCAGGATCGCGTCCATCGGCATGCCTGGCGGCGCGCTGCGGCCCGGCTACGAAGGCATGATCGTGGCCTGCGGTCGGCGCAATTCCGCATAACCGGCGGCCGGGTGGCCGACGGGGGACCGAGTGATCTGAAAAACAACTGATGATCGCTTCCCGACTTATGGCACGGGGGCCTGTACAAGGGATATGGGGATGCAGATCAAGCCACGCCAGCATCTGCTGGATATCTGGCAGGCAATTGCACGCCACTCGTTCGAGGACGGTGAATGGGAGTGGGGCGAGTGGGGCGGGAGGAGCAGTGTCGCGGATGCCGAACGTCTGCTCTGCCTCATGTATCCGGCCACCGAGATCCCGGCGTTCCGGCTCGACGACCCGGACACGACGGAACGTGACGTCCAGTCGGCGCTGAAGAACGTCGGAGGGCGTCTGGAACTCCCCGGCAAGCTCGTCACGGCCCTCGCGGAGTTCATGCGCACCCACGCGGCGGAGGACAAGAGGCCGAGCTTCGCGGGCGGTAACTACTTCATCTCCGGCGATCCCGAGCAGGACCTCACCCCTGAGCAGCGGGAACTGGGCGTCGTCGACTCCTTCTCGATGTCGATCACCCTCTCCCTCGCCACCCTCGGCTTCCTCAAGGTCTACGAGACGAAGACGCGCCGCGCCGAGGTACGGGCCCTGATCGACGAGCTGAAGACCGCCACCGAGACCCGGCTCACCGCCGCGATGGTCAGCCTGCTGCGCTCGTTCACCGTGAACGTCTTCGACCCCGAGGAGCCCCAGGGCCGTACCCTCGGCAAGCTCCTCGGCCAGGGACAGATCTCCGAGCGGATCGTCCTCCAGCAGTTCCAGCGCCGGTTCAAGGCGCTGCGCGCCACGGTCAGCGAGAGTTTCATCCTCGGTGTCGATGTAGCCGACCGCATCAAGGACGACAACCAGCTCTTCGAGATCGGCTGGGCCTGGAGCCTGGTGCGGGACGCCCCGCCGGTGGAGACGGTCGAGCCGATCGGCCCGCAGCCGGACGGGGTCGCGGACCCCATTCCGTACCTCTACTTCACCGTGGTCGCCCTCGACGGCATCCAGGACCTGTTCTCCGACCGCACGCTCACGCTCGGTCTGCTCAATACCGAACAGCAGCGGCTGGCCGAGGCGTTACGACTGCGCTGGGAGGTCACCCAGCAGTACTGGTCGGGCATCGCCCGGTTCGGCGACGGCAGTTGGCCGCTGGAGGACATCCCCTGGCGTACGACGGGACAGCGGCTGGAGTCCGAGTACTTCTCGCTCTCCGTCGCCGCCATCCTCGTCCAGGACCTCGTGCGCCGCCGCGCCACCGACGACGACCTCACCCGTACCGTCGGCATCATGGAACGCCTCGCCGAGCGGGGCCGTATCACCAGCCGTATGACCCAGAACGACCCGGCCATCGGACTGCATCAGCCCGGTGTCCGGCTGCCGCTCCAGGGCAGCCAGACCATCGGACCTCCGATGCAGTGGACAATGGGTGACTTCTCGGCACAGCTGCTCAAGCGGAGCATCCAGCTCTGCGCGCTGTCCCGGAACATATCCGCACACGACCGGCTGCTCCGCCTCGCCGAACGGATCTTCGACCACGTCTGGATCCGCCGGATCAGGAACGGCGACGGCGCCGGCCTGTGGGACCACATCCAGGCCGCCTATCCCGAGGCGCCGCCCAACGAGGGCCCGCTGTCGTGGAGCATCACCGAGCGCGTCACTGAGTGCATGGTCGCCGCGCGCCAGCTCTACACCCAGCCGCCGATCCGCAGCGCCGAACTGGCCACCCTCGCCGCCGCCCTGCTGAGCGAGGCCACGCACCTCCTCGGCAACGAACAACTGGAACCCACCTCCCAGGCCGACGGCTCCCACGGCATCGCACTCAAGAGCGTCGAGGTCAAACTCCGCCGTGCCCGGCTCCTTCTCGACGACCAGCCCGGTACGGCCGTCGCGCTGACCCTGGACGTGCTCGGCGAACTGGACACCCTGGCGCTGGCCAGGCATACCGCCTCCCGGGGAGTGTGAACGGTGCTCGTCTTCGCCGCTTCCGACAAGGGAGGCACCGGCCGCTCCGTCACCAGCGCCAATGTCGCCTACCGCAGGGCGCTCGCCGGAGACGATGTCTGCTACCTGGACTTCGACTTCGGATCACCCACCGCCGCCGCGGTCTTCGACGTTCCGAGCGCGCTGCGCGGCATCGAGCAGGGCGGTCTCCACTCGTACCTCCAGGGCAAGGCCACCGAGCCGGTACGGATCGACGTATGGGCCGAGACCGAGCACGAGGTGCTGCGCTACCGGCCGACCGGCTCGGGCAGTCTGGTGCTCCTCCCCGGCGACCGCAGCGGGGGCGAATTCGCCGTCGGCAAGGACGCGTTGAGTCGGTGCGTCGACCTGTTCCTGCGGCTGAACAGCGAGTTTGACCTGGTCGTGGTCGATCTGAGCGCGGGCCGCAGTTATGCGACGGACATGGTGCTCGAAGCCACCTCACGGCCGGAACTGCGGGACGTCGACGCCCGCTGGCTCGTCTACCACCGCTGGACCCGGCAGCATGTGATCGCCGCCGCCGGGCTGGTGTTCGGTACGCGGGGCATCATCGCCGGCGGCGTGGCCCGCGGACATGACGAGGACCGGCTGCGGGGCAGTATCCGCTTCGTACGGGCCGCGGTGCCCGACCCCGAGTCGGCACTGTGGTCCCAGGTGCCGCCCGCGCAGTCCGCGTGGATGCGCAAGTGCGACCAGGACCTCAACAAGCTCGCGGCCGAACTGGACATCGGCTTCAGCCGGGTGCTGGGGGCCGTGCCGCTGGAGCCCGTGCTCCAGTGGCGCGAGCAGCTGATCACCGACGAGGACGTCCTCGCCAGCCGGGTCGCGAACATGGAGACCCGGCAGGCACTCGAAGACCTCGCGACCCGGCTGACCGACGACGACGCGTGGGGGCAGCGATGACGGACACCACGGGCAAAGCCGTGCCGAGTGCCGGTCCGGACGCCCTCTCCGGAGGCATGTCCGCAGCGGTGTTCCGGGAGACCGCCGCGGAACCGCGCACGCAGTCCGTGCCGCTCGCCCATGTCTCCCTCGAACTCGGCCACCTCTACATGGAGGACTTCGAAGCCGGCCCGGAGCGGCTGCGCGAGCACTTCGCCCGGGTACGGCCCTGGGCAGACGCGGTACGCGCGTCCGCCGCGGTGGGCGGCCGGCAGCCCAGGATCAGCACGTGCTTCCTGATCGACGACTACTTCACCCGCTTCTCCTCGCCCGCCGAACTCGTACCGACCCTGCTCGCGGAGGCCGAGAAGGCCGGGCTGACGATCGACTACCTGGCCCGTGAGTCCGGCTGCGCCGTCGCCGACGGTATCGGCGTCGCCGAAGCCGTGGAGCACCGTCTCGTCGAGTCACCGCCCACCGGCAGCGACGGCTCCCGGCCGCCGGCCGGGGAGACCGGCTGGCTCGCCAACGGCGAACGCGGCCCGGACGCCGGGACCTTGGAGGCCATGGCCCAGGTCCCGTCCTGGCGGCCCCCCGCCGAGACCGCGGCCCGCCGCCACTCCGTCTTCGTGGACGTGGAGCTGTGGGACAACCGGAACGACCGCCGCACCTGGTCCTGCCCCTTCCTCGCCGCCGTCTGGCAGCTGGCGCGGCTCGGCCTGCTGCGGCACCACGGCGAGCCCGTGCTGCGGCCCCGGCCCTGGTCCGGAGGTGCGTTCCCGAGCCAGTGGGACGACTTGCCGTCGCTCGTCCAGCTCAACGCCACGGCGGCACCCTTCTCCGCGTACCGCACCGCCTCCGTACTGCCGTCCCGGTTCCTGCCCGTCGAGCACGCCGTCCGGGTCATCCTCGACCAGGTCGACGCCGACCCGGGCGCGCTGCGTCAGGTCGCCGAGCGCTCCGCCCGCGAGGGCATGGCGGTCCCGGACGAGATCGCGGACCGTGCCTCCTACGTCTTCTACGCAGGACCCTGACATGACTGTCCCGGGGGACACCATGGAGTTGGTACTGGCCTGCGGGGAGGTGCGGACCTGTCTGCTCCAGCACTCACAGTCGCTGCCCGGCCGCGCCGCCGCCGACCTGCTGCGGTTGCGCGCCGACGAACGGGTCCGGGTCTCCGAACGCCCCAATCCCTACGCCGTCTCGGCGGACGTGCTCACCGGCGTGGACTGCCGGCTGCCCACCACCTCCGGTGCCAGGATCCGGGCCGTCGGGACCGTCTCGGCCCGTGCCGTGCTCACCGGGGGCCGCGTCCTTCAGTCCGGCGCCCTCTTCCGGTCCCCGGCCTCCGGACCCGACCAGCGGCAGCCATGGGGCCACTACCTGGCCCGGCCGGGAGTGGTCGAACCCTTCGGGAAGCTGTCCGACCGGGCGGTCGCCGACGGATTCCTGATCCCGACCCGGCAGCCCGGCGAACTGGACGTCGGAGCGATCGCCGAACGACTGCTCGGCAAGGTCCTGAGGCATCAACTGCTCGACCAGCGGGCACCCTTCAAGTCCCAGCGCACTCGGCTGCGCTGGGTCGCGTTGGAAGCTCTGGACGGCGAGGGCCCTTCGATCGAACGCTTCACCCTTGCCGAGGACGGGCTGCGCACCTTGGAGCTGCGCCTGCCGGCGGCTACGGGACCCGCCGCCGCGGGACTCTGCGAGGACCTGGCCCTGCACGACTGGCTGCTCACGACCCTCGTACGGATGGTCGAGCGCAGCCGGCTCGGGTCGGTCGACGGACGCGACGCTGTCATAGCGCTGCGTCCGGCCGTCGATCACCTACTGCACCTGTGGATGCCGAAAGCTCGCGTGGACCGGACTCTGGGCCCGCTGTGGGAGGTGTTGGAGCGGGAACCGGGATTCACCCGGCAGTGGCAGACCCTGGTCCAGCGGATCAGGGACCAACTTGCCCTGCAGGCCATTCCCATGCAGCGCGATGCCCTGACAAGCCGCTGACGGGCGGACACGCGCACGATCCCAACGGGGGGATTCAGACATATGGACGGATCGTCGAGAACGCAAGGCTCGGGGAGCACCTCCGGACCGCTGGGCTTACCACCGTTCCTGCTGAAGACGCTGATCACGGCGCTCATCGGCGGGACGGCGTACCTCCTCACGAACATCACCGATCAGCCCGAGGTGTGGAAACTGACCGCTTCCATCTTTCTGGGAGGCGCGGCGCTGATCATCCAGTACATGATCGACTTCGAGCGGCGGCTCGGCGGGGTGGAAGGCACCCTCACCGATCACAACGCCGAGATGCGGCGGCTGGTCGCCCGCGGCTTCGCCCGTATCAACGAGGTCACCGAACTCTTCGGCCTGGTGGACCGGTCGGCGCTGCCGCCGGACGGAGTCACCCGCCTGGTACGCAGTGCGACCCAGGTCGGGTCGAGCGCTCCCGCGATCATGCAGGCCTTCGCGCGGGAGGAGATCAGCAGGCTCACCACGCTGATGGAGAACCTCAACCAGAAGCTCGTCGACTACGAGGGTGAGGACCACGACTGGATCGTGAGCCTCACCCACTGCGCCGCCACGACCATCGACGCCACCAGCACCTCCGTGGACCGCGACTTCTGGCCGAGCGAGCTGGGTCAGCGGTATCTGCGGGCGCAGCGCGACGCGGTCAAGGAGCGGCAGGTGCGGATCCGGCGGCTGTTCATTGTGGAGACGCCCGAGCAGAACAGCCCCGAACTCCAGCAGTTCTGCGACAACCAGCAGAGCCTGGGGATCGAGGTACGCGTCCTCGCGCTGTCGGAACTCTCGCCGATCGCCCGGATGGACGAGACCAACGACTTCATCGTCTTCGACGAGTCGTTGTCGTACGAGATCGGCTTCGACCTGCGCGGCGTGAACACGAAGACGATCATGGACCTGCGTGCCGACCGGGTGTCCAAGCGTGTCCAGCGATTCAAGGCGCTGTGGGAAGCCGGGGAGTAGGCCCCGGCCGTACGAGGAAGGCCCCGACCAGGAGCGCATGCTGTCGGTGAATCGGGAGGCCTGCGTGACGACGGCCTGTACGACCTCGTTGGGGTTGTGCAGGCCGTCGTCGTGTTCAGGGCCGGGGTTCGTGTCGTTGCGTGGGGTTGATCCGGCGGAAATCCCGGAGGAGCCCCGTCATCCCCGAACCGGCGGGAGCGTTGATGAGGCAACGCCTGGACACGATCGACAACCGGCAGCAGCTCGTCCGTGAGACCGCCGAGCGGCTGGGTGCGCAGATCACCCTGCTCACAACGGCAGTTGACAGCTCGAACGCAGCACGTCAGAGTCCCGGCGTGAGCGAGACCAACGATCTGACGCCTGCCGAGGTGCGTGTATGGCGGGCCTTTCCGCGAGGCGAGCCCGTGGACTTCCGCGCCGCCGAGAACGAGGATCCGGCGCTCGGCAACACGTGGGGCGCCGAGCGGACTGTACGGGCGAGTGTGCTGCGGGCGTTGCTGCTCAAGGCTCCGCAGGAGGAGGGGGAGATCGCCGCGCTCAAGATCACGGGGGCGCGGATCACCGGCGTACTGGACCTGAAGTACGCCACGATCGACGCCGCCATCCGGCTGAGCCACTGCCAATTCGACGGTGTTCCCAACCTGTACGGTGCCCAGCTGCGCCAGCTCAATCTGAGCAAGTCCGTTCTGCCGGGCTTGACCTCGGCGACCTTGCGGGTCGAGGGGGTGCTGCGGATGACGGACTGCCGTGTGCGGGGGCCGGTGCGGCTCGGCGGGGCGCAGATCTCCGGGGCGCTTTTCATGGAACGCGCGGAGTTCACGGCGCCGGACGACTCCGAGCCGGTGCTGCAGCTCAACCAGGCCGCGATCGGGGACGACGTGTGGGCGCCAGAGATGCGCGCACACGGACAGGTACGGCTCACCGGCGCCTCCGTCGCCGGGCGGATCAACGTTCAGGACGCCGAGTTCAACAAGCCCGATGGCACCGCGCTGGACGCGCAGAACCTCACCGTGGGAGCCCATGTACGGGCGCGGTGCGTACGAGCGCAGGGCCGGGTCGAGCTCCGAGGTTCGCGCATATCGGGCCGTCTCGACCTGCTCCACGCCCACCTGTCGAATCCGGGCGACACGGCACTGCGTGCGAGCAGTTGTGTCATTGGTGAACTCTGGCTGCGCAGGGGCGATCGCATCGAGGGCGCCCTGAATCTGCGGCGTTCTCACATAGAGATCCTGACCCTTGAACCGGAGATGCTGCCGGACCAGGTGCATCTCAGCAATCTCACGTACACCGTACTCACCCCGCACGAGCCGGCCGAACGCCGCCTTCCGATGCTGGAGCGGGACGGCGACCGGTATGAGCCGTACGGCTATGAGCAACTGACGGCCGCCTACCGTCACGTCGGTGACGACGACGCGGCCCGGCTCGTCCAACTCGCCAAGCAGCGCCGCCGACGCGCCACGCTCACCTGGTACGGGCGGCTGTGGGGGTACGTCCAGGACGCCACCGTCGGCTACGGCTTCCGCCCGTTGCGCGCGGCCGTCTGGCTGCTGTCCCTCATGACGATCGGATCGATCGCGTACGGCCTGGACCACCCACGCCCCATCAAGGCGGACGAGGCCCCTGACTTCAACCCGGTCTTCTACACCCTCGACCTGCTCCTGCCGGTCATCAACTTCGGCCAGGAGTCGGCGTTCGCCCCTGACGGCCGGCACCAGTGGCTGTCGTACACCCTGATCATCACCGGCTGGATCCTGGCGACGACGATCGTCACGGGCGTGACCCGTACGGTCAGCCGCCAATGACCCCCACCAGAACCCGCGAGAACCTCGCTGAACGCCCTCTGAGGACGTCCTTGCGCTGGAGGAGTTCGTCATCGTGCAGCTGGGTCGGGTGTATGGGGAGGTGAGCGAAACCGGTAAGACCTCCTTCGCGGTGCGGTCCCTGCTCACCTGGCTTTCCGCAGCGCTCACGACCGTCACGGGCAGCGCGGCAACGAACTCGGGCGTTGAGCACACCTGCGCCGTCCTCTCAGAGGGGAGCCGTTTGTGCTGGCGATTGACGATCAGCACGCCTCAGTGACCGGATCGTTGGCCTGTCAGCCCTGCGACGGGATCGCAGGAACGCCTGCTCACCCCCGGCCGACGTACGTCAGCCTTGCTGTCGCAGGTCTCGTAGTCCTTGCACGAGCAGGCGAAGACCGAACTCGAAGTGCGCAGCGAAGTCCGAGCCTGTGAGCAGGGGCAGTGTGGCCGTCAGGTGTGGGTACCCTTCGTCGGCCACGGCCTCGCGCAAGCGGTTGGCGTCCGCCGGGGCGCCGTTGTGGTGACCCAGGGCTGCTTGCTCTTCCAAGGTGTGGCCAACAGTGAAGCTGGTCACCGTCAACAGAGTGCGTGCGGCGGCGTCGTCGTCGAAGCCGGCGTCGCGCAGAACGCCGATCACGGTGTCGGCGAAGGTCAAGGTATGGGTGCCGGTCGAGTGCGTTCCGGCGAAGACGCGAGCACCATCGCGTCGCGCGAGGAGCGCCGCGCGCATTCCCCTCGCCAGGGCAGGTAGCCGACTGTCCCAGTCTCCGTCCGTGGAGCCTTCAGGGGCGAGGGCTTCGGCGAGTATCCGCTCCGCCATGGCCGTCAGCAGGTCCTGCTTGGTGGCGAAGTAGCGGTAGAGGGCGCCTGCCTGGACACCCATCGCATCGGCCAGGCGCCGCATGGTCAAGGCATCCAGTCCTGCCTCGTCGAGCAGGTCGAGGGCGGTCTCGACGGTGGCCGCGGGGTCCAGGCGTGCCGGGCGGCCTCGGGCGGGGGTTGACGGATTGCTCATGGGGCCGATTATAGTGAACAGCGTTCACGTGAACGCTGTTCACTAAATGGGAGAGGTTCGGAATGGACACCGATGTGCTGGTCGTCGGAGCTGGTCCGACAGGGCTGATGATCGCCTGCGAGCTGGCGTTGGCCGGCGTACGCACCCGGGTACTGGAGCGCCGCACCGAACGCCGACGGGACTCCCGGGCGTTGACCCTGCACCCGCGCAGCATGGAACTGATGGACATGCGCGGGCTCGCACCGCGCTTCCTCGCACTCGGCAGGCCGGTGCCCGGCTGGCACTTCGCCGGGCTCCCGACCCGGCTGGACTTCACCGCGCTGGACACGCGGCACGGCTACACTCTCTTCCTCGCCCAGGCTCACACCGAGGCATTGCTGGAGCAGCGGGCGGGTGAACTGGGTGTGGAGATCAGCCGTGGGTACGAGACCACCGATCTGCGCCAGGATGACGACGGCGTCGTGTTGCAGGCGCACGGGCCCGCCGGCGCCGAGACTCTGCGGGCACGATACGCGGTCGGGTGCGACGGCGCCCGGAGCACCGTGCGACAGGCGGCCGGTATCGCCTTCCCGGGAACGGGCGAGACACTGACGGGGGTCCTCGGAGACTTCGCCGCTGTCGGAGCGGACCCCGCCGCACTCGAGGCAGCGCGCGCCCAGGGCGTGTTGATCGCGCCTCTGGAGCACGGACTCACCCGATTCGTCTACATCGATCCTGACAGGATGCGGATCCCTTCGAAGGAGCCGGTGACGCTCGAGGAGTTCCGAACCTCACTGGAGCGGATCTGCGGCTCCGACTGCGCCGTGGCGGATCCTCAGTGGCTCTCCCGCTTCGGTAATGCGACCCGCCTCGCCGACACCTACCGTTCAGGCCGTGTCCTTGTCGCCGGGGACGCCGCGCACATCCACTTCCCCGCGGCCGGACAGGGCCTCAACACCGGCCTCCAGGACGCGATGAACCTGGGCTGGAAGCTCGCGGCCACGGCACAGGGCCGGGCCCCGGTCGGGCTGCTCGACACCTACAACACCGAACGCCGCCCCGCTGGACGGGCCGTTACCGAGAACACCGAAGTCCAGACCCTGCTGGCCGAGCTCACCCTCCTGCCGCAGTACCAGCGGCCCGCCGCCGCACTGCGCGCCCTCCTCGACCAACTTCTGCAGCTGGGGGAGGTCAACCATCTGCTCGCGGAACAGATTTCGGCGCTGGGCACCGCCTACCCGCCCGCGGAGCCCTCGGCGGACCCGCTCATAGGGCGGCGGATGCCCGACGTGGGGCTCACCGTCGCCGACTCGGAGGCGGAGCGGGTCCACGAACTGCTGGTCCGAGGCCGCTTCCTCCTGCTGGACCTCACCGGCAGCATCCCTCGTTCGCCGGCCCCTGCTCTCGGCCAGAACTCACACCTCACCGCCCATACCGTCCTGCGACATGACGAACACGCCGACCTCAACGGAGTGACGGAAATCCTCGTCCGTCCCGACGGACACATCGCCTGGGCCACCCGAACGTCCGATGCCCATACGCTCGTCTCGCAGCGGACCACAGCCCTGGCCACCTGGACCGGCGCAACGGCGGAAGCCGACGTCTGACGGCCACGAGGCGGCCCACACCACACGCAGCGCCTCCCCTTCCGACGGCGATTCATTGCCCTGGAAGCCGTCACGAGCACAGGTGATCGTGAAGACGGCTGGGCGTGCAGCCGCTGAACGCCTCTCGGCCGTCACCGCTCACACGTTTCTGGAACACCCCGACGGCATCACGATCGCTGCCCGCCGACCTCACCGGGACCCGGCTGCGCCCCCGACCGGCTACCACGCGCTATCGCCTGGGGCGGGGTCAGGCGTGCTGAGCGGCTGCGCCGCGCTCAAGCTGGGGCGTGCGGTTGCGCGGCTGCGCAGGGGGACCGCATGTGTCGCGTACTGCACGCGGAAGGGACGATGCTGTGCACCGCGGGGGAGATGGCCTGCTCCTTGTCCCACCATCGTCCCAACCGCCTCACTCGGTGCAGGCATCATCGCAGCGTGAAATGCCGGACCTCGGATGCGGTGAGGGCGACGTGCGCCTGTCCCTCACCGGGACGGCCCTCCGGCAGGACGTGGTCGCCATCGCGGCGGCA
This sequence comes from Streptomyces sp. NBC_01142, assembly GCF_026341125.1. Taxonomy (NCBI): domain Bacteria; kingdom Bacillati; phylum Actinomycetota; class Actinomycetes; order Kitasatosporales; family Streptomycetaceae; genus Streptomyces; species Streptomyces sp. NBC_01142. The sequence goes on from NZ_JAPEOR010000001.1 coordinate 3,615,673, forward strand.
GCAACAGTGGTCCGGGGCGCTGCGACAGCGATCAGCCTCCTCCTGGGACTGCTCCACGTCTTCCCGGTCGTGGCGCATGCGGTCGACGCCCCCGCGTGGCAGACGCCATCTCCAGCAGATTGCCCCAATGCCGACGGGGCCTGCCGTCCAGGCAACGGCCGGCCTGGAGCGTCTGCCCATCATCCCTGGCCGGTCTCGGCGTCCTGGCTGCCTGGGTCGCGGCCGCCCTGCTGGTGCGCATGCGTGACGTGCGGGTCAGAGACAGGACGCCGGGGCACACCACCGAGAGCCCAGGCCGGCGACCTGGGCCCTCGGCTCCTGTGTGCACACCCACGCCCGCCGTGTTGCATGATCATGCGTTCTAGCGCATACTCTTCCTATGTCTAAGGTTCTTACCTCCCTGCCCACTGGCGAGCGCGTCGGCATCGCCTTCTCCGGCGGCCTCGACACCTCCGTCGCGGTGGCGTGGATGCGCGACAAGGGTGCCGTCCCGTGCACCTACACCGCCGACATCGGCCAGTACGACGAGCCCGACATCGCGTCGGTGCCAGGTCGTGCGGCGGCGTACGGCGCCGAGATCGCGCGCCTGGTCGACTGCCGTGCGGCACTGGTCGAGGAGGGCCTGGCCGCGCTCACGTGCGGCGCGTTCCACATCCGCTCGGGCGGGCGCTCCTACTTCAACACGACGCCGCTCGGCCGTGCCGTCACCGGCACCCTGCTGGTCCGGGCGATGCTCGAGGACGGCGTGCAGATCTGGGGCGACGGCTCGACGTTCAAAGGCAATGACATCGAGCGGTTCTACCGCTACGGCCTGCTCGCCAACCCGCACCTGCGCATCTACAAGCCGTGGCTCGACGCGGACTTCGTCTCCGAGCTCGGCGGCCGCAAGGAGATGTCGGAGTGGCTTCTCGCCCACGACCTCCCCTACCGCGACAGCACCGAAAAGGCCTACTCCACCGACGCCAACATCTGGGGCGCCACCCACGAGGCCAAGACCCTGGAGCACCTCGACACCGGCGTCGAGACCGTCGACCCGATCATGGGCGTGCGGTTTTGGGACTCCGAGGTCGAGATCGCCGCCGAGGACGTGACGATCGGCTTCGACCAGGGCCGCCCGGTGACGATCAACGGCAAGGAGTTCACCACCCCGGTCGACCTGGTGATGGAGGCGAACGCCATCGGCGGCCGCCACGGCATGGGCATGTCCGACCAGATCGAGAACCGGGTGATCGAGGCCAAGAGCCGCGGCATCTACGAGGCCCCGGGCATGGCGCTGCTGCACGCCGCGTACGAGCGCCTGGTCAACGCGATCCACAACGAGGACACCGTCGCGCAGTACCACAACGAGGGCCGGCGGCTCGGTCGCCTCATGTACGAGGGCCGCTGGCTCGACCCGCAGGCGCTGATGATCCGCGAGTCGCTGCAGCGCTGGGTGGGCTCGGCGGTCACCGGAGAAGTGACGCTACGGCTGCGCCGCGGCGAGGACTACTCGGTCATGGACACATCCGGCCCGGCATTCAGCTACCACCCGGACAAGCTGTCCATGGAGCGCACTGAGGACTCGGCGTTCGGCCCGGTGGACCGGATCGGCCAGCTCACCATGCGCAACCTCGATATCGCCGACTCCCGCGCCAAGCTGGAGCAGTACGCCGGTCTTGGCATCGTCGGCAATACGCACGCGACGCTCATCGGTGCCGCCCAGGCCGCCTCGACGGGGCTGATCGGCACGATGCCGCAAGGCGGCGCCGAGGTCATCGCCTCCCGCGGCAAGGTCGAGGGCGACGACGACCAGATGCTCGACCGCGCCGCGATGGAGTTCGGTACCGACTGACCGGGGCGGCGGGCAGCACACCCACATCGGCGAGGTGGATGCCGTCCTGCGACAGAAGCGGTAGTTGTACGAGGTTCGCCCACCGGGCCGGGGTACTTCGCCGATACCCCGCGCCCGCTGTACACCGGCGCCTCCGCCGTCCAGCCCGGATACCGGGGACGGGGGTGACGGAAGGGGCTGTGGAGTGGGGCGGGATCTGGGTCTGGACGGCTGGTGGACCAGGTCGGTGTGCGGTCCGTGGAGCGGTGGCGCCGGTCTTGTTCCTTAGCCGGCCCGTCCAGCCAAGCTCGGCGCCGCACGACACCAATGTCGTCGGCGCCGCGCGCGTCACGCACGCCTTCCTGCCGCTCCTGGAAGCCGGCGACACCCCGGTCGTCGTCAATGTCAGTAGCGGTCTGGGCTCGCTGGCGGCGACCGCCGACCCCAACCGCATCGAGTTCCATGTGGCGCTGCTGGACTACAACTCCTCCCAGACCGCCCTGGTGATGATCACCTCGCAGTACGCCAGGGCTTGTCCCGCCATCACGTTCAACGCCGTCGACCGCGGCTACACCGCCACCGACCTCAACGGCCACCAGGGCACCCAGAGCGTCGAAGAGGGCACGGACGCGATCGTTCGCATGGCCTCCATCGGCGCCGACGGCCCGACCGGCGGCTTCTTCGACAGGACCGGCCCGGGGTGTCTGGTAACCAGACCCACTCCTCCTTCGCCACCGGGGCCGGGGCGAACCTGGCTCTGTTCGAGTACATCGACGGCTTCTGCAACACCAGATGCCTCCAGCAACGCCTTGGCTTCCTCAATCCCATCGGGTTCGAGGAGAGGTAATACGCCGACCAGGCAACGGCCGAACAAGTAGACCTGAAACCCCGTCACCCTGCCCCGACCAGTGATCAGAACTTCCCACGCAGCGGGGAACCCCTCAGCCCGCGTCGGGAGCGGAGGGCAACCGCATAGGGAAGCATGGCCCAAACAGTAATGCGACAGTATGAGTTATGGCTTTAGCATTCCGCTATCTTGCTGGCTGGGTGGATAGTTGACGGGCAATGCTGGAATCCGAATAGGGAGGTTCCTCATGTCCTGTCCCCCACCCGTTGATGCGCGTAAAGCGCTGGATTTCCTGAGGACCAGTGGGCTGGTAGACCTCAGCGTTCCTCTGGAGCGCATCGTCGGCCAGGTCAGCCAGCTCGACGATGTCGCAGGCTACGTGCTGGCCTGGGAACGCTACGTTCTGGTCGTCGCCAACGAGGTAGCGGACGGTTCCGCGCCTACGCCTGCGGACCGCTGACCCACACATCAAGGTGACTGCCGGGAGGACCGAAGTGAAGACAGAGTATCCCGGCGTCCGGTCATCTCGAAGGCGCGCGGTGGAGGACCGGGCAGTCGCCTGGCTCGCTGCGCGCCGGGTCATGCTGGACCCGCGCAACGCCCGGCCGGACACAGTGCTTTTTGCCCGCAAAGCATTGATCGAGACGGCGTTCCTTGTGGGGCTTCGCGCCCGCCTTGACGAGGCTCCTCTTGCCGGCGATTTTGCGGCCATTCTGGAGCAGGTTGAGGACGTCGCCCGGCAGCCCTCCTATCGGGAACTCATCGCACGGGACGAAGCCGCCCTCCTGCTGTATGCAGGAACGTATGCTGCGCTGCGGCTCTGTGGCCGTGACGACCCTGAATTCCGGCGTATCATCCAGCAAGCCGCTGCCGGCGGGTACGCCGCGGCGTTCGAGCGGGTTCCTTACCGGCAGCTGGACCTGCTCCACACGCTGCACCTGTGCGGGATCGAGCATGGTCTGCCTGCTATGGATGACGTTCTGCCTTTCACGGTCCTGTGCCGTCGTCCGAACGTGCTCAAGATGGCCGACCGCGACATCTACGCCATCACCCACACCATCTTCTACGTCACGGACTTCGGTCGGCGCGAGCCTGTATGGCCCCGCGGATACAGCCTCGGTGAGGCTGTCGAACTCCTGGAAGCACTTCTCGTCCTCGCCGAGGCCCGTGCGAACGCCGACCTGGTCGGGGAGCTGCTGTGCTGTCTGCTCTGCCTCGGTGTCACCGACTCCGACGCAGCAGACCAGGCATGGAGGTTCCTGGAATCCGTCCAGGAGGACAACGGCCGCGTGAACGGACCCAAGGGCGTCATTCATCCCGGACTCGAGAGTGAGAACGACGACTTCCGTCACTGGGCGGAGGGATACCACACCACCATCGTCGCCGCCCTGGCCGGTTTGCTGGAACGGAGTCCCCGACGAGTCGCGAAGCCACGCCCAGGCCTGCCGGTAACGGACGTCGTACTGGTGGAGCCGCTCCGGCGCGCCGTCCTGTGGCTGTGCGACAGGAGCATGACGCAAGATCCACGTACCGGACTGCCCGGAGTCACGGCCGCCGCTGTCGGGGCTTCGGCAATCGAGGAACACCGACTTGTCCGGCCGGCGCTCGAACACTACGCAGCGAGCCTTGCTGATGCGGACCCGGAGGTCTGGCAGGAACAAGGCATGGAAATTGCAGGAGAGTTCGCCATGGCTCTCCGTACAGCTGAAGTCAGCTGTCCTTCCCTGGAAGAGTTCCTCAAAGCAACAGCCACGGTGGTCGACTCACTCGACAGCGTCCCCGCCGACGTCATGGACAACGTGCAACGACTCGTCAGCCTCGGCCTCACCCGTCCTTCACCAGGCACGGTCATCCCCGAGCAGCCCCTGACACGCGAGCACCACGCATACCCTCTTCACGCCGCCACCACCCTGTGTGAAGCCAGAGGGACTTACCACCTCGGCCAGCTCGCAGCCACCGTCCGCACCCTTGTCCATGACGGATGGCGGCAGCACCGCATCACCCGAGACGCCATCGCGTTCCTCATCGGACAACAAAGCGCTGACGGAGCCTTCGGCTATCCCGCTTGCGACGACCAGGCACAGCGGGAGAAGGCCCAGTTCTCCTGGACCCGGAGCGTGGTAACAGCCCTGGCCTCCGCGACCAGGAACGGTGAGTGACGTCGATCGGACCCAGCCCGTGGCGGCCCGGTCCGGACGTGGGCGACGGATGGTTCAGCCGCCCGACCAACGAGCGGGAACCATCAGTTTCGGCTCAACAAGCAGGTCCGGACCAAGTGGCGGGACCTGCGCGAGCGGCCGGAGAAATCCGCCGAACCGCGTACTGGTCAATGGATGATCGGCACAATGTGAGGGTGTCCACCTTTACTGAGCTCCAACTCGCCGACGGCACCGCCATCCGCTTCGAACTGGCCCCGGCGCAGGGCGCTCCGTCCGGTGCCGAGCCTGCCGACGGCCGTGCCGCCGATCCGGCGAACGAGCTGCCCGACGGCATGGGGCAGAGCGTGCCCGTGGCCCGCGGCGGGCAGACCGTCTCGGCCTTCGCCGTCGAGACGCTGCGCCGGACCCTGCAGCCGCTGAGCACCCTCCTCGAGGAGGTGCACGACGCAGTTCTCGCCGCGGAGCACCCGCCCCAGGAGGTGAACGTCTCCTTCGGCATCCAGGTAGGCCACGACCTCAAGCTCGGCATCGTCGGCGGGAACGGGCAGGCGCACATCACCGTCTCGGCGACCTGGCAGCCCGCCGCGCCCCGGACCTGACGGATGGGCTGGTTCCACGACACCCACGGGCCGGCGTCCGCGGATCCGCGTCGGTCGGTCGTCACCGTCCTGCGCGTCCACGACGGCAGGACGGCAGGGGCCGGTGTGCTGCTGGCCGCGGACCAGCTGCTGACCTGTGCCCATGTCGTCAACGACGCACTGGGCAGACCCCTGTTCGAGGCCCGGAGCCCCGGCCGCCCGGTTGAGGTGATCCTGCACGGCGCGACCAGCACCACCCGGTACGACGCCACGGTCACCCACTGGGTGCCGCCCCGCCGGATCGACGGAGCGCCGGGTGTTCGCGAACGGGAGGACCAGGAGTGGCTCGGCGACCTCGCCGTCCTGCGGATCGAGTCGCCGCCCGAGGAGCAGGCGCCGGCCCCCCGGTGGCAGCCCATGAGCGAAGGGCAGGCACTGCGCGCCTGGCACAGCACCGGGTTGCGCAGCTCGTTCGCCGACGTACGGGTCAAGTCCTGTGACGAGACCATCGGTTACCTCGACGGCGAGGCGACCGGCATGCCGATTGGCCCTGCGTACAGCGGCGGCCCCCTGTGGGAGGCCACCGGGCACGCCGTCGTGGGCATCGTCGCCGCCCACATCATGCCGCCCGTCGACCCCGCGACGGGCCGCCCCGCGGCGTACAGCACGCAGCACATCGCGCGCCGCAGCTGGGGCATCCCGTGGCAGCGCATCCAGAGCGAGTTACGGGCGGTGGGCGCCGACCGGCTGTTCGACTCGCACGAGGCGGACCCGGACGACCCTGCCCTGCTGCTCCTTGTCGACCTGCTGGAGGCCGTCATGCCCTCGCCGATGCTCAGGGGCGAGCATGCGGCGGCCGTCGCCGAGCGGTGCGGACTCGGACACAGCGGCCACGGGTCGGCACCCACCTTCGAGGAGTTCGCGGAACTGCTGGTGGTCCGCCCGCGCGCACTGGCCGCGCTGACAGAGGTACTGCGCCGGGGGGACCCCGGCGCCGCCGACCAACTGCTCGCCGCCGGGCTGCTGTCCCGGACGCCCAAGCTGCTCTCCCCGCGGGAACACCGCAAGCTGCGGGTCCTGCTGCGCGCCGTCCCCGCACCCGTCACGGCCCGGCTCCCGGAGGCCGTACGGGCGGCGCTGCCGCTGGCCGCCGAGCTCCCGTCGGACGAGACACTCGAGGGCCTCCTCGACCGGCTGGAGAGCCTGCCGGGCGACAGCCGTACCGAAGCGGGCGGGCCACGCGTTCCCGGGCTGCTGCGCGTCATGGAGTACTTCGCCGTTCTGTGCTCCGCAGCGCCCCGGGCCGGGTTTCGGATCTGGGCGGACGCGGTCGCCGGACGGCTCGGCATTCCCCGTTCCGCGCTGGCCGAGCGCCGGTCGGACGCGGAGGACTGGGCGCGGGCGCTCAGCACCCGAACGGCACCCCTGCGCGTCCTGGTGCAGGTTACCGGGGACGACAACGGCCGCTACCGGCTGCGGATGTGGTGCGACGAGGGCGCGGGGCCCCGCCGGCTGTCCGTCGAGGGCGGCGCCACCTACAGCGGAGCCGAGGCGGCGCACGAGCTGCTGAGAGTGCTCGAATCGCTGTACCGGGCCGCACCGGACGACCGCCGGCCGCTGGTCGAGGCGCTGGTGGACCGGGCCGGGCTGAACCTCCCGATCGACGAATGGGACAGCTTCGGTCCCGACGACTTGGTCCCCGGGGTCCTGGGCGCGGAGTACCCGCTCGTGGTCAACTGCCCGGAACTCTTGCGCCGCAACGAGCGTTTCCTCCCTGACTGGCGCCGAAGATGGCGACAGGTCGATTCGGGCACCTCCCTGCGGTTCAGCGACGACGCCGCGAGCCCGCGCGAGGTCTACGGCACGCTGATGGACCAGCGCGACGCCGCCCGGGTCAGCGTCGACGTACCGCCGCGGCTGCGTGACGAGATCGTCCAGGTGTGTCTGGCCGTGGGCGTGCCCGTGGTGGTGTGGGACCGGGGCGCCGACAGGGAGTCGCACGCCGTCGACCACATGACCGAGGTGACCACCCGCGACCTGCCCGAAGGGGTGCGGTCCTACCGCGCCAAGACAGTGCACCGGCCGCACGACTTTCCGGGACGGCCCGTGCTGGCCTGGGCGGACGCGGACCGGACCGTACCGCAGCTGCATCTGTCCGAACCCCAGGAGAGCCTATGAACCCCGCACCGAACGGAAGTTGGCGGATCTTCCGCGGCGACGGCCTGCAACGCCGCGTGACGATGCCACCGTCGCCCCCGTGGCGGCGGTTCACGACCCCGGAACGGGCGGCCGCACCGTTGCCGTATCTGATCTCCCCCGAGCACGCCGACGTGGTCAACGCCGCGCTGCATCTGCGCCGGCCGCTGCTGGTGACCGGACCGGCCGGCACCGGCAAGTCGTCGCTCGCCCGGGCCGTCACCCATGAGCTCGCTCTCGGCGAACTGCTGCGCTGGCCCGTCAACAGCCGCTCCGGCGTCCAGGACGCGCTCTACCAGTACGACGCCATCGGACGGTTGCGGGAGACGACCCTCAACCGGGACCGCGGCGAGACGGAACCCTCCATCGGCAGCTTCATCCGGCTGGGGCCGCTCGGCACCGCGCTGGTGCCCGCAGGGACGCCGCGGGTGCTCCTGGTCGACGAGATGGACAAGGGCGATGTGGACCTGCCCAACGACCTGCTGACGGTCTTCGAGGAGGGCGTCTTCGAGATTCCCGAGCTGGTACGGCTGCCGGCGGACACACCGGTCGTCGACGTCGTGACGGCCGATCACGAGGGGACCGTGAGCGTCGAGCGGGGACGGGTGCAGTGCACCGAGTTCCCGGTCGTCGTCATCACCAGCAACGGTGAGCGGGACTTCCCGCCCGCCTTCCTGCGCCGCTGCATCCGGCTGGACTTCCCGGTGCCGGACGAGGAGCGGCTGCGCGCGATCGTCACCGCGCACCTGGGCCCCGACGCGCTGCTCGACGTCGACGACCTGCTCCAGGCGTTCCTGCGCCGGAGGGCGCCGGGCGAGCTCGCCACCGACCAGTTGCTCAACGCCGTGTTCCTGCGGGCCGGCGGCGTGGACCTGGACGCGGAAGGGCTGCTGGACGCCGTACTGCACCAGTTGACGGGGGCCGTCTGACCATGACGGACCCGGCCCGGCGACTCGGTGCGGTCCTGCGGATCCTCAAGGGCGCGGGCCAGGACCTCGACCCGCACGAGGCACTCGACGTGCTCTGGCTGGCCCGTGTGCTGTCCGCGGACGGCGACGCCGATACGGCAGAGCTGCCACTGACCCGGACGCAGGCCACGGCCACCCCGCGCCGGGAGAGCGGCGGGCCGGGCTCCGGCCGTACGGCCGTGGCGGCCGGACGAGACGGCGGCGGGCCCGGCGGGACCCAGGAGCCCGGTGGGTCCTCGCTCGCCGACCCGGAGCTGCATGCGGCCTCACTGCGCGACCCTCTGCCGGACAGTCCGGGAGCGTACGACTCTCCAGACCCTCCCGAGCCGCCCCAGCAGGACCGCTTCCCCCCGCCCCCGAAGGAGAAGTCGGCGCTGCCGCTGCGGGTGCCCGAGGGCAAGGCCCTGCCGCTGCAACTGGAGATCGGCAGGGCCTTGCGGCGGCTGAAGGTCAAGCAGCCCAGCCGCCGACGCCAGGAGCTGGACGAGCGGGCCACGGCGGCCGCCTTGGCGGAGACGCGGCTGCCGGACGTCGTGATGCGGCCCGCCCGCGAACGGTGGCTCCATCTGGTGATGGTGGTGGACGACGGGCTGTCCATGCTGCTGTGGCACCGGCTCGCCACGGAACTGCGGACGACGATGCAGCGCCTCGGTGCGTTCCGCTCGCTCCGCGTACTCGGCATCGACACCCGCACCGGCGGTGGTACGCCACAACTGCGCGGGCGCCCCTTCGACCCGGGCAGCTCCACGATGTCGCCCTCGGTGCTCACCGACCCTTCCGGTCAGACCCTGGTCCTGGTCCTCAGTGACGGCATGGGCGCGGCCTGGCGGCGGGGCAGCATGCACGACGTACTGCTGCAGTGGGCGGCCGCCGGACCGGCGGCCGTCGTGCACGCCCTGCCGCCCACGCTGTGGGCCGGCTCCGGTATCCAGGCCGACCGCTGGCAGGCCACCACCCGGCGGCCGGGAGGCGCCAATACGTCGTGGGACATCACCGACAGGGTGCTGCCCGCAGCTCTGGTGGACTTCGCAGGGGTGCCGATTCCCGTGCTCGAACCGACCCCGGAAGCGCTGCGCGACTGGGCCGGGCTCATCACCTCACCGGGCACCACCGTGGAGTTGCCGCTGCTTTCCCGTCCTCGCGCGCACGAGGCGGTGGCGAGGCCCCGGACGGCCGGGCGCCTCCAGCACTTCCGGGACGCGGCGTCGCCCGAGGCGTACCGGTTGGCCGCGCATCTGGCCGCCGTGTCGCCCGTCTCCGTACCGGTGATGAGGCTGGTGCAGTCCGCGGTGCCCTGGCAGGCCACTACCGCGCACCTGGCGGAAGTCTTCCTGGGCGGGCTCATCCACCCGTACCCCGCGCCCACGCCCGGGCCACTGCCCGTACAGCACCGGATCTTCGACTTCACAGAGGAGTCGAAGAACGCGCTCCTCGACGCCGTTCCCAGCGCCGAACTACTGCGTACCGGCCACCGGATCGGCCGTCGCCTGGAGCAACTGGCGGGCCGCTCACCGGACTTCCCCGCATGGCTGGCCCACCCGGACGGAGCGGACACCCTGCCCTCGGCGTTCCGCTCCTTCACCGCTGTCGAGCGGCGGCTCATGGCCCGGTTCGGGGTGTCGATGGAGCTGCCCCGCTCGGCCCGGCCGGCGGCACGCCCCGACCGCGCGGCCCAGTGGAGCCCGCTCACCCCGGAGGACCCCCGGCGCCTGGGACAGTTCGACCTGCGCGGCCGCCAAGTCGGCAACCGTACGATCGTCTACCTCGGCCGCGACTCTGCCGGCAGGCAGGCCGCACTGCGTGTGGTCCGGCCCGATCAGCCCGCGTCCACCGGGCAGTTGCTCGTCACCGAGGCGGAGGCGCTGCGGCGGATGGGCGGCCGGTACGCCCCGGAGCTGCTGGCCACCGGGTTGCACGAACGTACGGCCTGGATCGCGATGGGCCTGCTGACCCCGGCCGGCCGCTCGGACGCCCCCCTGCCGCGGCTGAGCGACCTGGTCGGCCCCGATGTGCCGTACGGCAGCGGGTACCTCGACATCATCACCAGCCTCACCCTCGGCTGGCAGCTGGCGAGCGCCCTCAACATATGCCATCTGATGGGACTGGCACCGGCCGATCTCTCCGCCGACTCGGTGTTCGTCCTGAGCCGCCGCTCAGTTGTCCTGGGCGGTCTGTCGGACTGCGCCGTGGACGGGGAGTACGCAGGGCAGGGGCCCCTGCCGACACCGGCCGGCAATGTTGCGTCCCTCGGCCGGCTGCTCCAACTGGTCAGCAGCAAACCGCTCGCCGCGCTGCCCGGCGCGCCGGAGGGGATGCACCTGTGGCAGGGGGACACCTGGCAGCCGCTGCGCGAGCTGGTGCTGAGCTGTCTCGCCCCGGATGCCGAACAGCGGCCCACCCCGAGCGAGGTGGCGGACGTGCTGGCCCGGTACGTGGCGATCGCGCGCGCCCTACAGGGCGGGGCACCGGCATCGTCCGCCCCCCGCCCGGCCGGCGGGAGCACGGCGGCCCCGCCGCGCCCGCCGCTCGCGACGGCGGCCCAGGCCCCGTCCGGTACCGTCCGGCCCGGCCCCGAGCCGTCGCAGTCAGTGCAGGGCGTCCCGACCGCTCAGCCCCGGCCCCCCGCGCCGCGCATCGGCCGGCGGACCATGCTGCGGGGCATCGGGCTGGGCCGGGCCGCCCACCATCACCTCGTCTCCCTCGCCCGGCGCCCCCTCACGTACAGCCGCCGCATCACTCTCACCGGCGTCCAACCGAGCTGTGGCCGGGCCACCACGACCTTGACGCTGGGAGCAGTCCTCGCTGCGTTGCGCGGGGAGCCGGTGCTGGCGCTCGACGGCGCCCCGGCTGGAGGGGACCTTCATCACCGGCTCGGGCTCGACCAGCGGCGGGCGCTGACGAGCAGCGGCCGTTCGCCACTGCGCGAGGTGATGACGCTGCCAGTGGACGCGCCGCACGACGCCATCCGGCGGTTGGCGAGCACCACCCCGTCCGGTCTGGAGGTCCTCACACACGGCGCGATCCACTCCGCCCAGAGCCCGGCGTACGGCGACGAGTACCGGCGGCTCATGGCGATGACGGCGCCGCACTATCCGGCCGTGCTGACCGACTGGGCCGGGCTCCGGCTGGATCCGACCGCCGATGTCGTACTGGATCTGACCGATGTCCTGATCGTCTGCTGCACCACGTCGGAGGAGTCGGTCGAAACCACCAAGCGGCTCCTCGACCGGCTGCGCAACGCGGGCCGGGGGGCTCTGGCGGACAACGCGATCGTGGTGGCCACACGGCTCGGCGGGGTCCTCAGGGACGCGCACATCCGCGACCGCTTCGGCGACCGGCCGGGTCGTTGCCTGACCGTGCCCTTCGACAGCCATCTGGCCGGCGACCGGGAGATCCGTCTCGACCGGATCAAGCCCCACGCCGCGGAGGTGTTCGTGGAGCTCGCGGCGCGGGTCACCGACGATCCGAGCGGGTGACCTCGATGGCATCTCTGCGCCATGCCCGTCGGGCGGTGACAGCCCATACCGTACGGGTGAGATGGCCGCGGGCTCCGGCAGGCGCGGGGCGCGGCGGCCGGGGGTGAGCGAGCCGAGGATGCCCGGCAGGGTCCTGAACGCCTTTGTCCGTGTGGAGCGCGCTGTGTTCACCCCGCCCGTCCCTGAATCTGCGTGGGCCCTGATGAAATTCCGCTTCCCATGAGCGAAGGGCTCAACCAAGGTCCTGGCCGATCGTCTGGGCGTCTCCCGCCCCGCACGGCCGGCTCCGTTCACTTCCCGGAGCAGGTGTTTGTCCGTGACGTCCGCACCAGTGGTCGGAGGCCAACCGCTCCCCGGATCACGGAAGATGACAGCGCTTCTCTGTCACAGGGCTCGGCGCATGCAGGCCCGCGGCCACCTGTCCAAGCCGTGTGCCGCTTCGCGCTCGCGGATCTCCCGCAGGCCAGGAGTAAGCATGGTTTCGTTCATGGGCCGGAAACCGCAGCGCGCGTAATAGGGGGCATTCCACGGGACTTCGGTGAACGTGGTGAGAGTCAGGGCGGGTATCCCGTTGCCTGCGCCGTGAACCGCCAGATGTTCCAGCAGGGACCTTCCGATACCGCGGCGTGCACTGTCCGGGTGCACTGAGACCTGCTCGACGTGGAGGTTGCCGTCGACGAGGTCGGCGATCAGGTAGGCGATGGGGGCATGGGCGTCGTTGGCCGCGACCCAGGCCAGTCCGGCCTTCTGGTATCGGGCGAGTTCGCCGAGCGGGAGCGGCTCGTCGTCGGCGATCTCCGGCATGCCGATGTCTCGGAAGCACCGCCCGGCGGCCCTCTCGATGTCCTGGAGGAAGAGCAGCTCGTCCGGCTGCACTGCTCGAATATGCATGAACACATTGTCCAAGGCCGGCCGGCTGGTGCCACCGGTTTCGACTTCTACGCGGTACTTGGTGCGATCTTCTTGAGCGGATGGATGCTGCTCGGAAGTGTCTGGTGGGAACTGCGTGTCGGGGATCGCCCGCGCGAGGCGAATGTGCGTACGCTCTGCGGCCTGCCTCCTGTCTCATTCCAAGATGTACCGTCGCTTGGGCTTTGTGCCGGCGGGAAGTGCCGTACGCCTGGGCGCACTTGGCGTTGGGGGACACCCGGGACATGAGCGAGCGCCGACTTGGGCCTTCCGCCCACTAGAGGCGCACATGCGAGATATCGTCGCCGCGCAAGAGGCCTGTTGTGCCGAGGCCTTGAGCCGAGATGTCGTTCCTGACGAATTGACCGGTTCTTCCTGGGGGTGGGGTGCATGGACGCGCAGGAGCGTGCAGCGCTTGGCTGGCTGTGTGCAGAGTTACCCGAACTGTCGGACGAATGTGCCCGCCAGCCCGCAGCCCAGCAGGCCCTGTTGGAGCGCATTGAGCAGCGGGCTCGGAACCGCCGGCCTCTGGCGGAACTGTTCGCGGAACTGCTCGGACGGGATCCCGAGAGCGTCCGCGGCCTTCTCGGCTCCGGCCTGCCGGGACAAGGGACGGGGCGAGCCAACGAGGAACGGTTCGGCTGCCCGGACGGCGCCTGCGACCGGAGAGCCGGCACGACCCCGGCCGGGCCACTGCCCCGGTGCCACGTGACTGGTACGCCGATGCGGCGGGTCTGACGGACATGACCGGGTTCTTCCAGGCGCTCGCCTCCCAACTGGCCGCGAAGTGGGTGTCGCTCCTGCTGCTACCCGGGGCTCTGTTCACCGCGACCGCCTGGATCGCCGCGCACCTCGGCCACGCGCACGCCCTGGACGTCGGCCGACTCGACGACACGGTGTCCGTCAACTACCGGTCGCTGTCCCACGGCAGTACCGGCGCCCAGATCCTCACCGTGATCGTGTTCCTGCTGGCGGCCACCGGCGTCGGTCTCGTCGTACAGGCCTTGGCCGGACCGACCAGGGCGCTATGGCTGGGCCGCTGGCCCGGCTGGGCAGCGGCTCGGCTCGTTCGGCACCGGCGGAACCGGTGGAACTCGCTTGTACAACGACGTCGCAGCGCGGCGGGAATCACCGACGCCGTCGCGCGGCAGGCGGCGGTTGACGCGGCAGCGGCTCGAATCAACCGCATGGCATTGGCCGAGCCGGGTCGGCCGACGTGGATGGGTGACCGCATCCACGCCGTCGAACAGGTCAGCTTCGACCGGTACGGGCTGGACTTGACGTTCTGCTGGTCGCGGCTGTGGCTGGTGTTGCCGGACTCGGTCCGGACGGAGATCACCGTCGCCAACAGTGCCTTTGCCGGCGCAGTCGCCGTGGGTGCCTGGACCGTGCCCTACCTGGGGCTGGCGTGCGTATGGTGGCCGGCTGCGGTGGTCGCCGTCTTCGTGGGAGTCACCGGTTGGGCGCGCGGGCGGAGTGCGGTCGCCGACCTGGGTGCCCTCGCCGAGGCCGCCGTCGACCTGCACGGCCGGAGCCTGGCGCAGGCACTCGGCGTGGGCGGGACTGATGCGACGATGCCGCTGGACACCACAGAGGGCAAGGCCGTGACGGACATCGTGCGCAAGGGACGGTGACCGTGCCCCGTCTGCAGGAGCTGATAACCGCCTGGTCCGAGACCGGGGACGAGTCGGCGCTCCTCGAAGCCACTGCCCTGGCCCGGGATCAGTTCGAGACGGAGTCGACGGCCGACCACCGGATCATCTATGGGCAGTTGCTCATTGCGAGGTACCTGGTCGCCGCCAAACGGACGCCGTCCGACAACGTCCGGGACGAAGCGATGCAGGTCCTGGTGACAGGGGCTGCGGACCAGGTGGATCCGCTCGACTCGCTGGCGATCGGTCTGCCACCGGCCGGCCGGGAAACGCCCCGCGATCGGTTCCTCACCACGGCCATCGACGTGCTGGGACCCGACGACGCCGATATTCACCCGGTCCAGGCCGCTGTGCTCGCCTCTGCGCACAGGACGCGTTACGAGGACAGGAACGACCCGGAGGCGCTGCGGCGCAGCCTCGCCGTGCACGAGCGGCTGCTCGCGGACTTCCCCCAGGATCCCGAGCTGCAGTACGGGGTGGCGAGGGACCTGCTCGCGCTCGACGCGTGGACGAACGACTCAGCCGCGCTGAAGCGGGCGGTGACGCTGTCCTACGGGGCCGCGGCCAGTGATGACGACCTCGACCCGGACGTCCGCGTGCTGTTCCTGATCACGTTGACCACTGCATACCGGACCAGCTACGACCGGACGTCCGATCCGGAAGACCTCGCGAGGGCCCAGGACATCATGGCCAGGGTCGTCGCAGCGATCGGCGCAGGGCAGGTGCTCAGCGGCGTGTGCGCGCACCTGCTGGGCACGCTGCTCGTCCGGCGGCACCGGAGGTCCGGTGAGGCCGGGGCGCTGCACGCCGCGATCGTCTGCCTGCGCACGGCAGCCGACGAGGAGGACACGCCGGAGCACTTGGCCGACCTCGCCGACGCGCTGCTGCTGCGGTCGTCGTCGGAGGCGGACGACTCCTCACGCGCCGAGGCGTCCACGGCCACCCACCGCTGCGCCGGACTCACCGGAGCGCAGCAGGCCGACGCTCATCTCGCGCTGTTCGCCCACGGCTGCTCCCTGCTCGCCGCCTACGAGAACGCGGCGGGCGGGACGCCGATTATCGAGACCGCAGTGCTCTTCCTCCGCCTTGCCCTGGGCCGGCTGCCCACCGAGCACCCTGCCAGGGCCGAGTACACCGGGAGACTGGCCGAGGCGTGGCTGTTGAAGTACGACGTCACGCAGACCGATCGCGACCTGGCCGGCGCCCTGGAGGCGACCGCGGCCGCAGCACGGCTGACCCCACGCGACCACCCCGACCGACCACGACGCCTGGACCGGTTCGGTCAAGGCCTGGTCATGTGCTTCTTCGTCACCCACGACGAGGCGTACCTGACGAAGGCAGTTCGGCTCCTCAACGACGCGTGGGAACTCCTGCCGGAGGAGCACCCCTACCGATGCGAGGTGCTGTTCGACCTGGCCCGGACGACGCTACTCCTCGCCGACCACCTCGATGACGACGAACTGCGCGAAGGCGCCCAGGGCATGCTGCGCAAGGTGGTGCTGTCCCACCTCGCAGTGGCGCCGGTGCAGTTGGAGGCGAGCCTCGCCTGGGGCGACTTGGCCGCCGCCCGGAGGAAGTGGCCCGAAGCATCGGTGGCCTACCAGAACGGCATCATGGCCCTTCGCGAGCTGATGATCCTGCAGCTCACCCGGGACGTCCAGGAGACCCGGGCCGCCCAGTTCGCGGGGCTGGCCGGAGATGCGGCGGCCAGCGCACTGCACGCCGGCGCAGTGGGTTTCGCCACGCTGGCGCTGGAGACAGGCCGCGGTGTCATGCTGGGGCGCCAACTGGACCTCACCGCACAACAGAACCTGTTGGCAACCGGCGATCCCCGACAAGCGGCCCGCATGACCGAGCTGCTGCACGAGCGGCGGGAGGCCGCGGCAGTGCTGGACCAGATGCACGCTCGGGGCCGATTCCTGCCCCACCGCGCCGCCGACGCAGCCCGCCGGCTCCGGAACGCCTCCGAACGCCTGACCGGTCTGCTGGCCGAGCAGCGGGACCTGATCACCGGAGACCTCGGCCGCGTGTGGTCGGTCGAGCAGATGATCGCGGCGGCGGAGCAGGGACCACTGGTCCTGGTGAACATCAACCGGTACCGCTCCGACGCAATCATCGTCCGGTCCACCGGGATCACGGTGCTGCCTCTCACGAGCGAGGAGTGCACCCTTGAGAAGGCAGCGTCGTGGGCCGAGGAGCTGACCGGGGCAAGCAGTGGATCGTTGACCGCAAGCCTCAAGCTGCGCCGTGTCGTGCCGCAGATCCAGGCGTGGCTGTGGACGGCTGTGGCGGGACCGGTCCTCGACGAGCTCGGGTATCCGCAGTTACCCGGGGATCTCACCGCGCGGCCGAGGGTCT
Source organism: Streptomyces sp. NBC_01142 (assembly GCF_026341125.1). Classification (NCBI taxonomy): domain Bacteria; kingdom Bacillati; phylum Actinomycetota; class Actinomycetes; order Kitasatosporales; family Streptomycetaceae; genus Streptomyces; species Streptomyces sp. NBC_01142. The sequence goes on from NZ_JAPEOR010000001.1 coordinate 3,632,626, forward strand.
GGTGGCTGCCCAGTGGCCCGCTGGCGCTGTTGCCGCTCCACGCAGCCGGCCTGCCCGGCGGTCCCAACGCGCTGGACGCAGTGGTGTCGTCGTACACGCCCACGTTCCGATCGCTGCGCGACGCCCGCCGTCCGGGCGGCGGCGGGCGGGTCCAAGCCACCGTGGGAATGCGGCACACCCAAGGCGCCCAGGAGCTGCCGAACACGGTCGCAGAGGCGGAGGCAGTGCAGGCCGGCCAACCGGGCGACCCGCTGGTCGACTCCGACGCCACAGCCGACCGGGTACTCACTGCGTTCTCGGAGTCGACGTGGATCCACCTGGCCTGCCACGGGCTCGTCGATGCGGGCACGCCATCGATGAGTGGTCTGGTGCTCCACGACCGGGTCCTGACAGTGGGAGAGATCGTGCAGGTGCGGTACGAGAAGGCGGCGCTGGCGTATCTGTCGGCGTGCTCGACGGCACGGTCGAGTACGGCACACGCGGACGAGGCGATCCACCTGACGTCGGCTTTCCAGGTGGCGGGCTTCCGGCATGTGATCGGTACGCTGTGGCCGGTGCGCGACGAGGTCGCCGCCGAAGCCGCCCGGCTCTTCTACACCGTCCTGGGCGACGAAGCCCACCACGCGGCCGAGGCCCTGCACCGTGTCACCCGCCGGCTGCGCATGGTCCACCCGGACTCCCCGGAGATCTGGTCGATGCTGGTCCACGGCGGAGCATGATCACCCGGAAACGCCCTGCTGACTGCTGGTTTCAGAATGACTCGTGGTGTCTGCGGGTCCAGGCGAGTTTGGCCTCGTCAGCCCCGGTCTTGCCGTAGACCGGGTGAGCAGCGCCGAGCCCGCATGGGGGACCAAACCTTCGCCGTCCGCCGTGACTTCTACGGTGAATGAGCGGCCATCGCGCTGCATCTTCAAGGTGAATCCTCCTGGGTTCGATCTTCGATCTGGACAACCGAAGAATTGCTGTTCGGGTGGACGAAACGGCGCCTCGGGAGACCCGGGGCGCTTCACCTTGGTGCAAGATCACGGCCAGCCCGAACAAAAGGAACGAAAACCGCCGTAATGGATCATTGCGGACACCGGGTCCGTCGATCATAATCCGCGTGTCAGGTCGAGTCCTGCCTCCGGCATCGGGAAGTGGCTCCGGAGACCACGACAGTGCAACCGCCCGCCCCAACGCCTTGACCAAGGAAAAGAGCTGACCAGGGTGCTGAGCAGTGGTGGGTACTCGGCCGTGTTGAGGACTGCTTTCGCGGGGGCGCTGCTCGTCGCCGGCTTCGCAGTCGTCTCGTGCGGCGGCGACGGCAACAAGGCTGGCGCGAACGGCAAGGTCACGGTCGTCTACGAGGACAATGCGATCAAGCAGGAGGACCGGCAGGCCGTAGCGGTGATCCGGAAGTCCCGCGTGCTCGAGCAGGTCGCCGACTGGGTGAACAAGTCGGTCGCCCTCCCGCATGACCTGGTCGTGAAAGTCACCGGCAAGGTCCCACCGGGGGTTACGGATGCGGTCACCCAGCCGGACGGCAGGACGATCTTTGTGCCCCCGGCGTTCCTGACCCAGATCGAAGGGGTCCTCAGCAACGTGGTCAAGACCGTCGAGCGTCCCGCCCTGTTCCCCGAGGCCATGTTCAACGCCGACGACCTGACCGCGCTGTCGACCCAGTTCATCTTCGGCCACGAGATGGGCCACACTCTGCAGCGTCAGCTTCTGCTTCCGAACCTCGGCCTCGAGGAGGTCGCCGCCGACGGGTTCGCGTCGTTCTACACCGTCAACGAGGTTGGACCGGGTCCGTCGCTGGCAGCCGCAATCCTTTTCGACGAGATCGCCCGCGAGGAGGGCAAGCTGACGCTGGAGGGGCTCTCGAGCGATCACCCCGTCACTCAGCAACGGGTCTTCAACTTCCTTTGCTACCTAGAGGGGAGCGACCCGAAGAGGTTCTACGAGCCCCTGGTCGGTGCCGGCTATCTGCCGAAAACCCGCGCTCCGTTGTGTCCGCAGGCCTGGGCGATGCTGGACTTCGGCTGGTGGACCCAACTCCAGCCACATTTCAGTGGGGCATTCAAGGATCAGGGTGACAAGACGCAGGAGAACGCACGCGACCAGCTGATCGCGGAGACGAAGGCCTTCGAGAAGCAGCTCGACAAACTCCGCAGCGGGCAATGAGCATTCAGGGCCATCGGTCGCATCTCCGGCCGTCCCTCAGCCCGATCGTGCAGCAAGTGCCGCGGAGGCAGGTCGCGTAGGTAGGAGGACACGTGTGTCGCTGGAAGATGCGGCGGTGACTCCACGGAACCCTTGGCCGCGGCGGCGCCCTGGGCTACCTGGCCGCGCGGGTTCACTGCCGGTACTGGCGCCCGCGCGGGCCGCGCGAGCTCGGCGGGCTGCCGGCCGCCCACTCAACCGGAGTGCCTGTCGCCTGTGACGGAGGGACACATGGACTCGAAGTGGAAGGCGTTGATGTAACAGTCGCGTGGCTGCTGGATAGCGAAGGTGATGCAATTGAGCAGTGACTGCGCGGCGAGAGGGTCCTGAGGGCCACGTGGTGTCGTGTCCCATTCCGGGGAAAGGGGGTCGCGGCTGCTGTCGAAGTCCGGCGGGAACAGAGAGATCACGCGTACGCCCTGGGGGCGCAGCCGACGCGAGAGGGCTTCGGTGAAGCCCCGCTGGGCGTGCTTGGCTGCGTAGTAGGCCTCATGTGCCAGGGGGTGCTGGGCGCCCGGCACACCACAGTCGGAGACCATCGTGACCACGTCGGGGCCGTCGGAGGCCAGCAGCAGCGGCAGGAGGTTCTTCGTCACCAGGATGGTGCCGGTGCCGCCCGAGGCGAGGGTATCGGCGACGTCCTCGTCGGATGCCGACAGGAAGTCCGGGCCTTCCAGCCAGCGGGCACCGTTGTTGACGAGGACGTCGATGAGATCGGTGCGTTGGCCAACCGCCTTGGCGAACTCGCGGATCGAGGCGGGGTCGGACAGGTCACAGGCGAAGGCGTGCACCCGGCCGTGCCCGCGGTCGAGGATCTCGCCGCGGGTGCGCTCGGCTGCTTCCAGTGTGCGTGCGGCGAGGAAGACTTCGGCTCCGAGGCCGGCGAAGTGATGGGCGAGGGCCCGGCCGAAGTCGCGGCCAGCACCGGTTATGACCACACGGCGGTCGGTGAGGTTCATGTCGTTCTTTCGATCAAGTGAACGGCCAGGTGAGGCAGCGTTAGGAGGTTAGTCCAGGAGCAAGTCGGGCTCTGACGTCGGGGGATCGGAGCCATGTCCAGGGCAGTTGCGGTTCCCCGATGTCGGCGCTCGCAGCAGCCATCGAAGGTGCAGGCGGCCAGTTTCGAGAGCGCCGATTGGCCAACAGGCTCCCACCGATCAGCGCGGGACCGGCCCCAGATGAAGTACGCACTGGTCAGAGGCTGTGACCGCGCTTCAGCGAACCCTCCGCTCAGCAACGTGTTGGCGGCCATGTGCAGTCTGCGTGCCTACGTGCCTGCATCGGTCTCAGGTCGGCAGCGGTGTCAACGATCCCATTCCTCGCAGCGGGCCGGAGCCGGAGCTACGCCACGCAGAACTCGTTGCCCTCAGGGTCCTGCATGATCCACCAGTGCCCGGCCGGCCCCTTGTTCACTTCGCGGATGCGGGTTGCCCCCAGGTCTTCGAGTCGTGTCATCAGCTTGTCGAGCCCACCGGGCTCACTGTGGACGTCCAGGTGCAGACGGTTCTTGCCCGACTTGCCCTCGGGTACCTCCTGGAAGAGCAGGCGGCGGCCATGGCCGATGCCGCTGATCTCGTCGTACGGGTCCTCGGGATGGCGGATTGCGGCGTAGCCGCGGAACGTCTTGCGGCCGTTGTGCTCAGCGACCGCGTCCTCGCTGATGTGTCCGGCGGTCAGCAGGCGCTCGATGAGGGAACTTGGGTCTTCCACCTCGTAGTCCAGCGCCGCGGCCCAGAAGTCCGCGAGGGCGGGTGCGTTCGTGCTGTCGATGACGAGCTTCCAGTGCAATGCCATGTAACCACTGTCTCTCATAAGCGGTCATCTGTGAGAGTTCTGCGAGAACCCCGGTGATCCGTTTCCGCAGGTGGCCGCTCACAAGAGTCTCCTCAGGTCGGACTTCCGCACCAGCATCCTGCGCCGCCACCTGGGCTCCGCCGTCACTGCCGCCCTCCAGAGCCCAAGCGGGAGGGAAGCGTGAAACGCAAGGTTGTGCGCCGTTACCGGAACCCCGGCCTGGGGGACGCACGCGGACCTTCCTGCCGACCTCTCAGCACCGCAAGCCGGCCCCTATGCCGCGGCTGAGTTCACCCTGAAGGACCTTCGCCCTTGACGTCGGCCAGTCACCCGCGACTGGCCGACGGACACCGTTCGCTGAGGGTGCAAGCTTGGGCACTGCCCGGATTCGTGACACGAGCGGGGTGTGCTGGTCGGGGTAGCCGAACCGTATCTCCGGGCCGTAGCGTCTGCCCGTCTCAGGAGAAGCAGATCAGGGGGGCAGCAGCAGTGTGGACGAGGTGCTGGAAGGTGGCGAGTGCGGGGGTGGCTGCCGGGGTGTTCGTCGTCTCCGGGTGTTCGGCACAGGATTCGGTCGATGACGCAAAGGGGACCGATGCGGCATCGGCGTTCGTGGAGCCGTCGCCGTCGCCGTCGGGGCCTCGGCCGCTGACGACCGCACAGGTGAAGTCACTCCTGCTACGGGAGAAGGACGTGCCGCAGGCTGACAGCGTGACCGTGCAGGGCCCGGTTCCCAAGTACGATCCGCGGGTTGTGGTAGCGAGCCCGGACTGCCAGAAGGTGTTCGACGCGCTCGTCGCACACGATGCGTCCACGTCCGTGATCCAGGACTTCTGGTGGAAGAACAACCGCTGGGGCGCCCGGACCTGGCTGGCCTCGTACAGCGGCGCCGAGGCGCCAGAGCAGTTCCAGAGACTCAAGGAAGGACTCAAGACCTGCAAGGCCCTTCTCGGGGAAACCCCCGAGGGGAAGCTCAATTCCCGTATCACCGTGGCGAAGGCCCCCGCGATCGGTGACGAGGCCGTCGCCTTCGACCTGAGCATGAACGGCCCAGATCGCACGGTGCTGATCGACCACCACATCCTGGTGCGTGTGGGCAGCCTCACTGTGGACTTCAGCGACCGCGGCGTGCAGCGCACACCCAGGTTCCCGCTCGACGTGGTGGTCGACGAGCAGCTCGACCGGCTCACGCAAGGGCCGAGCACCTGACGCGCCACTGGCCCAGCTCCCGGCAGCGTGGACGTTACGGGCCTGGACTGCGAAGCGCGGCGCCGCCGAACCACCGCGCACCGCACGGAATGTGACGGCGGTGCGCACGGCCCCGACCCTGCTCCGGATTCCACGCGCACCCGGGCTTTCACGGATGCACGCGAAGGCAACGAACTGTGCGCTGACGGCCAACGACTCTCGGCACGGTGCAGGCCAGACTCCTGGAGCTGGCTCGTGGGCTGCCCGTCGGCGGGCTGCCCGGCCAGGCGCCTGTCAGCGCTCGAAACCGGCCCGAGGGGGGCACACATGAAGCGTGCAGGGAAATGCTGGTCCATATCCGCGGCACTCGCCGCGGCCACGTCACTCAGCCTGACCGTGGGCGCCCCAGCGGCCTCGGGGGCCCTGGGGAACTCGGGGACGCCGGGCGACGTGCGTGTCGCGCAGCGGAACGTCCAGCCGGGCGACTCGGCGCGGGACCGTCGCATACACGAGAACCAGGTCGCACTGAATCAACTCGCCAACCGCTTGGTGCCTGTTCCGGAGGACCGGAGACGCTACGTACCCGGATTCGCCGGTATTGTCCTGGATGCCGAGAAGGCTACTCTGGTCGTGTACTGGAAGGGCAGGGTCCCCGCGAGAATCTCGCGTATTCTCGCCAGCGCTCCCCGTGGCGTGGCGGCTCGCCTGGGCTCGGCGAAGTATTCGAAGGGCGAACTCAGCCGGGCGAGGGACACGCTCCTCGCGCGGGAAGACGCACGGAGCTCCACCTCGCTGGCCGCCCAAGGCCTGTCTGTGGGCGCGGTGTCCGTCCTGGCGGACGGGAGCGGGCTCGAAGCGCAGTACGAGAGGACCGCTGCGCGGCGGCCGTCGTCGACCGAGACCGGTACACCGTCCCAGACGGCGCTCGAAAGAGACATCCGCACGGCAACGGGAGTTCCCGTCGACCTGACGCTCAGCGCCGCCCCGAGGGCCGCCAACAGAGTCGACGACTCCTCTCCCTGGTACGGCGGCGGGCTCCTCACCAATCCCAACAGCAAGTCGTGCACGGCTGGTTTCGGCGCGACCTCGCCGGCGGGGAACCTGCTCATAACGGCGGCCCACTGCGGAGCCTCCGGGCAGTATTCCGACGGCGTGGGGGAAACCATCGGGCCCGTCCAAGCGGTGAAGGGCTCCCTCGACACCACGGTCATCCGTGTCACGAACGGCACCTCCTCCTGGCGCTACTTCGACGGCCCCTGGGACACCCAGGCGAGCAAGTACATCGACGGGTCCGCGACGAACTGGACGGGCGACTACGTCTGTGGCTCCGGTGCGGCGACCGGAATCCGCTGCAACCTGAAGATCATCAATGACGACACCTACACCATCCAGGACGGCGTCCGCATCTCCCCGGTGGTCCAGGCCGAGCGCAGTTTCCCCGCGGACATCGCCCTCGGCAAGGGAGACAGCGGCGGCCCCGTCGTCGCCTCCACGGACGGCAAGTACGGCGAGAACATGACGGCACGCGGCCTCATCAGCGGAGGGTCCAACGAGATCCCCTGCCCCGTCGGGGGAACGAGCGCGCCGACCACCTGCTACGCCACGCTGTGGTACGTGCCGATCCGGCCCATCCTCAGTCACTTCGGCTTGACGTTGCGTACCGACACGTCCCGTCCTTAGCGGCTCCTCGCGCCCCTACTCGGAAGCGGGCGGCCACGGCTCGGCTCGTACCCATGAGCAGGTGCCTAGGTGAGAGGTGAGAGGTGAGAGGTGAGCGAGGGCATGGGCACTGGGCGGTCACCGGTGGGCAGCCACGGACTGGGCGTCGGCTGTCGCTCCCGCTCCTTGCCCGTCGCCCCGGCGTGGCGCCACGCGCTGGGCATCACGCCGGGCGTGCAGTGGATTTGGTGCTCGTTCTGCACCCCTCGCAACCAGGTTCTTCAGTGTGACGGCGGTCCGGGAGGGCAGCCGGGGCGGCCGGTTGCGTACTGTCCGTCGGCCAACATGTACCCATATGCTCCTGCCTTGGCCTGCCCGCCCGTTTCAGGAGGTGTCGTGCCACGCAATATGATGTTCTGCTACACCTGCGACTCTGACGAACTGCATCGTCCTCTCACTGCCCTGGAGAAGACCTGGCTCAAGGAGCGCACGAGCCGGAAGAACGTCGAGGGGTTCTTCATGTGCAAGGCGCCGGACTGCCGGAATGTGCGCGCCGGGTTCAACAAGCGCCCCTTCGACCCCGTCATCCGTGTTCCCCTGCCCGAGTGATCCATTGCGGGGGCAGCAGCGCCCTGCAGCAGACACCTTTCTGTTGCACGGCGCTGCTGCGTCTGCTGCACGGTCGCGACGCGGCCTACTGCACGAGCAGCAGCCGTGTGCCGTCTGGGGCGGGCCACGGTGTGTCGTCGCTTGTTGGCAGTAGGCCGTGTCTCTTCGATCAGGGAGCTCGTTGTTCTGCTCATGATGAGTCGGGGGGGATCTGACTGACGACGAGTGGGCTGTGCTGGAGCCTCTGCTACCGGTGAGCAATAACCGGTCTGGCCGGTGGCGGGACCACCGCCAGGTAATCAACGGGTTCATTCACCGGCTGAGCACCGGCGTGCAGTGGCGCGAGCTGCCTGAACGCTTCGGCCCGTGGAAGACCGTCCACAAACGCCACCTGCTGTGGTCGGCCGACGGCACCTGGGAGAGGCTCCTCCAGCACGTCCAGGCTGTCGCCGACGCCGAGGGCGACATCGACTGGAACATCAACGTTGCTCCACAGTCGCGCGCGCCCACCAGCCCGCCGCCGGCGCGCCCAAAAGGGGCCCCAAAAAGATCGGTTCAGCCCCGGACGGCGGCGGCGAGCCTGCGCGACGTGCTGGAGGAGGTGGTGCGGCAGGCGAGGCCCTTGGCCGGTCCCGTGGCGGGCTTACCAGCAAAATCCATATCGCCGGGGTCGCTGCCGCCCGTTGTCCCTGCTCATCACGCCGGGCCAGCGGGCGGACTGCACACAGTTCGAGCCGATCATGGACAAGATCCGCGTCCCCCGCAGGAGATCTGGTCGCCCGCGCCGCACGCCGGACAGCGTCGGAGCAGACAAGGCGTACAGCAACCGCAAGATCCGCAGCTACCTCCGCAAGCGTGGGATCCGGCATGTGATCCCGGAGAAGAAGGACCACAAGGCCGCCCGCCTGCGCCGGGGTTCACACGGCGGACGGCCTCCGGGATTCGACAAGGCGCGGTACAAAGATCGCAACATGGTGGAACGGGCCATCGGAAAGCTAAAACAGTTCAGAGCCGTGGCCGCCCGTTATGACAAGCGCGGATACGTCTGCCTTGGCACCGTGACTGCCGCTGCCCTCCTCATCTGGCTCCGATCATGACCCTCGCGGTGGGACGTTAATCAGTTGTCGTCAGCCCATGGGCGACGGATACCGTCGCGTTCATGGACGAACAGGCCCTGCTCAAGCGCTCCGATGGCCCAGTCACCCGCAGTCGGCTCATCCATGACCTGACCGCGCTCGGCCTCACCGACGGCGACATCGTGATGTTCCACACGCGGATGTCCGCCCTCGGGTACGTGGCAGGCGGCCCTCAGACGGTCATCGGTGCCCTCCGCGATGTCGTGGGAGAGCAGGGAACCTTGATGGTGACCTGCGGCTGGAACGACGCCCCGCCCTATGACTTCACCGACTGGCCGCAAGCCTGGCAGGACGCCCTGCGCGCAGGGCACCCCGCATACGACCTCGAACTCAGCGAGGCAGACCACAACAACGGACGGCTCCCAGAAGCACTGCGCCGCTGGCCAAGCGCTGTACGCAGCCGACACCCCGACGCCAGCTTCGCCGCACTCGGTGCGGCGGCAACCATGCTGATGGCCGACCATCCCTGGGACGACCCGCACGGCCCCGACAGCCCGCTGGCCCGGCTGGTCACGATGGGCGGCCGGGTTCTTCTCCTGGGCGCCCCGCTGGACTCCCTCACGCTCCTGCATCAGGCCGAGGCGCTCGCCGAAGCCCCCGGCAAGCGATTCGTAGACTATGAGCAGCCGATCCTCGTTGATGGGGAGCGGGTCTGGCGGCGTTTCCACGACATCGACTCGGAAGACGGGGCCTTTGACTACTCCTCTGTAGTGCCTGAGAGACAGGACCCCTTCGAGGCCATCGCCCAGGACATGCTCGCCGCCGGAATCGGCAGCATGGGCATGATCGGCGCCGCCGAAAGTTACTTGTTCGAAGCTGGCGAAGTCGTGAACTTCGGCATCACCTGGATCGAAGAGAAACTGGGCAAATCCCGGTAACCCGGCCAACGACAGACTGTTCACTCGGCTCTGCCCGTGATCGACGAGACAGGACCTGGGAGCAGCAGCCCACAGACCGGCGAGCAGCACCACATCCACCGGCGGCGGGGTCTGCGGATGCTCGGCCAGCTCCCGGGCGTCGGCCTTTGCCTCGACCAGTTGCTCCAGGGCGTGCGCGTACTCGGCGTGCAGCTCGCGCGTCTCGATGCCGACAAGTTCCCTGATCAAGACCTCGGCCGGCTCCAGTTCCCGGTCCGTACCGGCACGGAGGGGGCAAGGTCGCCCGGTTCACACAGCCCGTCCTCCCAGAGCAGGGTCTGCAGAACGGGCACTCTGTGCCGTGGCCGCAACAGCGCCAGGCCTTCGCGACTCCTGATGGCGATCTTGGCCACGCCCACGCAGCCGGTACGGGCGAGGACCTCAACGAGCAGGGCGTACGGACGGTGGGCACGCGGGCCGACGGGCACCGTGTAGTACGGCTTGCCGTACGTGATCGGGGCGATGTTCTGTCCGGGGACGAAGCCGAGTACCTCGAAGGCACGTTTCGTCGGGAGCGGAAGGTGGGCCAGGTCCTCTTCCGTGAGCGGCACCATGTGGCCGTCCGGGAGCGCGAAGCCGCGGCCGACTTCCTCGTACGGGATTTCTCCGAACTGGGCCGTGTTTGAGATGTGGTCACAGTGGCTGCCGTATGAGGGTGAGTTGGACGGGGGCTTTCGTAGCGGACAGCGAGCCTGTCGTACCTCGTGGCGACCCCGCGGGCCTGCTTCAGCAGGCCGATCCGGCACTCGATCTTGCGTCGGCGTTTGTAGAGCTCGCGGCCGAAGCCGGGCGGGCGGAGACTGCCGCATGTCGCTGGGCATGTCGAATGCGCCGGTTCCCGATCGACGCGAGAGTGAAGGCACCACATCCCAGGACTTCAGGAGCACCCCATCGTGACCGTAACCGCGGATTTGGCCATTTCCCTCGACGGCTACATCGCCGGCACCAACGTCGCCATCGACAACCCGGGAGGCGACGGCGCCGAGCCGCTCTTCGAGTGGATCCACAACCTGGCGAGCTGGCGGGAGCGCCAGGGGATGACCGGCGGGGAGGAGAACCGCGACTCCGAGCTGATGCGCGAGTGGTTCGACGCCACCGGAGCGGTGGTCATGGGCCGGATGATGTACGACACGGGCGAGGAGTTCTGGGGCGACAACCCGCCGTTCCGGGTCCCGGTCTTCGTGCTCACCCACCGCCCCCGGCCGTCCCTGGTCAAGGAGGGCGGCACCACCTTCACCTTCGTCACCGACGGTATCCACAGCGCCCTCGACCAGGCGAAGGCCGCCGCCGGGGACAGGAACGTCGACATCGCGGGCGGGGCGAGCACGGTGCAGCAGTACCTCAGGGAGGGGCTCATCGACGAGCTGCAGCTGCACGTGGTGCCCGCGCTCCTCGGAGCGGGGCTGCGGCTCTTCGAGGGACACGGCGCCGGGCGGTGGGACCTCGAGCCGGTCAGGGTGGTCGGCACGCCCCTCGCCACCCACCTGAAGTACCGCTTCCTGAAGTGACCCGGCACGGGTAGAGCTCGGCCCCGGCAGCCCGCTACTGCTGCCGGGGCCGAGGGCTTTCGGCGGTCCAGGTGTACTGACCGATGGGGCAGTCGTCAGCGCGACAGGGGAGACTCTGGTGTCGTCGCTTGTGACTGAATCCTCCCCGCACCTCTGTGCGACAGCGGATGCCTACGATGCCGTCGCAGTCCGCTACGCCGAATTCGCCCGCAATGAGCTTGACGCTCTTCCGCTGGATCGCGCGGTGCTCGCTGCGTTCGCCGAGCTCGCGCGGACCACCGGTGCCGGGCCGGTTGCCGGGCCCGTTGCCGAGCTGGGGTGCGGCGCTGGACGTGTGACCGCGCACCTGCGGGACCGGGGCTGGATGTCTTCGGCGTCGACCTGTCGCCGGTGATGATCGATCTCACCCGCGAGGCATACCAAGACCTGCGGTTCGAGGTCGGATCCATGGACGCCCTGGACCTGGCCGACGGCAACCTGAACGGCATCGTGTTCTGGTATTCGGTCATTCACACCCCACCGCAGGACATGTCCTCGTACTTCGCCGAATTCCGGCGGGTACTCGCGTCGCGGGGCCGCGTCGTAGTTCAACGGCCGACACGGGCGGTGCAGAGTCCAGCAGAGTGGCTGCCTGGGACCACGGGGACTCCCTTTCGCCAGGCTTCCTCCAGATTGAGCGCAGCCAGACAAATGCGTCGGGTGTGGCGGGCAGTTCCTGGTAGTCGCGTGTGCCCTCGCGGATCACGCCGACGGTCTGCCGGCCAACGATCGCATCGCCTTGGCGAGAGGTGAGCAGCTCTTCCGCGCGGGCGCCGGCAGCTCGCCTTCAACGCGGGAAGTGGCATGGGTTCGCCGCCCACACGTTACGCAAGCGGGTACTACTCGCCTGAGCGGCTGAACGAGTTCCAGCTATTTCAGGAGCCGGAAACCAGGCTGCTGGACCCACGCTCTGAGGAACTCCGCCGAGCCGTACGCGGCAGGCCATGGATCGGTCGTCGTTGCGACGATGCCCGGAAGGCCGGCCACGATGGGCACCTGGTCCTCCCGTAGTTCGGCGTTGGCAACGCCACCGATCACGTCCATGACGGCGGCGGTCAACAGAGCCGTGACGACGTGGTCGACTGGGCTGCTGCAGAACGCGATGACGTCGACGGCGTGGGTCGGGGTGAAGCCGACGAGAGGTTCCTGGTCGACTTCGTCGGCGCGCTCGGCGTCGAAAATGGCTTCGTCGCCGATGCCGGGCCCCATGAGAGAGACAAGGACGGGTCGACGTCCGTCGACGCCTCCGGTGTTCGTGATGCCGAGGCTCTCTGCGTGAACGTGCAGGTCGTACTCGCCGACCCGCTTCTCCTCAAACCGTGCCGAGGTGCAAGCCAGAGAGTTGCGGAGCCGCTGGATCGCCGCGCGGGGGACGGCCTCCGCCAACTCGATCACCAATACCGGTCCACTCATGGCTCGGAGCCTGGCCAGCCGGGACTGTAACCCCCAACCGAATACTCAGCGTGCCGGCGCCACAGAAGTTGAGCCAGAACCCGACTTCCGGCAGCGGATGTTCAGCACTTCGGGAGGCGCTCAATCTGGGCCGTGCTCGATGCTCACCAGAATGGACAGCACCCGGCCGGCGGCTCTCCTGCCGGGCACCCGTCTCAGCGCCGGAGTCACCAGTCGACGTGTGCGGTGACCCATCTGACCAGACCGTCTTCGTCGTCCGCAGGGGGCAGGCGGGGACCGCAGGCGAGTGGGGTGCAGGACAGCTGCAGGTGGGTGAGGAAGCCGTAGGGGCCGTTGTCGGCCGCCGGTCCGAGTACCAGGGCGTGGGTGGGGGTGCGCCAGATGCGGTGCGTCAGCGCGGGACCGGTGACCACGGCTACGGACGACAGAATCGTCCGCTCAGGGGCTGTGCCCAGGTGTTCGGTCACCGCCTGCGCTGCCTGCGCGAGCACGGCCTCGCAGTCCTGGTCGGTGCATGGTCTGCGGCCACTCCAGCCGGGCAGCTGCTGCCAGTCGTCCATGAGGTCGTACAGCCACGGTCCATTGGTCATGCTCTCGTCGTCCGGGTCGAGGGGGTACAGCTCGCCGAAGACGAGGAAGCGCCGGGCGTCCGGGTGCCCGAACGGGTTGCCGCCGTCGCTGCACAGCACGTGTCCGTATCCGGTGCGGAAGGAGTCGCAGACCAGTTCGTGATCCCAGCTCCATCCGCGTTGTTGCAGCTCCGCGTCCATGGCATCGACGTCGTCGGGGACCTGCGGTACGGCCGGCAGGGCGACGAGCTCGGCAACGGCCGCAGCGGTCAACGGTCGGTGGGCGAGGGCATGTACGGGTATCGGCATACAGATCACTCTAGAAGCGGCCGATGCTGTCGAGACTCCTGAACATTGCGTCCTGGCCGCGGTGAGCAATACAGCTGGGGCGTGCATCGGAAGCAGATCTTGGATCTCCAGAGGCACCGGGCAGTCGCCCCCCGCTACGAGAAGCTCGCCGTCCCCTATGAGGCGACCACCCTCGTCGCGGCCATCAACGAGTGGCTGTAGCCCCCCACGTACGCGCATCTTGTGCAACGCCGGCGCTCAAGCACAAGCGCACGGAGTCACCTGCCGACGGAACCGTCAGCCTGTTCCCGGAGGATGTCGGCATGGCCCGCATGGCGGGCGGTCTCTTCAATCATATGTACCAGCACCCAACGCATCGATCGCATAGCCTCGGCTTTGCCGGCCGCCCGAGCGCACGGACGGTTCAAGTCGTCACAACCCTCGATGATTTCGTTGGATCGCTCGATGGCGCCGCGATAGGCGGCAAGAAGACTCTCAGCGCTGTCACCCTCGGCGAGCTCCATGCCGAAGTCCGGATGCGCGACGTCGGCGCCCTCGAAGGCCCAGACGAACCAGTAGAGCTCCGCCGAAGTCAGGTGTTTGACCAGGCCGAAGACGCTGGTGCCAGAGGGCACTCCAGAAGTACGTCCTTGCTCGTCGTCAAGGCCCTGCGTCTTAGCAGCCACCGCATCCCGGACGTAGTTCAGGAACGCGAGCAGAGTCGACTTCTCATCGGAGTCATTGCCGGGTGGACCTACGTCGCGGCGCGGTTGAGTGTCTGTCACCGAGGCACCCTAGCTTGATCCACTTCCGAAACACACCCTGGAACGGGTCGGCTTCGACGCCGTGATCACACAGTCGTTGTGTGATCATCCACTGCTTCAGGTGCTCCCTGCCCGAACGCGAGGCGGCAGCGTTCAACCTGCTCGGCCACCTGCTCCACGAACCAGCACATGATCTTGTAGGGGATGACGTGCTCGTCTTGGCTGTGGATGTGGACGGCTGGCTCCAGGCTACGAGTTCACAGACTGCTTTCAGCGCAGATCGAGCAGCATCACGTCATGGAGCTCCGCGCCCTCGCCCCATGGCCGCGCCTCGCCGATCTTGCGGTATCCCCACGCCCGGTAAGCGGCCGACGCCGCCTTGCTCGCCGGGTGGACGTTCAACAGCACCCGCTCGGCTCCGATGCCGTCGAGCAGCGTCTTGTGCAGACGCCGCGCAACACCCTGTCCGCGCCACGGTCCGCGCACGGCTAGTTCCATGAGCCCGAAGGTGCGGTGCCCGTCCTCGCGCCGCATGTCGTCGGGCACGGGCTCGGTCAGTTCGTCCCACCACACCGTATCGGGCCCGAGCGGGTAGCCGTACGCCATGCCGATCGGCTCGCCCTCCGAGGTACGGGCCAAGACAGCGCGAAAGGTGCGGTTGCGAGCCTGTACGGGGAAGCGGCGGAAGGCGGCGGCGATGTCGTCCTCGGTCTCGTTGTACGGAGGCTCCGCGAACGCTTCGGCGTAGATCAGCTTGAACGCGTCCTCGGCCTGCACTGCGGCCGATCCATCCATGCGCCCTATCGCGATGATCCCTTGCTGCGTCATGTGGTTCCCCCTCGAACGGTCACGCAAATGCGCTCGGCGCGCACTCGCGGCCGCTGAAACTCCCGGATCTTACCCACCAAGGGCAGTGAGACGGTGCTGGGCCAGTATGGGCAGACGGTTGAGGAAGGACAGACGTCGATCACTCGGCTGATCGTCGGCAGGACGCAACCGGCGCCGGGACGGCCTCGCTCAGCTCTACACACCAGCCGTCGTCCGGCAAGGCGTAGTGGCACTGGATGGCGCAGTGGCGGCCTGCATGAACGCGCAGCTCAGGCATGTCCGCAGGCTGCCACAGCTGCCCCGTCGGAGTCTCGCGAGTATCCGCTCAGCACTTGATGCGCGCCCAACCGCCATGGGCGGGACAAGCCTTAGGTCTGCGAGCATGGGGCGGAGGCGGGTAGCGAATGGCCGATCCACAGATTCCAGGCATTGCTCACCGCTACACGCCAGGAGCCCGGTACTGGACTCGCTCGGCTGTGCGCAGGGCATCCACCGTTTCATCGACGGTCAGGAGAACGGTCGTCTCGAACGAGCTAAGCGCGCCGCCTCCACTAATCGCCAGTGCAACTGCGGCCATGGACACGTTGTCCGGAGCTTCCCACAGGTTATAGCCGTCGTGCGTGCCAAAGGCATACCAGAAGCCATGGAGCTTCCCACCGACGGACTCGATGTACGACTGAGCTGCCTTTGCGCGGTCCTCGGGGTGGCCGATCAGCCTCGCCCAAGTCTCCGGTGTGTAGCTGAACCTCGATAGATAGAGCGGCATTGTGTCTCCCTTTCGTTTCATCAAGGGATGCCCCCGCTGGGCGGGAGAAGCGCCGGAGCGTCCCGCGCGTCCCCCGAACGGCCGGGGACGATGACCGGCGTGGCCCACTGTCGACAGGTGAGTGGGGCCGCCCCGGCAGTGTGAAGGGGCTTTGGGCGGGAGCTGTGATGGGGCGAGAGATCGGGGGCCCGTACCTCCACACCATGGTCCACGTACGCAGCCACACCGGATCATTGCTGAGCTGGCTGACGGCCTCCACGGGGACGGCGTACGGCAGGGAGAGCTCGTCCATGGCGCAAGCGCGCGACCAGACGGGACTGGCGTCGTGTACGGCAACGCCATCCGAGGAGTCCATGCCTCCGGGACACCGCAGCCGCGTCGCTCTACCACGGGAGATCACCGGAATCCGTCCAATGGCCTCGGTAGGCGCCACCCTGCCCGCGCACACGCTCAACTGGCCAACTGGAACGCTCAGTCACACGGCTGTGACTGAGCGCTTCACTTGGCGGACGAGCGCTGGGTTTGGGGGGTGAGCGTCTGAGTTGGCAGGCAGGGTGACGGCGCGCGAACCCGCGTCAGTTGATCGACCCGCGCGTGGCGTGCAACCTTTTATGGGGTTGATCAGTCTTCTCAGCGACCACCGTCGTGGTCGCGCCTACGAGGAGATCGTCATTTCCGCCATACGCAAGACTCTGACCGCCACTGCCGTCGCCACTGTGGTCCTGGCCGGCTCCGCCGCCTGCGGCACGGTGGAAAACCTGTCCGCCGGGCAGAAGCTCGACCGGGCCTTCGACAAGCTCGGCAAGGAGCACTCGCTCTCCTTCGAGCTCGACCTGGACGCCGACGCCAAGACACTGAAGGCGCTGGATGCCGACGCGGAGCCTGGCGAGGAGATTCCGGACGAGGTCGCCGAGTTGCTCAGTGGTGGGCGGATCTCCGTCTCCATGCAGTCCAAGAAGCCTTTGGCCGAGTCCGGCGACAAGGACATCACCGGCATGGCCATGAAGTTCAGCAGCCCGGACGGTGACCTGTTCGAGTACCGGCTCGTCGGCAAGTACACGTATTTCCGCGCCGACGTGGACGGCTTCGAGAAGATGACCGGCAGCCCCATGCCGTCCGCCGACGACCTGCCCGAGAGCGCTGGAGCCTTCAAGAAGCTGCTTGAGGGCGAATGGGTCAAGGTCGCGACGAAGGACCTTGAGAAAACCCGCGACGAGATGGACGAAATGCAGGGCCCGGAGGGTGGGAAGCCGTCGGCGGAACCCACGCTCGACGCCAAGACGCAGAAGAAGCTCATGAAGGCCCTCCGGGAGGTCATCGCTCGCAAGGTCGACTTCCAGACCGCCGACGGGAAGGACGGCACCGAGCGCATCACCGCCACCGCTCCCTTCCGCACCCTGCTCGCCGAGCTGATCGACGAGATCCGCCCGCTGTCGAAGGACCTGCCGCCGGGTGTCGAGCTGCCAACGGACAAGGACCTCAAGGAGGCGCCGAACAAGAAGGTCACGGCCCACTTCACGCTCCGCAACGGTGCGCTGACCGAGGTGTCCGTGGATCTTGCCAAGCTGGCGGAAGACGCGAAGGTGAAGAAGCTCGCACTTGTGCTGCGCATGGGCAAGGGCGAAGAGGCCACGGCTCCGGCCGGAGCTACCGAGGTGAAGATGGACGAGCTGATGGAGAGCTTCGTCGGGGGAGCCTCGGACGCGGCCTTTGAGGATGAGGAGTTCCCGGAGGATGCACAGGGGTGACGCCCGGCGGCAGGTGGAGCCAGTGCCGCCTGTGTCGGCGTCGGAGGAGGATGCTCTTATGGATGTCAAGCGGCGGTTGTGAGGTGACTCGGGGCCGCTGCTGTGGCGTTGGTGGTGGTCAGGACGTGGAAGATCTCGCGGGCGATGAACCGCTTGAGGCAGCGGATGATCTCCTTCTTCGAGAGGCCTTCTTTGGTGCGTCGTTCCATGTAGGTGCGGGTGCGCTGGTCCCAGCGCAGCCGGCAGAGAACGATTCGGTAGAGGGCGGCGTTCGCGGCGCGGTCGCCGCCCCGGTTGAGGCGGTGGCGGTGGGTGCGGCCGGATGAGGCCGGCAGTGGGGCGACGCCGCAGAGCATCGCGAACGCGGCCTCGGAGCGGAGCCGGCCGGGGTTGTCGCCCGCGGTGACCAGCAGTTGGCCCGCGACGTCCGGGCCGACGCCGTTGAGCTCGCTCAGGACCGGGTTGATCTCCTGGGTGAGTGGGGCTATGAGCTCGTCCAGTTCGTCGATCTCCTGGCCCAGGTCGCGGTGGCGGCGGGCGAGGGAGCGCAGGGCGATCTTCGTCGCGGTGACCGGGTCGCCCGCCTGGCCGGGGCTGGGGCGGAATGCCGCGCAGATGGTCAGCAGGTCCTTGTCCTTCAGGTGCCGCAGCATGGTGCGGACCCCTTCCGGTGCGGTGATGATCAGGGTCTTGATCTGCCGGGTGACGTCGGCCCTTTGCTGGACCGCGCTGCGGCGGGCGACCCGCAGGGCCCGCAGGGCCTCGACGCGGCCGTCACGAAACTTCGGGGTGCCGGTGCGGCGTTCGGCCAGCGCGGCCCGGGCCGCTGCCTCGGCGTCGACCGGGTCGGACTTGCCCTGCCAGCGACGGGTCTTGCGGTCCGGGCGGTCGATCTCGACCACCGTCACGTCGTGTTCACGCAGGTGGCGGGACAGGCCCGCGCCGTAGGCTCCGGTGCCCTCAACTCCGACCAGGACCAGGACGCCGAAGGAGCGGAGCCAGGTCAGGAGCTTGCGGTATCCGAGCGCGGAGGCGGGGAACTGGGCCGAGCCCAGGACCCGGCCGGCCGCGTCGACCGCGGCCGCGGTGTGGGTGTCCTTGTGGGTGTCGACGCCGCCGGTGACCTCGACCTCATGCTGTGCCATCGTGGATCGTGCCGTCCTCTCCATTCGACCGGGCAGGATGGCACCCGTCGGCCGGGAGGGCGGACAAGACAGTGATGGGGCCTCTGGCCAGGCTCTTATGAAGTCACGCCCCCCGGTCCGGCGGATGCACGCGAGCGCCCCCCGGCCGGAGCCGACAAATCCCGTTGAGGACCCGAAGTCAGTCAGTCGGTGGGTCAGACCCCGCCGGGGAACGCTCACGTACATCCTCACTGTCAGTCGGGCATACCGGCCGAACCTGCGGTACGACCACGTTCCGTGAGGATGCTGGGCCGGTGAGGTGGAGGCCGGCGTGGGCAGAGGGGTTCGAACAGTGCCGAGGTTCCTGAACGAGCGACTCGGTGATCGCATCGCCTTCCCAGCGCCGTCCGGCCCCTGAACCGAACGCCCACAAGGCCCCTGACCGGCCCGTGCCGGCGGCCACTTCGCCAACTCAGACGCTCATCCCCGCCAAGCGAAGCGCTCCACCGCCAAGTGAATCGCTCAGTCACACGAGGTGTGACTGAGCGTTTCAGTTGCCCTTACGTTCCTGGGACAGCATGGTCGGAGCCAGCCCCTGCTTGCGGGCCGCTTCTTCGTGCGTTTTCTGCGCGTTGCTGCTGGGGGCCGCCGCGCTCTGGTTCTCCACCACCGGTCTGCCGGTCCTCGGCCCGGTGACGGCCGTGGTCGTGCCGCGTTGCTGCCCCGCGAGGGGGGCAGTCTGGCAAGGGCACGCGGATGACAGGGTCCAAGGAGCGCCTGTTGAAACCGGCCTGCAGATCCAGAGCGGCCAGCCGTTGCCTGTGCATACCACTGCTGTGCTGCTGGCCTTCGGGGCTGACCCGGAGCTCGCAGATCCAGAGGGTCACACCCCCATGGTCGTGGCCGATCATTACGGCCACGACCTGGCGGTGAAGCTACTGCGGGCCCACATCAGCGGGCGAGCCGCCGGTAACAGATGAGGGTGCACGCGATGCTCGTGAAGGCGAGGAAGTGCTCGGCCTTGCGCTCGTATCGACGGTGGAGACGGCGGCGGCCGGCGAGCCAGGACATGGTGCGTTCGATGGTCCAACGGTGACGTCCCAACCGCTGCGAGGTCTCAACTCCCTTGCGGGCGATGCGGTGCCGGATGCCTCGGCTGCATCCGCGTCAACGCCGTCGCGCCGGGTTCGACCCGCACCCGGATCGCCGACAACGCCTTCGAGCGGTTCCCCGAGGTCATCCCGGCCTCGCGGCGAAGACCGCGCTCGGCCGGGTCGGCCAACCCGACGACATCGGCATGGTGATCGCCACCCTGCTCTCCGAGGAGAGCCGCTAAATCACCGCACAGAACATTGAGGTGGCCGGCGGCTGCAACCTCTAAGCACCCCTGACGGAATGATCCTGGAGGCCGGTGTTCTTGCTCGCTGGTGCGTACGACGTCGGGCTGCTGCCGCGGAACTCGCGGAGTATGCCGGTCTCTTCGGGTCTCTTCGGGCACGCCGAGTCGGCGGTGCAACCCGGCGCCGGGCACCGGCTGGACCCGGCGCCGGGCACCGGCTGGACGATCCCGTGTGGTTCACGTGGACATGGGCGGCCCTTCTTGGCTGACGGCGGCGAGCAGCAGTTTCGCGGCCACCGTTGTCCCGTCGGTGCGGATCGTGCCGGCCACGGCGGTTGCTCGTGCGCGGGTCTCGGGGGTCAGGGCCGTCTTGAGTGCGGCTGACAGGGACTCGGTGGTCGGGGTCGGACCGTCGTGTGCCGCGCCGATGCCCAGGTCGGCCACCCGGCCGGCCCAGTACGGCTGGTCTCCTCCCTGGGGTACCACCACCTGAGGCGCGCCGGCCCGGGTGGCGGTCGTCGTGGTGCCCGCGCTGCCGTGGTGTACGGCGGCGGCCACCCGGCGGAACAGTGCCTGATGGTTGACCTCGCCGACGGTGAAGCAGTCGTCCTGGTCGTCGATCAGGGGCAGGTCGGCCCAGCCGCGGGAGACGACGGCGCGGCGCCCGTGCGCGCGGATCGCCTCGATGGTCACCCGGGCGACGTCCTTCGGGGCGCTCATGGGCGTGCTGCCGAAGCCCACGTACACGGGTGGTGTGCCGGCGTCCAGGAACGCCACCAGCTCGGCCTGGAGCGGGCGTTCGTCGGTCAGGGTCCACGCGCCGGTCTGCACCACGTCGAGGTCCGTCGGCTGCCACGGGGCCAGGATCGGGTCCGTGGCCAGCCACGGGTGGTCGGTGAAGGCGTAGTCGCGGATGTTGTCCACCGGTGGCAGGCCGACCGATGCCCGGTGGGTGTTGAGCACCTCGCCGAACATCGCGTTCGCGATCTGGGCGTCCTGGTCCCACAGTGCCTGGTTGTCGGTCGCCTCCGGTGGCAGCGGCTGCCCGCGCCGCACGGGCGGTCGGCGGTACGGCGACGGCAGGCTGACCGGCTGGTGGCTCGCGTGCACGTAGCGGATGCCCAGTTTCTCGGCCACCGACCGCGCGCCGGCCGTGACCGGCAACGGGCCGGTCGCCACCAGCGCATCACATCCCTCAGCCGCCGCGGCGACCGTGTCGAACTGTGCGGCCATCAACTCGGCCGCACGCTGCGCCAGGCCCACCACCGACCCCGGCGTCACCGAGGTCACCAGCGGGCGCACCGGCCGGCCGGTCGGCACCACCTCCACGCCGACCTCGGCCAGCCGCTCCGTGAACTCCTCGTCCGGCGGCGCGCACACCCGCACCTCCGCGCCCAGTTCCCGCAACCGCACCGCGAGTCCCGCTATCGGTTCGACGCTCCCGCGCGACCCGTACGTCGAAAACAACACACGCATTTCGTGACTCTCATTTCCGCAGGTTCTGGCTTCGGTGGGCGATTCTGCGGTATCACCCGGGTCTTGCCGCAAGCCCCCCGGTGCGCTATATGTTGATCATGCAAAAGGAGTGAGTGCCCTCCTTTGCCTTCACGTCCGCTGTGGAACGACAGCTTCCTCGCGATGCGGCGGTGCGCCGCGTACGGCGGTAGTGTCGCCCAGGAGGGACCTCCCATGCGTCGCACGCCGTCTCAGGAGCCCCTATCGCAGTGAGTTCAGGCGTCGCCGGCAGATCAGTGCGCATCCCAGGTTGAGGAACGCTTCGTGGATGTCGTCGCGTCTCTCCCAGCGGATTCGCAGGCGTCGGAACCAGTGCCGGTGAGCGAACGCCCGCTCCACAACCCAGCGTTGCGTGCCCAGGCCGGAACCGTGCTCGGTGCCCCTGCGGGCGATCAGTGGCACCGGGGCCCGGGCGCGCTCCGCGACCCTGGTGCCCAACTCCCCATTGGTGCCCGCGATACACGGATCATAGAATCAATCACTCCTGTCTCCGCGCAAGAGCATCGCGATCACCGCGCTCTTCTTCACCCTCCGCGGCCTCGAGCTGCACCCGTTCACGAGAACCCGCCGCTCGGCGGTCAGGCCCCCGCCTTGTGCGTACCGCATACCACCGGCATACCGCAGGGGTCACCAAACCGTCACTACCCGACGCCTATCCGGAACCCCGGGTAGGGGTGTCCTGTGGCCGGTGACGGTCGATGGGTTGCCGTGGTGGCTGTATTACACGGTTCATTGGACGGATCAAAATGGGATGCTCAACCGTTCGGCCACGTCTATACGGCTCCTCGCAGAGGCTGATCTCGGCTGGCTCCGGCAGTGTGATCTGGCCCGCATGTCCGCGGGTTTCGACCTCACTTAGCGATCATTCGGGCATGATCTGTCAGTGCGATTTGGGCCCCACCTGGGCGTCGCTGTGTGCTGTCTGGACATGGCCGTGCCCGGGGCGCGGGCGCCCGACGACGGGGTGGGAGAAGCGTGTGATCGTCTGGGTGAACGGTGCGTTCGGCAGCGGGAAAAGCACTCTGGTGAATGAACTGCGTATGCGCTGGCCCGAGGCGTTGGTCTATGACCCGGAGCTTGTCGGGTACGCGTTGCGCGAGATCGTGGAGGTGCCGACCGGTGATTTCCAGGATCTGCGGCTGTGGCGGAGACAGGTAGCGGACCTGGCCGTGGGTCTGGTCGAGGAGTATCAACGCCCCATCCTGGTCCCCATGACGTTGGTCAACCGCGGGTATGTCTGCGAGATCTTCGGTGCACTGAAGGACGCGAACATCGTCGTCCACCACTTCTTCCTCAAAGTCTCTGCAGAAGTCTTGGTAAAGAGGATCGACGGACGAAGCTTCACCCCCGGTGATCACGCCACGGATGAGCGGGTCCGGCAGTGGTGCAAGGCCAGGATCGAGACGTGCACGGCCGCAGTCGACACCTTACCCAGTGACACCGTGTTCTTGGACGGTGAGCTGACTCCGGGGGAGCTGGCCGACAACGTGCTTGCCCGCGTCCGTACGGGTAGTCCGCCCTGCGCTTGAGGAGCACTTCAGTCGGCGGGCTCGTGCTCCAGACCCGCGATCCGCGGATCGATGGCGTACGGCACGACAAGAACGGCGTCGTGGAGGGTGCATGGCCGGTATGGGCGTCAACTTGCCGATGCTGCTGTGGGCACCGCGCCGGTGGTGATTCAGCTGA
The DNA here is from genome assembly GCF_026341125.1 of Streptomyces sp. NBC_01142. Classification (NCBI taxonomy): domain Bacteria; kingdom Bacillati; phylum Actinomycetota; class Actinomycetes; order Kitasatosporales; family Streptomycetaceae; genus Streptomyces; species Streptomyces sp. NBC_01142. The sequence goes on from NZ_JAPEOR010000001.1 coordinate 3,655,718, forward strand.
TGGTCCGCAGGTTCAAGTGCCGCAGTTCCGGATCCCGAACGAGATGCGTTGGCGCTACGCGCCTTCTGGACACACCCCCTGTCGCGAATGGGGGACAGAGGGCGCGACCTCCGTCGGCTGGTGTTGAACCCCGCCACGTCGCTACGCGACCTTCTCTGATGCGAAGCGGCATCGCGCCCTGTGAGGGGATAGCCGTAATCGCTTCAGCGAGCTGCTCACACAGCAATCGACCCACATGTCTGGGCCCGGCCGCAGTGGTGGCCGTGTCCTGGACGTCCTGCTTCTGTCCGCTCTTGCCCGTGCCAGGTGCCTCCACGACTCAATCCGATGGTGCGTAGGTCAACGTGGCGCTGCCGCCGTGTCACCTGGCAGCTGCTCTCCGGGGCCGTCAGGGCGAGGGCGACGTTCGTCATCGCATGGCCTCGCTGCGAGACCGACCACCGCTCGGTACGTATCGCGTGACCGACGATTCACCGATCGTGTCGAACGGATGTGCCGAAGCGGCATCGTAACCACGGACATCTCAAGATCACGCCGCCCCGACCTGGCCCGCGAAGCCCGGCCCGGTGAAGCCCGATGGCCGGCGGATGAGGGGAAGAAGTCCAGGTGAACCGCCCTTCGTCGCGGGTGGGAGCGTGCCTGCAACGAGCACATCTGGCCCACAAGGCGTATATGTGAAGCCATTGGAAGACAAACATGGTGCGGTAAGGCAAACCGTGCGGTGGCTCCGTTCCTTCCGGGTCGTGAGCGCGGCCTGGCAGCAGGAGAAGCACTGTGAAAGTCCTGCAACCCACGCTGGCGAAGGTGCCGTGGATGCTCGCGGCGCTGGCCCTCGTGGCTGGCGTCCTGCTGAACCTTTTCGCGCCCGAGCCGTACACGGGACTCCCGCTGCTGGCCGCCGCACCGCTCGTCGCGGGCGCCACGCTCTCCTTCCGCTCCGCGCTCGCCGTCGTGTGTGTCACGTGCGTGGTCTCGGTGGCGGTGGATATCGAACGCGGACGTCCGGCGACGCCATTGCTTGTCGATCTGTCCGTGGTCGGCCTGATCGGCGTGCTGGCTCTCGCGGTCAACCGGCTCATTGCGCGGCAAGGGCGCGATCTGGCGCTGGCCAGGGATGTCGCGGAGGCGGTCCAGCGGGCGGTGCTCCCGGACCCGCCGAGGGAGGTCGGGCCGCTGACCGTGGCTGCGGGGTATACGGCGGCGCAGGCCGAGGCGCGGATCGGCGGTGATCTCTTCGCGGTGCAGGAGACGCCGTTCGGGGTGCGGATGATCATCGGAGATGTGCGGGGCAAAGGTATTGCGGCTGTCGCGGCCGTGGCGGTCGCGATCGGAACGTTCCGTCAGGAGGCCGAGTACGCTCCCACCTTGGACACGCTGGGTCAGCGGATGGACGAGGCGCTGGCCAGGGCAGCAGCCCAGAGCGGCCCGGTGATCTCCACGGAGGGCTTCACCACCGCTGTGCTGGCCGAGGTCTCCGCCGACGGCGAGGTGCTGAGCCTGGTGAACCGCGGGCATCCGGCCCCGTACCTGGTTCACGACGGACGGCTCGTACGGCTCGACCCGACCGCCCCACAGCTGCCCCTCGGGGTGGGGCTGGGCGATATCACTCCTGTCGGCTCCGTGCCCGTCGATGTGGTGCGGCTGCCCCCGGGGGCCTCGCTGCTGCTGGTGACTGACGGTGTCACCGAGGCGCGGGACAAGCGGGGGACCTTCTATGATCCGGTCTTCTCAGGGCGCATGCGCAGGCGGTTCAGAAACCCCGATGAACTGGTGGATGCCCTCACCAAAGACGTCGGCCGCTGGACCGAGGGTGAGCACGAGGACGACATGGCCATCCTGGTGGTCACCCGGAGCCGCCCTCCCCGCGTCGCCTGATCGAGAAGCAAGCCTCCATGGCCGGAGCGGCCTGGGCGGAAGCCTATGCCCATATGTTGGACTAGTTGGTCACTATGTGGACGCCTTGGCTGCTGTGATCTTCGTGCGGGGACGATGCCTGGCATGACTGCGGAGATACGGAAGGCGTACCTACTGGCTGCCGAACGGGTTGTGCAGCTCCTGGCGACGGAAGAGGTGGCGCACTGTTGGGAGAAAGAGTCCGTGCTGCCGGGGATGTCGGTGGGCGGACTGGCTGGTCACCTTGCGCGCAGCGTTCTGCAGGTCGAGTGGTTCCTTGATGGTCAGGTGGTCGGTGCGGAGCCGGTGTCACCGGTGCGCTACTACGCCAGGCTCGTCGGCACCTCCGTGCCCGACTCCGCGCTCAACGTCGGCGTGCGTGCACGGAGCGAGGAAACGGCCGCAGCCGGCTCCACCATCGTTGCCGAGCAGGCGCAGGCTGCGTGGCAACGGCTGGCGCAGCGGTTGGACAAGGAGCCGGCCGATCGACGAGTGGCCATCCTCCACCGACCAGGAGAGGAAATGCTGCTCGACGGCTACCTCCAGACCCGCTGTGTCGAACTGGCAGTTCACCTCGATGACTTGGCTTTGAGCGTGGGCGCTCGTTGCCAGGCGCCCGAAGCCGCACTCGCTGTCGCGGTTGACGTGCTTGTCGCAGCTGCCCGCGACCGGCATGGCGATCAGGCCGTGTTGCATGCGCTGGCCAGACGCGAACGTGATGTCGACCAGGTCTTGCGTGTGCTGTAGGCGGCCTCACCCTCAATTGGGCAAGAAGTCCGAGAGGGCCCATCGGAAGCGACGGGCCCTCAGGGGCAGCCTGACTCTGCTCGCCGAACGTCTTCAGTCGGCAATGGCAGTCGTTCTGATCGTTGCGCTCCGGTGTTGGAGATTCCCCTGACCGCCGGCAACCGGCACGACGTCACTCAGCTGATCCCCGCTCCTTGACGCCGTCCCACGCATCCGGGGTCGGCGCGGGCGCCCGCGCCACCGGCCGCACCGACTCTTCGCGGACCGAGCGGATGTTCGCGTGGCGGCACCGGCTCAAACGGCTACGGATCCGGTACGAGATTCGCGTCGATCTCCACCAAGGGCTCCTCGAACTCGCCTGCGCCATCATCTGCTTGAGGTTCCGTCGGCCGCATGGTCGTTGCGGTAGGCCGCCTCTTCAAGCGCAGGCTGACGTTACAGCGAGGCTCAGGATCTGGGCAGCGGCTTCCTATGGGGCAGGGGCCGTCCTCGCCAGGTAGACGGTGTTGGCCGACTCGCACTCCTGCAACGGATTGTCAAAGGTCACAACCTCGGCCTTCGCCTCGGCGAAGCTCTGGGTGAGCGCCGCCGTGAACTCCTCGTCCGGGGGTTCGTTCGACCAGAGCGCGAACACCCCACCAGGGACGAGCCGTTGCCCGAGGCGCTGCAACCCCGCAGGTTCGTAGAACTCGGCGTTGCCGGGATGCAGCAGATGGCTCGGCGAATGGTCGATGTCGACGACGATCGCATGGAACCGCCGGCCGGGGTCGGCCGGGTCGAGCCCGCCGGGGGACCGAAGCATCGCGAAGAAGTCGCCGTGGACCAGCCTGCATCGGGGATCTGATGCAACGCCGGAAGGTAGCAATTCCCGCTGATGCCATTCGATCACCTCGCTGAGCGCATCGACGACGATCAGTGAGCGGACGTCCGGGTTCTCCAGTACCGCCTGCGCGGTACAGCCGAGACCGAGCCCACCCACAACCACGTCAAGAGCCGAGTCCGTCAGCTCCGCGAGAGCCAGCCGCCCCAACTCCACTTCGGCCACAGTGAACAGACTTGACATCAGGAACTCGTCGTTGAGCTTGATCTCATAGACGTCCTTGCCGACTCCGGGGTACCACCGCCGACGAAGGGCGAGCTCCCCCAACGGCGTAAGGCGCCAGTCGAGCTCCTGGAACCGGGCACTCATCCGATCTTCCCTCATCTCTTCAGCCGCCGCCGCAGACTATAGACAGCCCTGGCCGGTGCCGTTCACCCTTGGTAGCACCTGAAGTGCCCGCAGTGTGCTGCACGTCGATAGGAGCAGTGACATCGCAGCGGGATGTCTGCGAGCGGCTCGCTGCGCTCCGGCGGTCCACCTGGACCTGCGGCATCGCCGACGGCAAAGGCCCGCAGCTATCGAGGAAGAGGCCGCAGAGCCGCACGTTGACCTTCGACTGACGGGTGACTCCCGGTTTCGGTGTCCCGGGTCTGGAGGGTGCGGGTCTGGCGTCGCACGCACACGACTCTCGCGCTTGTCCTTGGCTGTCTCGTCCAGGGTGTATGCGAAGTCCGCGGCCAGTCTGCGGCTATAGCCGTTTTGAGCAGACGCGTCCGGGCTCACCGTTGTCCTGGTTGCGGAGAGTGCCGCAGAAGGGGGCGTCCCGAGCGGTCAGCTTGCCGTGGAGTCGGGCGAACTCGGCGGCCAAGTCCCTCAGGTGGCATCGGTTCGCGCCGCAGTGACCGCCACCGTGGCGTAGCGCATCGTGAAGCTGCCTCCCACCGCGTCGATGGCGGTGCCGATGCCCGCCAGTACCTCCTCCAGCTTGGCCGGCGGGAGCTGGGTGTGTCCGCCGGTAGTGGGCAGCTGGTCCAGCCACTCGTCCCGGGTGTAGGACCGCTCCCAGTCGAATCGCCACTGCTCCGGCTCGCTGAACGCGCCCACCTCTCGGATGCCGTTGGCTGCCCGGGTGCACAGCGCCGAGTACCCGTCCGAGCCGGTCGTCCATTGGCGGGAAGCAAGCGAGTGGGGCATCACCCGGCGGTAGACCGCGGAGAAGGCTGCGGCCACGCCGGGCGAAGGCCGGCCCGCGTTCCAGAACACGGCCAGCCGGCCAGCAGGCCGCAGCGCCTCGGCCGCCTTCGCCGCTCCCGCAACCGGATCCACCCAATGCCAGGTCTGCCCGGAGACGACCGCATCGAATTCCCGGCCGGCCGGATCCCAGGCTTCGAACGCCGCCACCTCGACCTCGAGCCCGCGCTGTCGCGCCCACTCGGCCAACCGCGCGTCGACGTCGACCCCGAGCGCCCTGCAGCCGGCTGCTTGGAACTGCCGGGCTGCGATGCCGGTACCGATGCCGACGTCGAGAAAGTCGGGCCCGGGGCTTTCGGCGACGATCCGCTCCACCATCGCCTCGGGATAGCGGGGCCTGGCCCGGTCGTAGCGTTCAGGGTCCGAGCCGAACGCCGACTGGAGTTGAGGCGATTTCGCGGGCTGTACGAGTCCGGTGCGACGAGCTTGCGGGAGATCGCGAGGGAGACGGGACTGAACCGGCGCACGGTCGTCGAGTGCCTGCCGGGCCAGACGCCAGTCGCGCCGCCGAAGCAGGCGAACGGGCGGCCCCGTCGGCGGGTGGTGGACGAGGTTGCGCCGCGTATCGACGCGTGCGTTCGCCGTCAGGGTCCGGGCTGGGATGGATGCCGGCCGCACCCGCCTGTCACGCCGGCCGAGTTGAGGGAAGCCGTCGCTGATCGCCCCCCGGTCCGTTGCTGCGGAGGTCCGCGCAGAGCCGAGTTCATCCCCACCTGGCCCGGGACTCGCCACACCCCGCGGGTGCCGGAGAAGACCACGCGCGGTCCAGTTCTTCCGGAGCTGCGCGCGATCGGCTCGTTCGTGGCCGTGATGTCCAGTGTCCGTGGGCCGGGGGCAGATGATCAGCGTTCACACGTCACCTCAGAGTCGGCTGTCCCGGTCGTCGTGAGGGAGGGCGGGCGGTCTGGGCTGGCGTAGGTGACGATATCCGCGTGGGGTGGGGGCGGTCAGGCCCATCAACTGTGCTCAAGCCTTGGCGAGTGCGCAGGAATGGCACGCGGCGCTCACGGCCGGCCTCCGGCGGTGATCTCGTCGCGGATCAGGTTGCGGTGCTCCTCGTACACGAGCCGCGCGTCGTCGCTGGCGATCGCGTCGGTGTCGAGGCCGCAGGCGCACGTGACGATGGTGAGATCCGAAAGAGCCCGCAGGGTGTGCCCCTCAGGACCGGTCCAGCTCTCGCCCTCTACGTTCTTGAAGCGCAGACGGTGGCGGTGCACGGGCGGGCGCGGCTCGCTCGGAGTGAACGTCGCGTTGCTGTTGTCGAGGGTGAACCGGTTCTCGCTCATGTCGTCCATCATCCCTTCTTCGGCCGGCCCGGCGCTCGGGTAGTGGCCGCTCCACGTTCATCCTCTGGCTCCACGAACCCCGACATGATCACTTGTCAGACAGAACCTGGTGCCGCGTCAGGCAACGTTTGCCCTGTCGATGACGACGCGTAGGCGCCGGTCGTCGGCGTGGCGGTTCCGCCAGATGATGTAGCGGCGGATCATGTTCCCCCGCTCCTTGTGGTCGGCGTGGTCGGTGCCGTCGAGGGTGAAGCAGCGCAGGGCCGTGAACTGAGCCTCGATGCGGTTCAGTCAGGAGGAGTTCGTCGTCATCGATCTCACGCGCCCGTACTCGTTCTGCCACCGGCACAGGTTCCCGCATCCACCGACCAGGTCCGTCGCTCCAGGCGTGTTCGCCCTCGGCAAAGGCAGTCGTGGGGTGGTCCAGTCGGCCCTTGTCAGGGTTTCTTGACATCCGTGCTCCGTCAGGGCAGCCTGACATGCATGGGAGCTGAGGACACTCCGGCCTCGCTGGCCGGACAAGTCACCAACAAGGACCCCGCTGTGGGACTGCAGGCCGTCGTCGCACTGCGCCGTCTCCTGGAAGAGCTCGAGCGGGTTCACGTCGACAACGCCCGCGACCAGGGCTGGTCGTGGCAGAGCATCGCCACGTCGCTGAACGTCAGCAGACAGTCGGTGCATGAGAAGCATGCGAGCAGGCGCAAAGCCACCGGCAAGGAGGAGTAGAGGTGTTCGAGTTTTTCACCGACCGCGCGAGGCGCGCCGTGGTGCTGTCCCAGGACGAGGCGATCGCTCTCGGACATGACTTCATCGGTACGGAGCACATCCTGCTCGGCCTGGTCGGCACCGACCAGAGCACGGCTGGGGACGTGTTGCGCGAGCAGGGTGTCGAGCTGACGCGGGCCAGGGAGGAGACCGTACGGATCCTGCAGGCCGCCGGAATCGTCGCCGCCGGCGGACAACCCGCGAAGGACGCTCTGTCGTCCATCGGCATCGACGTCGAGGAGATCCAGCGCCGGGCCGACGACACCTTCGGCCCCGGCGCCTTCCAGTACCCGAGGCCCGCCTACACCCCGGATGCCAAGAAAGCCCTCGAATACACCCTGCGCGAGGCGCACGCAGTGGGCCACGAGAGGTTCGGCACCGAACACATCCTGCTCGGCTTGCTGGCAGCGGGAGAAGGCCGCGGCCTCGAGGTGCTGGCGGCCCTGGAGGTAGACCCCGCCGGCCTGCGTGAGGCGGTACTCGCCCGGGTGGCCAGGGAGGCCTCGTAGCGGCGACCGGGACATGCGGGCGCCGCCCGGCCCGGAAAGGCCGGGCGGCGTTGCGTGCCGTCCTGCGAGCGAACCGCCCCCGGACCGCTCATCCTCTGGCGAAACCACTGTGTCGACGACCAGCACCTACGCGTGGTCGTCGACAGGGCAAACGTTGCCTGATTCGGCACTGGGGCGTGTTTCGCCCTCGCGCTGGTAACGGCGGAACACCCGATACAGGCTCGACCACGGCCCATACCGTTCGGGCACGTCTCGCCACGGGCACCCCGCCCGGACACGGTGCCGGATCCCGCCGACCTGCCGACGCTAGGGTGAGAGGCGGCCGAAGGAGGCCAACGGCCAAGGGAGCCATGTATGACGCGGTACCTGATCTCGTTCGATGACGGCGCGATGACCTTCCCCGAGGAGGAGTTGCCCGAGGTGGCCGAGGCCTCGCACGAGGTGGTGCGGGAGGCTCAGGACGCCGCTGTGTGGGTCTTCGGTGGTGGACTGGAAAGGCAGCAGGCGAGCGTCGTGGCCACCGACGGGACCGTCACCGACGGCCCGTACCCGGAGACCAAGGCGGTCCTCGGCGGGTTCTCGATCATCGATGTGCCCTCACGTGAGGACGCGCTGGAGTGGGCTGCCAAAATCGCTGCCGCGTGCCGCTGTGCGCAAGAGGTCCGGGAGATCATGCCCGACCCGACCGTCTGATCGAAGACGACCCGCCGCGGCTGGGGCCTGTGGGCGACGCAGTCGAAGCGTTGCTGCCGGGCGCAGGGTGCGGTCGTCCGGCGCGGAACCTTACGACGAACGCCTCCTCCCAGGACCGACACTCCCCCCGGCTTCCGAAAACAGGACCTTAAGCTGCGCGGCGCTGGCAGCGGCGATGGTGCGCCATTCCTGCGGCACGTACTCCGGGCTGTCGACAACGATCCGGTCGGGGCGTCCGGGGATCTGTAAGGGGGCGGCACCACCGACAACGAGGATGCGCGTCCGGGCTGTTGCGGCCGCGTCGAGCAGCGCCTTCGTGGTCAGGACGAGGGTGTGTTCGTGCCCAGGGGCAGGACGGGTCGCAGCCACGATCGCGTCGGTGCCGTTGAACAGTCTGCTCATGTGGTCGGGTCGTCCGCGTCGCCCTCGACAGCGGTCACTCCGGGCGGCAGGGCGGCTGGCCGCTCTTTCCGGAATACCGCGATGAGGTCAATGTCCCCGGCTTGCGGCTTCGTTGACGACGCGCGAGCCGACCATGCCTGCGGCTCCGACGACGGTGATCTTCATCGAGGTGTCCCTTCCGGTGTGGGTGTTGAAACAGAGTCGCGTGAGCGGGTGGGCGAAGGAAGTTGTCCCGCGACGATCGCGGCGAGTGAGAGTCCGAACCCCACGAATTGGATCGGGCCGAGTGTCTGGCCGAGCAGGATGGCGCCGAGAACGGCGGCTACCAGCGGCGAGAGCAGGCCGAGCACCGCGACCGAGGTGACGGCCAATGTGGTGACGCCGCGGAACCACAGGACGTAGGCGATCAGACCGCCAATCAGGCCTAGCCAGAGGTAGCCGAGGGCGGCGGTCGGGTTGATCGCGGGAGGTGGCCCCTCGACAAGGAATGTGACGGGCACCAGGAACAGACCCCCTGCGGTGAGTTGCCAGCCGGCGAAAGCGGTGGGACTGACCTCGGCGGGCCGTCCCCAGCGTTTGGTGAGCGTCACGCCGAGAGCCATCGTGGCCGCGCCGGCAAGGCCTGCCACGATGCCGACGGTGTCGAGTGCCGCATTCGGCCCGATCACCACCAGGCCGACGCCCCCGACGCCTATCACGCCCCAGGTGAGGCGCCAGGCGGACGGGCTCTCGTGGAGGACTGCCACGGCCAGGACGGCGACTATGAGTGGCTGGGCCGCCGCCACGGTGGCGGCTACGCCTCCTGGCAGGCGTTCGGCCGCGGTGAACAACAGCGGGAAGAACAGTCCGATGTTCAGCACGCCGAGCACCGCGGCTTTCCCCCACCAGGCTCCGCGCGGAAGCGTCCGGGTGATCGCCAGCGCGATCAGGCCGGCGGGCAACGCACGCAGGAGTCCCGCGAACAGTGGGTGTCCCTGCGGGAGAAGCTCGGTGGTGACGACATAGGTCGTGCCCCACGCCAAGGGAGCGAGCGCCGTCAGGGCAGTGCGAGGCAGATTTTCACGGGGAGCACCTCTGCCGGCTCCGTTGGAACCCCTCGGTGCTGCTGGACTTGTCATGCTCGCAGTCTCACGTGGCGCGATCAATGAGTCCAATACATGTTTGTCAGTTCATTGATCTCGATACAAGATGGATCCATGGAGCTCCAGCAGATGCGCTACGTCGTCGCCGTCGCCGAGACGAACAGCTTCACCCGGGCCGCCGAACGATGTCTGGTTGTCCAGTCCGCCCTCAGTCACCAAATCGCACGCCTGGAAAGGGAACTTGGCGCGAGGCTCTTCGAGCGCACCAGCCGCCGGGTGCGGCTGACGCCGGCCGGTGAAGCGTTTCTCCCGGCCGCCCGCCAGTGTCTGGACGCCGCCGAACGCGCTGCCGCCGAGGTCGCCGCGGCTGTCGGAGAGGTACGCGGACGGCTCGCCGTGGGCCTGATCCCCACTGTTGCCGCGGTCGATATCCCGGGTGCGCTGCGTGACTTCCGCCAGCAGTACCCGCACGTGCGCATCAGCCTGCGTGTGGGCGCGAGCGAGGACCTCGTAGAGCAGGTCAAGCAAGGAGCCATCGATGTGGCTTTCCTTGGGCTGCCGACCACAGCGCGACCCCAAGGTGTCGCCGCCCACGAACTCGCCCGTGACCGCCTTGTCGCCGTGGTCGCGCCGGACCATCCACTCGCCGACGAACCAGCGGTCGACCTCCGCAGGCTTTCTTCCGAGGTATTCGTGGACCTTCCGGCCGGGACAGCCGGACGTGTCCAATCCGACCAAGCCTTCTCAGCCGCTGGTCTCGGTCGTGACGTCGCCTTCGAAGTGACCACCGCAGACTACATCGCACGACTCGTCGGGCAGGGCCTCGCCGTGGCCATGCTCCCCTCCGCATACGCGCCTCAGCTCGCCGGCGTCATCACCATCGAGGTCGCCGACGCGCCGGCCCGCGTCGAGTACGTCATCTGGAGCCGCTTCAGCCGCACGCCGGCGGCGACCGCCTTCCTTGCCGTTCTTGACATCCCGGCACAAGATCGACACGACTCGTGAAGCGCCTCGGATCGTCCGCCGCGAGCGGGCCATGACATTCGCGGACGCGGTGGCCACGAAGCCGTGGTCGGGGTGAGTGCCGAAGCCGAAGTGGTGCTCGGACAGAGGCGAATCCTTGCCTGTGCGGGGTCAGCAGCGCGCAGGTGCCTGGCTGGCGCGGGCAGGGCCGGCAGGGCCGCGGCACGTCCTTGCTCCCGTACGGACAGGGCACAGTGGGGGCTCTCGCCGAGCCGAGCACGATCCATGGAAGCTTCGCGGAGTTCGTCGGCGAACACGGCGCGCTGGTCTTCGCTGTAGCGGTAGATGAGGCTGGTCTCGCCGGGGGGCGTAGGGCGTGTCTTCAAGGAGGGCGCGCATGGTGGTGATGCCGATGCCGGCGGCGATCAGGAGCATGCGGGGCTGGGTGCGCCGGCGGGCGGTGAGGGTGCCGTACGGGCTTTCGATGAGGATGCGGGTGCCGGGGATGAGGCGGGCGGCGCGTTCGCTGCCGTCGCCGGCGGCCTTGATGGTGATGCGCAGCCGCTCGGGGGTGGGGGCGGCGGAGAGGGTGTAGGGGTTGCCGCGGGACCAGCCGGGCCTGTCGAGGAAGCGCCAGATGAAGAACTGGCCCGACGCGGTCTTCATCTTGTCCAGGCGGTATCCCTTGGCGGTGATGGAGACGACGCCGGGCGCTTCGGTGGTCACCGATTCCACGGGCAGGCGGTGGTAAAGGGACCGCCAGGCCGGGAGGGCGATGCGGTAGAGGAGGGTGACGGCGAACGCGAAGCCGTACAGGCACCACCGGTAGACGCGGGTTCAGGTCTCGTGGAAGTCGGTGCCGTTGGCGAAGGTGTGCGGGAACGTCGCGGCGATCCGGCGTATGAGTACGGGTGGGTCAGGTGCCGGGACTCGTAGCGCAGGCGGCGTCGGGCGGCACGGACCGAGGTGACCACCACCATGATCAGCAGGATGGTGCCGACGGTGACGAACAGCATCCACGAGTCGGTGATGAACACCGCACCAGCACGTCCAGCATCGCCGCCGGTTCGCGCACAGCGCGTTCGACGGCGAACAGGACGACGTGGGCCGTCATCAGCCAGAAAGAAGTGCTTCACAGCCATCTGTGCGGGACTCCATAGCCACCCGAACCATCAAGATCCAAGTGTTTCTGGTGTCCAAAACCCGGGGTCAGGGCCCGACCGCGGCTGCGATCGGTCTTGACCGCGGAGTTGCGCTGCCAATGGCGGTTACCTGCAAACACTGCCGTCAAGGCAAAAGCCGGAGGCCCTGTGGATCACTCCACAGGGCCTCCGGCCTGATACGCACTCGGCAGGATTCGAACCTGCAACGTTAGTTGCAGCCGGGGCCGGTGGTGGGGTTGGTGCAGGCGTTGCGGCCGGGGCCGCCGTCGTTGGTGTTGGTGCCGGGGCCGCCATTGAGAGCGTCGTCGCCGGGGCCGCCGGACAGGGAGTCGTTGCCGGAGTCGCCGGACAGCGCGTCGTTCCCGTTGCCGCCGATGAGGGTGTCGTTGCCGTTCCAGCCGGCGAGGCTGTCGTTGCCGTCGCCGCCCTCGACGCGGTCGTTGCCGTCCCAGCCGGACAGGGCGTCGTTCCCGTTGCCGCCGCAGATCAGGTCGTTGCCGCCGCGGCCATCGACCACATCGTTGCCGGCGAGAGCGAAGATCACGTCGTCGCCGGGGGTGCCGATCAGGACGTTGGTGCCGTTGGTGCCGGTGATGGTGGGCGTGGCGGTCGCGCAGGTCGCGGCGACTGGCGGCTCATAGGTGATCGTCACCTGGGCCGCTCCCGCGGCAGGTCCGGAGGTAGCTCCCGACGGGACGAAGTTCGACCCACCGCCGCCGCCACCGGGCCCGTAGCTCGGAGGGTCTCCTCCGAGCGTGTCGCAGCCTCCGCCTCCGCCACCGCCGAACCAGCCGCCGCCACCACCGCCGGCCCCGTAATTACCGCCTCCGCCGCTGCCGCCGGCACCGCCTGTGCCCGCAGCGGCAGCTGTACCACCTACAGGGCATACGGCTCCGGCTGTGCCGCCGGTCGTCTGGGTGCCGCCACCACCGCCTTTGCCGCTGTTCTCTCTGTCGCCGCCGGGCTCCCCGGTGTCTCCGGCGTCTCCGCCGGTGGCCTCAGGGTTGGTGAATGGGCCGAAGGCGCTTCCGCCGCCGCCTCCGCCGCCCGCGACGATGAGGCGGGGGTCGGTGCCGGGAAGGCCGGTCAGGACACAGCTGACGTTGGCCGAGCTGCAGGTACGGACGTCGCTGGAACCGCCGCCGGCACCGCCCGAAGCAAGGTCTCCGACGCCGCCGGGGCCCCCGCCCGTGCCGACGTTGACATACAGGGTGGTGGTGGCTGGCGGCACGGTGACGGTGCCGGTGACGGTGGCGCCGTTCCCGCCTTGGCCGCCGGCAGGCCCGTTCTGGCCTGCGGCGCCCGTGGCGGTGATGGTCAGTTGGGTAACACCGGCCGGGACGGTGAAGGGCTGGTTGGCGCCGGCGTTGAAGGTGACGGTCACCGGTGCCGCCGCCGCGGGCGTGGCCGTGGGCACCACCAGCGCCGCCGACAGCGCCACCGTGGTGAGCAGTAGTGCAGTACGCCGCGCCGGGTGCCGCAGCCGCTCACCCCCGGCTCCGGCACCACGTCGTTGGATTACCGCATGTTGCGGGATCAGTCTCACGATCGGGACTCCTCGACAAGGGCCGCGGCACTGTGGCGCGGCAAGGACGTCGGTTGATTCTCCGGCCCCTGCCGGGGACCGCCCGACGATCAAGCCACACCCGCCCGGAGCGGCCCCCCAGACACACCGTCATAGCGCGCCGCGATCCACCGACCAGCGGCACGGCCCCGAACCGGCGCACGCGATGGCTCAGCCAGGCGGGGAAACTTGAGCGCTGGTGGTCGCTCTCAAGGTCCATCCGAAGATCGCGCGGCACATCTGCGGCACTCGCAGATCGCCGTGACGATGGAGGTTTGTGCCGCAGCGAGCGGACGAGCAGGTGCGTGCTGCGATCAGCGAGCTGTCGGAGGTGATGGGCGGCACCGATTGACACACCGGACCGCTACCCACAGCGCCGGTAATCCCCGAGGGCTGTCACAGCCGAACGGGAGTCCTGGGAACGGTTCGGCCGAACCGTTTCCCGTTACGTGCCTTGCTTGCCTGCACCACTGACCATGCTCCTGAGCTGTACAGGAACCCTTCGTCCCCTAGATGATCGTGGCGGCCGGTGCGGACGACTACGTCGTCAAACCGTTCGCCGTCCGTGACCGTGTCCGGGGCCGCTCCCGCCTCCAGCAGCGTGGTCACGGCCTCCGCGTCTCCCCGCCGGACCGCCGCTACGAGCTCTGTACCGTCCAAATTCTGCTGTACCCCGATCTCGTACTGGATCGCCGGCCCGAACCATCAGGGCCCGCAGCGCAGTATCGAACGCCAACGCCCCCTCGTCGACCTGCTCCTGCCGGTCGGCGAGCAGATGAGCCTGGACCAGGTGAGGGCAGTCGGCGGGGTCCTACGCCGTGGCGTCGTCCACAAAGTCGCCGGCGAACGAGGGCCCGACGTCGGCGCCGCCGCGAGGAACCGCCCGGCTACCACTCATGAGCACGCCAGTTGGCGAAAGCCGCCAACCAGCCGAGGGCTCGTCAGCCGCCGGATCGCGGTGGCGCCAGGCCGTGAGCCGCCGGTGGAGGCGGTGCTGGTCGGCGAGGCAGAAGGAGGCCAGGAGGGCCGCGAGGACTATGAAGGTGACGACACACCGGTCATGTCAGGGCGGCCCGACGCACGTCAGACACCCGGAATACCTCCCGCGTTGGGGCAGCCCATGGCGAGGGCGTACCGCCGTGAGAGGTCCTGGAGGACCCTGATGTTCGCCTCTTTGGGGCTCTGGTCGCGCGGCCGGGACCCATAGACGAGGCGCGCGTAGACGATCGGCGTTCCGACTCCCGGCACCTCGCAGGCGAACCACAGCTCGGCACTGCCGGAGTCGCCGTATGCCCGCAGCCCGACCGGAAGGCGTGCCAGTGCGACGTCCTCGGGTTGAGGCAGCGGAAGCCTCTCGACCTCTTCGAACAACACGGTCATTTTCGACGGGCTCTCGTCGGGGTCGGCCACGTCCGGCTCAATCACGCATTCGGTCAGCTCGCTCCCACCTCGCCGGTCGGGATCGTGCAGGAGATCCTTGAGCGTCTTCGCCGTTCCGTAGGAGCGATACTCGAATCGCTGTGTCTCCGAGACCTGCTCCAACGCCTTTGCAGCCTTGGGCGACAAGCGGCCGCACACCTCCGTGGCCGGCACCGTCTGCTTGACCGTCTCTTCCTTGTCGCCGCCACATGCCGCGAGCGTCAGCACGAGCATCAGCCCTCCCGCGAGCGCCGAGCCGCGGCGCCTTCGCGCCAGCCACCTCATCGTCATCCCTTCGGATTCGGGGTGACCCCCGTGATCGCATTGGCGCCATCGTTGTACTGGCCCTCTACACAACTGCGGATCTTCCTCGCCCACTCCGTGCCCTCAAGGTTGTTGACCGCGATATACGCATCCATAGGCGTCGCCGCACGCGCCTGGCCCAGACTCGTGAACTCCTCCAGCTTCATGAGTTGCTGCACAGAGAAATCTGGGCCGTTCTTCTCCAGCTCTCGATGGAGATCGATGCCGAACCGCTTCATGCCTGCGCCGCCGACCGCACCCGCCACCTGGGGAACCACGGAGGCCGGCACCGCGGCACTACCGGGGGCGGCACCCGCGAAGGGAAGGGCCGCCTGGCGAGACGATCCAGCTGTCGAGCACTCAGGGCGATGCTCCGTGAGCCGCAGTGCGAGGTCGGACTGGTGCAGCCACTCGGCCTTTCGCCCAACGGCACTCTCCTCACAGCGGCGACCGTATCCATGGATGATGAGGAGGACGACCAAGACCACGCACTTGGGCTGTGGGACACCATAGCGTGGGCACCGAAGACCGGCTCCAGGCCGTGGTGGTGAGGTCGTACCCGGCGGTCAGCCGGATCTCGACGGCGTTCCGGGCGACGACCTCCCGGCTGTCCCAGTCGCCCCGATCGACGGGCTGCAGAAGCGCCGTCGGCCGTTCTCCATGGGATGAACCCTGCCCGGATCACCACGCGTCAGGGTGGCAGCCCCCCACGCTGTTGGTGTGCGTAAGACGATCAGCGACTCCGGTCGGCAGCAGGCGGCGGACTGCGTGCGGGCGGACAGAACGAGGGTGGCTTCGCGACAGGCTTCCGTCGGGCAGCGGGCACGGTACTGGTTCGACAACACGCTCTCGGGCGGTACGTCCGTCCTCGTCGGGTGGCTCGCCGCGGCCTGCCTGGCCGTCGTGTTGCCGGCGAGTGCGGTGCTGGTGTGGACGGACCGCCAGACTCCCGCCACTCTGTCGGGGAAGCTCGCGGCGGTGTGGAAGAGTGCCGGTCAGACGCTGCGACTGGGCGGGGAGGTCGGCCCTCCGCTACGGATGGTGCTGTCAGTGCTGCTCGCCCTCGTCGCCCTCCTGTACGTCTCCACCCTGGTGAGCCTGATCACGACGGGGATGAGCGAGAAGCTGCTCGCGCTGCGGCGGGGTCGTTCCGCCGTGCTGGAGGAGGGGCACGCGGTGGTGCTCGGCTGGTCCGAGCAGGTGGCCACCGTCGTGTCGGAACTGGTCACCGCCAACGCCAATCGGCGCTGCGCCACCGTCGCCGTCCTGGCGGACCAGGACAAGACCGGGATGGAGGAAGCGCTGGAGACCAGGGTGGGCGCCACGGGCCGCACCCGGCTGATCTGCCGGAGTGGGTCCCCCACCGACCCGGCCGACCTCGCTCGGGTGAGCCCGGGCACCGCCGACGCCATCTTGGTGCTGCCCTGCGAAAGGCCGCCGGAGGACGGGGAGATCGTCAAGACCTTGCTGGCCCTGCGCGCGGCGGTCGGCGACGACGGCCGGGCCCGGGTCGTCGCGGCGGTCCGCGACGACCGGTACCGGCTCGCCGCCACACTCGCGGCAGGGCCGGGTGGGGTCGTGCTGGAGATCGACGACATCACCGCCCGGCTTGTCGTGCAGGCCGCCCGGCAGCCCGGACTCTCTGTCGTGCACCAGGACCTGCTTGACTTCGCAGGCGACGAGTTCTACACGGTCGCGGAGCCAACGCTGACCGGCCGCACCTTCGGCGAAGCGCTCCTGGCTCACGCCACCTCCAGCGTGGTCGGACTCGTCCGGGGCGGCGCTGTGGCGCTGAACCCACCGTCCGGCACGGTGATCCTGCCCGGGGACCTGCTGGTTGTCATCGCCCAGGACGACGACACGACGGTCCTCTCCGCTGTGCCCCCGTCTGTGGACCATACGGTGATCGTGGAACGTCCGCCGGTCACCGCCCGCCCCGAGCGCGTGCTCCTGCTGGGCTGGAACCGCCGCGCCCCGCGCATCGTCGGCCAGCTCGCCAGCTACACCGTGCCGGGCTCGGTCCTCGACGTCGTGGCTGAGGGCGGATACGCGACAGCCGCGGCCGTGCGGGCCGCCGATGCCGCGGCCGGTGACACCTTGGCGGTTGTCCTGCGGCACGGTGAGCCCACCCGTCCCGAGACGCTGAACGAGGTGGACGCTGCCTCGTACGACAGTGTCATCGTCCTCGGGCCCGACCGGGGGCAGGGCGACGACGAGCCGGACGACCGGGCGCTCGTCACCTTGCTGCTGCTGCGTGCCTTGGAGCAGGCGTCCGGGCGTGAGATTCCCGTGGTCACCGAGATGACCGACGACCGCAACCGGGTCCTCGCCCCGGTCAGGCCCGGGGCCGACTTCATTGTGAGCGGCAAGCTGATCGGCCAGTTGATGGCCCAGATCTCGCAGAACTGGCATCTTGCGGAACTTTTCGAGGAGCTGTTCTCGCCGGACGGCAACGGAATCCGTCTGCGGCCCGCAGCCCACTACGTGCGCCCGGAATGCGACGCCACCTTCGCCACGGTCGTGGAGTCGGCGAGGCGCCGCGGCGAGTGCGCCATCGGGTACCGGAGCCCCGCCCATGCGGGAACGCAGGCCGACCACGGGATCCGGATCAACCCCCACAAGGCGACCGTCCGACGGTGGACCGATCGGGACGAGGTCATCGTGATCGCCGGGGAATGACCTCGCAGGTCCACCGCCCGCGTCGCCCCGGGTTGACAGCTCTCCATTCATCAGGGAGTCCCTGGGTGATTTCGCGATCATTGCGTGCGCGGCCCGCTGGGAAGGGCACATGACGCAAGATTACGAAGTGGTACCCGTCGGTGCGCCCCTGTCGCGGCGTCAATTCGCCACGACAGCCGGGATGATCGCCGCGGACACGGCCCTCGCCGGGACCGTTGGCACCACGTTCGCCGCCACCGCCGCGGCCGCTTCCTGTGCTTCGCCCCGCGGCCGCCCGCGTGCCCGACTACGAGCGCTGCCCGGCCGTGGCCGAGGCCGACGAGCTCACCAGTGTCGGCCCCGACGGCAAGCGGGTCGACAAGCCGCTGCCCGAGCGTGTCCAGGGGTGGGCCCGGGCATCCAGCGCGTCGGCGACTGGTCCCCATGTTCCGGTCCCTCACCGAGCACGCCGGCCTTGACGAACGCACCGTCGAGTTCGTCGGCACCATGGAGAACCAGACGTCGCGGGGGAGAGGCGGGAGCCCCTTGCCGGGGCCGCCCCTGGGGCCCCGGCCGGTGAAGCAGCGATGCGTCTACGGACGCGGGCGCAGTGGGAGCGGATCGGCCTGCCGGAGGGCCGCGGCCGACGACAGAAGGAGGCCCAGCACGCCGATGGAGAGAGTGGCCGCGCCGGAAGTAGCCCCGTGGACAGAGGAACTGATGATCATTAAGTCAACCCAGAAAGGAGGCGGCCGACTCGCAGTGCTGTCTGAGCCGGCCGGCCGGCCGTATCCGTATCAGGCGTCGATGATGACCGGGATGATAAGGGGCTTGCGGCGGTGCGTACGGAACGCCCACGACGCCACGGCCCTGGCGATCAGCTGCTCCAGCTGGTGCGCTTCCCCGACGCCTTCCAGTGCCGCCTTGGCCAGGACCTTTTCGATCACCGGGATGACCGGCTCGAAGGTGGTGTCGTCGTGGACGAAGCCGCGGGCCAGGAAGTCGGGGGCCTCGGCGAGGCCGCCCGTGTTGGCGTCGACGATGGCCACGACGGTGACGACGCCTTCCTCCGCGAGGGTGAGGCGGTCCTTCAAGGACGCCTCGGTGGCGCCGCCGACCTCCATGCCGTCCACGTAGACGTAGCCCGCGGGTACCTTGCCGGTGATGGAGGCGCGTCCGTCGACGAGGTCGACAACGACACCGTCCTCGGCGATGACCACCCGCTCGGGGTCGACTCCGGTGCGGATGGCCAGGTCGCCGTTGGCCCGCAGATGGCGCCATTCACCGTGCACGGGCATGACGTGCCGGGGTTTGACGATGTTGTAGCAGTACACGAGTTCACCCGCGCTTGCGTGACCTGAGACGTGCACCTTGGCGTTGCCCTTGTGTACGACGTTCGCGCCCCACCGGGTCAGCCCGTTGATCACCCGGTAGATGGCGTTCTCATTGCCAGGAATGAGGGAACTGGCGAGCAGAACGGTGTCCCCCTTCCCGATCCGGATCACGTGGTCACGGTTGGCCATCCGCGACAGGGCGGCCATCGGCTCGCCCTGCGAACCGGTGCACACCAGGGTGATCTGGTGATCAGGGAGCTTCTCCAGTTCCTTGGTGCTGACCACCAGCCCGGAGGGAATCTTCAGATATCCCAGCTCGCGGGCGATACCCATGTTGCGGACCATGGACCGGCCGACGAAGGCGACCTTGCGGCCGTACTGATGCGCTGCGTCCAGCACCTGCTGGATGCGGTGCACATGGCTGGCGAAGCTGGAGACGATGACCCGCCGCGGGGCGGTGCGCAGGACCTGCTCGATAGCAGGATTCAGCTCGCGCTCGGAGGTGGTGAATCCCGGCACTTCGGCGTTGGTGGAGTCGGTGAGGAACAGGTCGACGCCCTCCTCGCCGAGCCGGGCGAACGCCCGCAGGTCGGTGATCCGGTCGTCCAGGGGGAACTGGTCCATCTTGAAGTCACCGGTGTGCAGCACCAGCCCGGCGCCGGTGCGGATGGCGACCGCGAGACTGTCCGGGATCGAGTGATTGACCGCAACGAACTCACAGTCGAAGGGACCGAACTCCCGGCGGTCGCCCTCACGCACCCGCACCGTACGCGGCCTGATGCCGTGCTCCTTGAGCTTGGCCTCCAGGAACGCCAGCGTCAGTTTCGAGCCGACGACGGGAATGTCACGCCGCTCTCGCAGCAGGTACGGCACGCCTCCGATGTGGTCCTCGTGGCCATGGGTCAGCACCACGGCCACGACATCGTCCAGGCGGTCCCGAATCGAGGTGAAGTCCGGCAGGATCACATCCACGCCGGGCTGGGTCTCCTCAGGAAACAGGACGCCGCAGTCGACGATCAGCAGCTTGCCGGCGTGCTCGAAGACGGTCATGTTGCGGCCGATCTCGCCCAGGCCACCCAGCGCGACGACCCGCAGCCCTCCTTCGGGCAGCGGAGGGGCGGCATTCAGTTCGGGATGCGGATGACTCATACCTTGACGTTACCGGAGAGTCTCCTGTGGTGATCCTTCGCGGGTCCTCCAGCGGGTTCACCTGCATGTTGCTCGCTCCACCATCCGACCTCATCGGAATGAGCTGATCCGAAAGAAACGCCCTACTGGGATCAGCCGGAGGATGGCCGGAGTACGCCGCCCCGCCCGTAGGGCCTGACCGCCTGACCATCGGGGCGCAGCCCGGCCGGCTGCGTCCCTCTGCGCCGTGCCGGGGGTGGGAGGTCATGTCGTCTCGGTGCTCTCCATGACTGCCTCGATGTCGTGGTCGGCTGTGGTGTCCGGGGTGCCTGTGCTGATTCCGAGGACGAATGAGGTGCGATTGTCGTTCACGGTGGTGAGGGTCATCGTCAGGTGCGCGGTGCCGCCCTTGTCTTCTTTGACGTTGAGCATCACCGTGTGTGCCGGGTGGCCGCTGACCGTTGTGGGCCGGGACTCCTCGAGCGCCACCGCTTGGTCGGGGAAGAAGAATTCCGCGTTCGACCTGGCCGCGAACTCCGCTTGCTGTCGCAGGTCGGAGGGGGGTATCACCTGCCGGGACCGGCCGGCGAGAACCGTCTTGCCCGCCTCGCTGTCCTGACCCGTCCTGCTGGTGATCTGTGAGGAAAAGCCGCTGATCAGGTCCTTGTCCTTCGTCTCGTCGTGCTCCCACCCTTCCGGTATCGCGTACGACAATCCGGCCCTGGTGTCGGTCACCCGCGGCCGGCCGGCCAGTGGGGAGCTATCGTCGTCGCGGCTCAGCCACCACGTTATGGCGGCCCCGGCGGCCAGCAGCAGGGCCAGCGTCACCACCATGGCGACGATCAGCACCCGCCGTGGGCGCCGTGGTGCCGGAAGCGGGTGCTGCGCGTTGCCGGGGTTGGGGTCGGACGGGTTGTACGGGTGGCTGGTGAGCGGTGGTGTCGTCATGCGTACAGCCTTCCGGGCCGGCCCGGTTCCGGCATGAGTGCTCCTACTCAGATCCTGGGCAGGATTGCCGTCGGCGTGCCGGTGAGGGAGCGGTCGAGGACGTCTTGCTGTCCGGCCGTGGGAGGAGCCTGACGGAGCGTCGGCGGCCGGCAGGGGGCGGCCTGACTGCAACCGTCCGGCATCTGCCCCGGCTGTGTCCGACGCTCCGCCGGGCCGTCCGCCAGCTGTGCCATGTACGCGGTGCTGTTCCGCTCGTCCGCGTGTGTCCACCTGGGGTACGTCGTGATCGGAACCCAACTCCCGGGCGAAACAAGATGGTTCACCCTGGAGGAGTGCCGACTCGGACTCGGGGGCCTGTCCACCCCTGCCGTCGACGATGTGCGCCGACTGCGCACGGCCCCCGTCGGCCGATCATCGCCCTGGCCGCCCCGTCCCCGGGCGCGGCCCACTGCGACCGTGCCGGTGGGCGCGCCGCAGGCTCAGGACGACTGCGGCGAAGCATTCGGCGCTCGCCAACAGGCGGTCAGTAGCGGCAGCAGTACCAGCGAGCTGCGGCACTGCCTCAACCGGGCCGAGACCGCCGCCGGCAGCGGTGCCACCATCGGCGAGGCTGCCCTGCTGCGCGCGACGAGCGACACGCATCTGCGCATGGAACGCGGCGTCGGTGTCAGGGCGCCGACGACCCCGACCCCCGCCGACGCGGGGCGAGCATGCGGGCGTGCCTCTGTCCCGGCAACTCCCTACCCCGCGCCCCGAATCGAGCGGAGCGGTCACGACAGGCTGCTCAGGCCGTCGGTGACCTCCTCAACTCCGCAACCGGCGCCGCGACCACCTCACCCTCACTTCGCAGAAGCGTCTGGTGGCACAGCTGACCGCCAAGGCGGAGGAAGCCGGGCGTCAGCCCTTGATGGAGAAGAAGATCGTGTCCTGGGTATACCAGTCGAGGTTCTTCGTAGCGTACTCCCACTCGTTGTGCTCGAAGTCCAGCTTCTCGATGAGAACTTGGGTGTCGTACGTGAAACCGTCGTCCATCCGGTCCAGGACCGCGCGATAAGCGTCCGCGGCGGGTTTGGCCTTCTCCAGCGGGAACATGCCGATGTGCGGGCCGTCCACGGGATACGGGATGTGGAAGGGGATCTCATCGGGTGCCCCGGCAAACAGGTAGTCGTGCGGCAGGAGATCGGCGCTCACGCCCAGGCGGCGCAATTCGTCGTCCAGCAGGCTGAAGAAGGTGCTGGGCTTGGAGTACACGCCCAGGTCGGTGGGGTCGGAGCCATTGCGGTCGATGATGTGCTGGAGAGCGCTGTAGTACGCGGCGGCCGCGTACTCGGCGTCTGAGCCGGCGTGGCCGGCTATGAGGTGGTCCAGCGCGTCCGGGATGGACAGGCCCCAGTCGATGCCCTGGTGGTCGAGGCTGAGTTGGCTGGCCTGCGCGAGCTCGCGCATGACGCCGAGGTTGCGCTGCTGGTCAGATGTGAGGTTCCCGGCGGCCCCGAGGAACGCGACGACGTCGGCTTTGTCGGCGGTGTTGAACGAGATGATTCGACTCATGATCGCCATGCTGTCAGCCACCACTGACATCGGACTCGGCAGGCAGGGATTCTCGCACAGCTCTGAACTTGCCACTTAACCTCAGCCCCCTGAGTTCCCACCGTCAGTGACAGCACCGCAGACGTCTTTCGGCCGGGCTCTGGCTGACCGGCCCCTCCCGCCGCACCTTCAAGCGCGACGAAGGGGACCGGGCCCGACGGGTCAAGGAGCTGGGCCGGCTGCCGTGCTGGCGTACCGAGGACGCCTGCGCGGCGCGGATGACACTTCCGTCACAGCTGGTCAACGCCGTGATGCGGCGGCTACTTCATTGCGGTGAATGCCCGGGGGATCGCGGTTGGCGTCATCGTGCTGGTAGCAGTTTGTCCGATGACGGGGCGCGTCCAGCGCCCAGACGGAAGGACCCAAGCACATGATGCGCACCGCACTTGGCACGCTCGCCGCAGTCACAGCCCTCGGCATCGGCCTGGCCACCCCAGCTGTCGCGGCCCCGGTGCCGGTGACGGCACTGAACTGTGACGGCGACACCTACAAGTGCACAGCCAACCTCAAGTTCGGTGACGACAGGTGGAAGGCCGACTGGAGCGTCAACGTCTTCCATCCGGCTGCCAGGGCCGGGGAGCGTGCAGTCGCGGCTCCTGTCCCGGCGACGGGGCTGACCTGTGACGGAGACACCGGCACGTGTCAGGCCAACCTCACCTTCGGTGACGGAAAGTGGAAGGCCCGATGGAGCGCCAGGGTCTTCCACTCGGCAGCCGCGGCCGGGGAGCGCGCGGTCGCGGCTCCGGTCCCGGTGACCGCTCTGGCCTGCGACGGGGACACCTACAAGTGCACCGCGAACCTGAAGTTCGGTGACGGCAAGTGGAAGGCGGAGTGGGCCGCCACCATCTTCCACCAGGCGTGAGGCCGGCCCTCCTGCCACCCGGGCCGGGCCGGGTCTGGTCGGCCTGAGCTGACATGAGCGGGTGGGGGTCGGTATCCGGCACCCGCCCGCTCTTCAGGTCCGGCCCCGGCCTCACAACCGCCGGCGTGTCTGGCTGTACGGGGCCTTGCCCGAAGCCGAAGGCCGTACGGGGAACGACCTCGAAGGCCCGGCCACGCGCCCACGGGGTCTCTCTGTGCACAGGGCGACCGGTTCAACGGCCGGCTGCCGCCCGGTCCCGGCACGCGTCACGCCCATTCCACGCCCAGCTCCGCGAGCGCTACCCGTTGGTCCTGGGTGAGCTTGTCCCTGCGGCTTCTGGTCTTGAACAGCCGTACGTCAAGCCGATGTTCCATGGGCTCCTTCTGGCCCTCGATGACTAACGGTCCATGGTGCCCGCGCGGTACCGATACGTCGGCGCCCTCCCGCGTGATGTACCGAGCCAGGGCCGCCACGCCCCGATGGAAGGCCGCCGACGCCCGGACCGGACCTGCCAGCCGCGCTCTTCTTGGCAGGGGCCGCAGGGGCCGCAGGGCCGCTCAGCCAGTGGATCCGCGTGCCTCAACCGGCCATAAATGGAACGGGTCAAGCCAGGGGCTGGAGTGCGGCTGCGGTGTCGCCCCGAGCGGTCGCAAGCTGATGCGCAGGGGCGATCGCCGAGAGGACGACATGGCCTACGCGGAGCTCGACACGGCCGGACTGCCGCCGGAGCACAGATTCGAATGGTGGCGCGAGGCAGTGGGACAGGGAGTGGCACCCACTCGGATCAGCAGCGACTGCGGTCCGGATTTCGCCGGCAGCGCCGGATTCCTGACGCTCGGCCCTGTCCAGGTGACCACCATGGCGTTCTCCCCGCTGAAGTCGGAACGCCCCGCACAGCTCGTCCGGCGCTCCGACCCGCAAACCTTCGAGCTCACCCTGATCCTTGAGGGCGCGATGCGCGTCGCCCAGAATCGTCGCGAAACGCATCTCTCCGCCGGTGACTTCGCGATGTGGACCTCCTCCCGCCCCTACAGCGGTCGTGCCATGGAGAGCCCGGAGGGCGGAGTGTCCCGCGCCGTCATCCTGCACCTGCCGCACGCACTCGTTCCCCTCCCGCAGAACAGGATCGGGGAATTGTTCGCCCGCGGGTTGCCTGCAGCGTCAGGGGTGGGCCGCATTCTCGCCCAGTACCTCGGATCCCTCGTCCAGGAAGGACCTGGCCTGGACGAGTCGAGCAGCGAACGGCTCGGTGCGCTGAGCCTCGACTTGGCAACGGGCTTCCTGGCCGAGCGGATCGGCGCGCAGGAGCGACTCCCACCGGAGACGCGGCACCAGCTCCTGCTGGCCGCCATCGACACCTTCATCGACGACAACCTCTCCGACCCCCGGCTCAACCCCGATGCCGTCGCCGCGCGACACAACATCTCCGTTCGGCTCCTGCACCAGCTCTTCCGCAGCCGGCCGGAGACGGTGTCCGCCAGCATCCGGCGTCGACGGCTCGAGCGATGCCACGCTGACCTTGCCGCGCCGGCGCTCCGCACGCTGCCGGTACGCGCCGTCGCGGCGAGGTGGGGTCTGGTCGACGCGGCGGTATTCAGTCGCGCATTCCATGCGGCCTACGCCATCACGCCCGGAGAGCACCGCAACGCCACGCTGCGCGCCACGGGCGCGCTCCGGGCGGATGGTCAGGACCCGGCTCCCGACGGTGGACATCGACCCGCCGACCACCCACGCCCGCCCCGTGACATCGGCTGCTGAAGTGCGCCCCCGGGGCCGAGCGCGCCGGACTCCTGATGCCGTCGGCATCAGGAGTACCACTCCTGCGCGCACAGCCAACGGTTCATGCACAAGGGGCGAATGACGACCGCGACGTGCCGGGACACACTGACGGAACACGAAGTCTTGACCGTGCCCCGTCAAGATTCTCTGTCCCGGGCGTGTTCGCGGCCCCGGCGCTGACCACTGCCGGGGCCAGGAGGAAAGCAAAGGTGAGCATGAAGGCATGGCGCAGCACTCTCATCGTCGTCGCTGCCGCGGCGCTGGCAGCCGGGTCCCTCACCGGAACAGCGAGCGGCACGACGGCCGCAGGCCCCGTCGCCAAGAGCCCTACCGACACCGTGGCATCCGGATCGGGGAACGCCGCCCCGCCCCGTCCCGGGGGCCACATCGCCTACAACCCGAAGGCGAAGCCGGGTTCCTGGGAGAACCCGATCATCGCGGAGGAGCGGAGCGGTCTTGCCGCCGGCTGCGGCGACGTGGGCCTGTACTGGTGCAAGGCGTGGTCGGCAGGCCCCGGCTGGTTCAAGCTCGGCACGGCACTTGGCTCCGACCACCATGAGTGGGCCTTCACCCAGGGTTCCTCCAAGCACTACTACGAGGTCTACATGGACCACAGTTGGGATGGTGGCCATCAGTGGGACGGCCGGCAGAACGTCGTCACCAATGAGCTCAGATGGTCTGACGCGATCTTCGACGGCCCGCCCTGGACGACGCGCGCCTGCCTGTGGGACATGACCGACGCGATCCTCTACTGCGGCAGTTGGCACTGACACAGGCCGCCGACCGCCGGTAGTCCTGGTCTCCCGTGCCCGTTCCACGGCTCCGCCGTTTCGTAGGGGCGGAAGCCGAACGAACCGATGAAGAGCGGTCCACGGCCTTCACGCCGTGGACCGCTGCGCGGCCTCTGTGCCCATCCCACGCCGAGTTCGGCCGGGGCGGCCCACTGTGGGTCGGTGAGCTTGTCGCGGCGGCGGTCGCTTTGAAGCAGGAACAGAACCAGCTTCGTCGGATTGTCGCCCGAAGCTCAGCCGGTCTCCTGAGCATGCGTGGGCTGGTCGTCCGGATCGAGGCCTTCTGGGAGTCGGTCAACGGCGATGGAGATCGCTTCGGCAGGTGTGGGGACCTGGGTCAGTGCCGGGCCGTTCCACCATTCCCTGATGGTGTAGTCGCCTCCCCGCGAAGCCGCCAAGGAGGCGAAGCTCGGGGCGAAGGGATACGGGGTGGCGGAGAAACTCAGCGCCCAGTGGCTGGTGTACGGGTAAAGCTTGCTCAGCTTCGGTTCGGAGTAGGCTGCTTCGACGAGTGCCTGGTATTCAGGCCAGTCGGAGTGCTGGGCGTCCTTGAGCATGAACTGCCACTCTGAGGCGATGACGTCAGAGTGGTTGCCGTCCGGCACCTCAAAACGTCCGGTCAGAAGGTCGAAGCTCGCGGCTTGGTCGATCTCACTGAGAGAGGCCCCTTCAGCCCAGGCGTGCACTACCGCTGGGACGTGGTTGAGATCGTCCGTGACTCCCGAAACCAGTATCCCGTTGTTCGCGGAACCGCTCATCCACCAGCGCCGTTCGAAGTGCCATGCGACCACGAACAGCGCTTCGCGGTGCGGGAGGATGCTGGGCGCTGTGGTGTGACGCAGCGGATCAGACGTGGTAGCGATCATGCTGAGGGATAGACCTTGATCGGCCGCCTTGGCTTGGAGCGCTGCGGCGAGACTCCCTTCCTCGGCCACGTCCGGGTACAAGACGGCTGGGTCTGGCTCTTCCCTCATCCTTGGCTCCGATCAGGTGACGGGCGCGGGCAAGCCTCCCACAGGCAGCGCGGGCAAGCCCAAGGCGACCCTGGGCAAGCCCGCGTCGGCCGACCGGCGATCCCCCGCCCGTGATCCGAGAAACCTTGGAGGGTTCGACACCGCGCCGGGCCGCCCTGCCCGCCGACCGGCACCGCTCCAAACGACCCCGCTCAGCCACCCAGTAGCCTCAACTGACGCGATGCCGACCGGCGGATCTCTAGCGATCTCTCCGTCGGTACTGGTCGGGCTCAGCTCCAGCTCGGCGAGGGCTCGTTCGGCTGGCCGTACGGCACTGGTCGGCCCGTGTACGCGTCGAGCAGGACGCGGTCGTGCACGGGTCGATCCAGCTTCACTGTCACGTGCTTCCCCTTCGCCTGCGTGGTGCAGTCACCTGTCTTCGGGTTTTTGACGGAGGCTGACAGCACTACGCTGCCGCGTGTTTCCAGGACATCCACGGCGGGGCCGTCGTCGCATGCCCCGTGGATGGCGTTCACGGTTACGGATCGCCGGTCTCCGTCAATCTGGACAAGCCGGTCGAGCGGAGCCAACTGGCCGGCGGGGAAGTCGCGGGCCGGTTGGATCGGTGGTCGGGGCAGCTTCGACGGACTGGCGGCGGCGCGCTTGAGGGGGGCGGTGTAGCCCTGCAGCGTGAAGAACCAGGCTGGGACCGTTGCAGGTCCGCGGCTGGTGGCCAGGCTCATCTCACCCAGCTTTGCCCCGGTCACAGTGAGGTGCGGTATTCCGTCGACCCGGGCGCGGGCCAGGGTCATGTAGGCGGTCTGTGCCCCCATCAACGGCCGTGACAGTGTCTTACCACTCGCCCAAGCCACCAGGCCGCCCTTCGGCCGAGTGGTGGGCAACTTGCCTCGCAGGACGAAGTTCTGGGCCTGGTAGGCGCGCTTGTCGGCCTGGCTTCGCAGGCCGCCTCGCGGCAGTTGGACCGCCTCTTCCATGGGGTAGTAGCCGGCCCGCCACGCGTCAGCTGCCGGTGAACCGTCCCAAGCTGCGGCGACCTGCCGGGCACGGTTTACAGCCATATCCTCCGTGCCGGCCTCCTTCTCGCTGCCGCAACCGGAGATGGCGCCCGCGGACAGGGCCAGCAGAGTAAGCAGAAAAGCGGCACGCGATGTCCTGAGCCGCATGTGATCTCCCGGAAGGACGGTGACGTGGCGGGATGTGCTGTTCTTCCGACGCGGCCGGCCCAGGACAGGTTTCATCCGTTGAGGCAGCTGCGCGGGCGCGGCGTCAGTAGATGTGCAGGCTGCGTTCGTTCAGCACGTCTTCGACCCTTTTGACACTTGGCCGGCGCCGCAGCGTGCGGCAGTTGGTGGCGCAGGTACACGAGCGTGACCAGGAGTCGGTCGGTGAACACCGGGCGTTGCCTGGGCCCAGCTCCGGCGGCGCGCCGCCGGTCCCCGCCAGGACGCTCACGCCGGCGCCGACTCGCGGGCGGCCTGCCACTTGGGGGCGAGTCCGTCGAGCAATTCGCCGAAGAGTGCGTGGGAAACGCCGGACAGGGCAGGATGCGAACAGGCCGCACGTGCCCAGGTAAGCCTCACAACTCACCCAACCCGTGCGGCCCTTCTCACCTCACCGGCCGATCACGACCACCGCTGCTCACAAAGTTGCTACGGCAGTGTCGGCCAGACCAGCGCCTGGGCAACGATGACGTTCTCACCGTTGAAGGTGACGGCGGGGCCTTCGTGCAGTTCGTAGCCAAGACCCATCGCTTCGCTCACACGTTGGCAGAACGCGGCGTTGTCCGGGCCGGTCAAGACTCGGTAGATAGGCAATCCGTCTGGTGGTGTGCTCATGAGGAGAAGGATCTCAAACTCACCCGCCTACCGAGCCGCCGGGCCGGCATGTTCCGAACTCAATTGCTGCCAAGGTCGTTAGCGCTCAATTCCCATAGGTCCCTTCCAGATCGACGCGCAGCGGGCACCGCACGCGATAACCGGACTGCGCGGGGCGGATGGTGGGCTTCAGGTCCCGTGGGGCGATCTGGTTCACATGGCGCTGGAGCGGACGGCGGGCCGGCAGGTCAGCCGACCGCCTCCCCGCCGGTCATCGCCGCGCCGCCCCGGTCGGCAGGGCGACGGCCCCTGGGCTGCTGCGGTTCCGGTTGTACGGGCACCGGCGGCAGGGGACGCTCCACGGGCCGGGACACCGTGACGGTGAGCGGCTCGCCGTGGTGCAGAATCTTCAGCGGATCCCCCTCCACCAGGGTGTAGACGGCTGCGGAGCTGCGGATGTCCACATGCAGCCTGCGCCCCTGCACCAGCACGGTGAACCGAAGGCCGGAGAGACGCTCGGGCAGCCGCGGGGCGAACCCCAGACCGCCCGCACCGCTCGCCCCGTCGTACTGGCGCATTCCTCCGAGCCCGAGCACCAGCGCCATCCAGGTGCCCGCAAGGGAGGCGATGTGCAGACCGTCGCGGGTGTTGTGTTCCAGGTTCTCCAGGTCCATCAGGGCCGCCTCGCCCAGATAGGCATAGGCCAGCCGGAGGTGTCCCGTCTCGGCGGCCATGACGGCCTGGCAGCACGCCGACAGCGAGGAGTCCCGTACGGTCAGCTGCTCGTAGTAGGCGAAGTTGCGGGCCTTCTCCTCGGCGGTGAAGGCGTCGCCGCAGGTCAGCATGGCGAGGACCAGGTCCGCCTGTTTCACGACCTGCTTGCGGTAGAGGTCGAAGTACGGGAAATGCAGCATCAGCGGGTACTGCTCCGGGGAGGTGTTGTCGAAGTCCCACCGCTGGAAGCCCGTGAACCCGGCCGACTGCTCGTGCACATCGAGCGTGTCGTTGTACGGCACGGCGATCCGGGCGGCGGCGTCCCGCCATGCGGCGGTCTCCTCGTCGTCGACCCCCAGTTCCTCCGCGCGTTCGACGTGGCGCACCGCCGTCTCCGCGGCGGCCACCAGATTCCGGCGCGCCATCAGGTTGGTGTAGAGGTTGTCGCGGGCGATGGCGCTGTACTCGTCGGGGCCCGTGACGCCGTCGATATGGAAGACGCCCTCCGCGTCGTGGTGGCCGAGCGAGTGCCAGAGCCGCGCGGTGTGCACCAGCAGCTCCAGTCCCGGCCCCCGTTCGAACGCCTCGTCGCCGGTGGCGGTCACGTACCGGAGCACGGCGTTGGCGATGTCGGCGTTGACATGAAAGGCGGCCGTGCCCGCCGGCCAGTACGCCGAGCATTCCGCGCCGGTGATGGTCCGCCACGGGAACGCCGCTCCGGCCAGCCCGAGCTGATGGGCGCGGTCCCGGGCCGCGGGCAGGGTCGCGTGCCGCCAGCGCAGGACCGGGGCGACGGACTGGGGGGCCGTGTAGGTGAGCACCGGGAGGACGAATGACTCCACGTCCCAGAACGAGTGCCCGTCGTAGCCCGTCCCCGTCAGCCCCTTGGCGGGGATCGCCCGTTCCTCGCCGCGGGCCGCGGCCTGCAGCACATGGAACAACCCGAAGCGCACGGCCTGCTGGATCTCCGCGTCCCCGTCCACCTCGACGTCCGCGCCGGACCAGAAGTTGTCCAGATAGGCCCGCTGCTCGGCCAGCAGCCCGTCCCAGCCGGTGCTGCGGGCGGCGGCGACCGCGCCGTCGACCTGATCGTGGACGGCGGGCAGCGACCTCTCCGCGGACCACCCGTACGCCACGAACTTCACCAGCCGCAGCCGCTCGCCGGGCGCCAGGGCGGCGGTGACCGTGAGCCTGCTGACGTCGGGCTCGCTCTGGGCCGACCAGGCCGTACCCTCGGGGCCCTCGACGATGTGGTCGGCCGCGGCCGCCACCCGCTGGCCGCTCTTCCTGGTGCGGTGCACCAGACGCAGCCGCGTGTCCTGGGCGAAGTCCTCCTCCGCCTCGAGCGGGGACTCGACCGCGGCCGCGACCCGCGGGTCGCCGGTGTCGTGCGGCATCTGCTCGTTGGCGACCAGCTCGGACTGGACGGCCACGGTGGCCCCGGCGTCCAGCGGCTCCACCTCGTACGCGATCGCCGCGATGGCGCGCTGGGTGAACGACACCAGCCGGTACGAGGTGATGCGGACGGCGCGGCCGCCCGGGGAGGTCCATTCCGCGGTGCGGCGGAGGACTCCTGTACGGAAGTCCAGCACCCGCTCGTGTGCCGTGAGTTCGCCATACCGCAGGTCATAGGGGTGGTCGTCCACCAGCAGCCGGATGATCTTCCCGTCGGTGACGTTGATCATCGTCTGACCGGACTCCGGATAGCCGTAGCCGGCCTCGGCGTACGGCAGCGGATGCAGTTCGTGGACACCGTTGAGGTAGGCGCCGGGGAGCCCGTGCGGTTCGCCCTCGTCGAGATTGCCGCGCCATCCGATGTGGCCGTTGGCAAGCGCGAACACGGACTCGCTCTGGGCGAGGACGTCGAGGTTCAGCTCCGTCTCGCGCAGGCACCACGGTTCGACCACATAGCTGGGATGGGTGATCATCGTGACTCCAGCAGTTCGGCGAGATCGTTCACGACGATGTCCGCGCCGTGCCGCCGGAGCTCCGCGGCCTGCCCGGTCCTGTCGATGCCCACGACAAGGCCGAACCCCCCTGCCCGGCCGGCCTCCACGCCCGCCAGGGCGTCCTCGAAGACCGCCGCGGTACCCGGTTCGGCGCTCAGGGCACGGGCGGCGGCCAGATAGGTGTCCGGTTGCGGCTTGCCCCGCAAACGCTGCTCCCTGGCGACGATCCCGTCGATGCGCTCCTCGAAGAGATCCTCGATGCCCGCCGCGGCCAGCACATCGCGGCAGTTGGCGCTCGAGGAGACCACGGCACGCCGCAGACCCGCGTCCCTGGCGGCGCTCACATACGCCACCGAGCCCTCGTAGGCCTCCACACCCTCCTCGCGGATCTTGCGGAGCACCAGCGCGTTCTTACGGGTGCCCAGGCCGTTCACCGTCTCCCTGTCCGGCCCGTCGTCGGGCGCACCCTCGGGCAGCCGGATCCCCCGCGAGGCGAGGAAGGTGCGCACCCCGTCCTCGCGCGGCCGGCCGTCCACGTACTCGTCGTATTCGTGCACTGCGTCGAATGGCTCGAAGGGAACCTCCTCACGTTCGGCGCGCCGGCGGAGGTAGTCGTCGAACATCTCCTTCCATGCCGCCGCGTGCACCTTCGCGGTGCGCGTGAGGACGCCGTCGAGGTCGAACAGGCAAGTGCGTACGTGATCCGGAAGCCCCAGCATGTCGTCGAGGCTAGAAGGGTGAGGCGGTCGCGGAGGGCGGCAGGTGCCGCGCGCCGCGCCGCGCGTAGCCCGTGGGGATGATGTGCCGGTGTCATCCGGAGCAGCCGCGGGCGCGGCCGGGCACCGGGCCCGGCCGCGGGGTCGCTCGCGTGTCAGTGAGCGTCCGGCAGGCCCCACCGGTAGGGCGCGATGAGCCGGTCGACCGACTCGGGGCCCCAGGAGCCCGGTGCGTAGGGCTCGACCGGCGGCGGGTTCTCCAGAAGCGGGGCGGATGCCTCCCAGAGCCGCTCGATCCCGTCGGAGCGGGTGAACAGGGACTGGTCCCCGAGCATCGCGTCCAGGATGAGGCGCTCGTATCCCTCCAGCGCGTACATCGCGTTGACGGAGTCGGCGTAGTTGAAGACCATCTCGGCCTCGCTCAGGCGCATGGCGGGTCCTGGCTCCTTCACCAGGAAACGGGCGGCGATCCGGCCGGGGTCATCGAAATCGATCACCAGTTCATTGTTCCGGGATTCCGTGCCGCACTGCGCGGCCAGGGGGAACATGCGAAGCGCTGGTTCCCGGAAGCCGAGCGTCACGACGTGGCGTCCCTGACCGAGCGCCTTTCCCGAGCGCAGGTAGAAGGGCACTCCGGCCCACCGCCAGTTGTCCAGTTCGACGCGCAGCGCGACGAAGGTCTCGGTGTCCGACCGGGGGTCGACGCCCGGCTCCTCGAGATAGCCCTCGTACTGGCCGCGGACGACCTGTGCCGGATCCAGCGGCCGCATGCTCTCGAAGACCTTCTCCTTCTCGTCCCGCAGGGGCTTCGCCGCAAGGGCGGTCGGGGGTTCCATCGCCACGAACCCCATGAGCTGGAAGAGGTGAGTGACGATCATGTCCCGGAAGGTGCCGGTCCCTTCGAAGAACTGTGCGCGGCCCTCGATGCCGATCTTCTCCGGCACGTCGATCTGCACATGGCTGATGTGGTCGCGGTTCCACACGGGCTCGAGGAGGCCGTTGGCGAAGCGGAGGGCGAGGATGTTGTCGACGGACTCCTTGCCCAGGAAGTGGTCGATGCGGAAGACGCGGGACTCGTCGAAGACCGCGTGGATCGTCGCGTTGAGGGCCTGGGCCGAGGGGAGGTCCGTGCCGAAGGGTTTCTCCACGATGACACGGGCGTTGTCGGCGAGGCCGGTCGTGCCGAGCAGCTCCACGACGGAGCCGAAGGCCTTGGGCGGCACGGCGAGGTGGAACAGGCGCCGGGGGTTGCCGCCGACGGCCCGCTCGGCCTCCCGTACGGCTTCCAGGAGCGGCTCGGGGGCGTCGGGGTCGGCCGCACCGAAGGACAGCGCGTCCTCGAACTCCTGCCACGCCTTGCCCTCGGGCTTCGACCTGCCGAACTCGGCGACCGCCTCCCGCGCCCGCTTGCGGAATTCGTCGTCGCTGAGCGCGACCTGGGAGGGCGCCGAGCCGATGACACGGAAGCGGGGCGGCATCAGCCCCGCCTTGGCCAGGTGGAAAAGCCCCGGCAGGAGCTTGCGCCGGGCCAGGTCACCGGTCGCGCCGAAGATCACGACGACGTGGTCCTCCGGGACCGGGGGACGGCTTTCCGGCTGGGAAGGACCGGCCACGGTTCACCCCGCCTTCTCGGCGTGACCGCCGAACTCGCCGCGCATCGCGGACAGCAGCTTGTCGGTGAACTCGCCCAGCCCGCGCGATTCGTACCGCTGCGTCAGCGCAGAGGTGATGACCGGGGCGGGCACGCTCTCGTCGACCGCCGCCAGGACAGTCCAGCGGCCTTCCCCCGAGTCCGAGACGCGGCCGGTGAACGTGTCGAGCTCGGGCGAGCGCGCCAGCGCGTCGGCGACCAGGTCGACAAGCCATGAACTGATGACCGAGCCCCGGCGCCACACCTCGGCGACCTCGGCGACGTCGATCTCGTACTGGTAGGCCTCCGGCTCGCGCAGCGGAGCGGTCTCGGCGTCGACGGCCCTGCGGCGCAGGCCCGCGTCCGCGTGCTTGATGATGCTGAGCCCCTCGGAAACGGCGGCCATCATCCCGTACTCGACTCCGTTGTGCACCATCTTCACGAAGTGGCCCGCGCCGCTCGGGCCGCAGTGCAGATAGCCCTCGGGCGCGGTCCCGTCGGCGCGGGTCCTGCCCGGGGTGGGCTCGACGCTCCCGGCGCCTGGAGCAATGGTGCGGAAGATCGGGTTCAGCCGTGTGACCGCGTCGTCCTCGCCGCCGATCATCAGGCAGTAGCCCCTTTCGAGGCCCCAGACGCCGCCCGAGGTCCCGCAGTCGACGTAGTGGATTCCGCGGGGAGCGAGCTGCTTCGCCCGGGCGATGTCGTCCCGGTAGTACGAGTTGCCGCCGTCGACGACGGTGTCATCGGGGTCCAGCAGCGTGGCCAGCTGGTCCAGTGTCGGCTGCACCACCCCGGCGGGGAGCATCAGCCAGGCGTTCCTGGGTTTTTCCAGCTTGTCGACGAAGTCATGGAGCGAGGTGGCGGCCGTCGCCCCCTCCTTCTCCAGCTCCTGCAGGGCCTCCCGGTCGAGGTCGTAGACGACGCATCGGTGGCCGTCACGCATCAGCCGGCGCACGAGATTGGCGCCCATCCGGCCGAGCCCGATCATGCCGAGCTGCATGGGTGTGTCAGTGGTCATGTCCGGCTTCCCGTTCTTCAGAGCGCGGTAGTGACGGATGAGGGCGTTGGCGGGCGGCTCGTGGCCGAGGTCCGGCTCATGTACTCGCCTCCTGCCGGGACTCCACCAGCTCCCGTGCGATCTCGGCCACCCGCTGCGGGGTGAACCCGAACTTCGTGAGCAGTTGTTTCAGGGGAGCCGAGGCACCGTAGGTGTGCATGCCGACGAGAGCGCCCCCGTCTCCCACGTAGCGGTCCCAGCCGAACGTCGATGCCTGCTCGATGCCGACCCGTGCGGTCACCGCCGGTGGCAGGACCTGGTCGCGGTACTCCCGCGGCTGACGGTCGAACAGTTCCCAGCACGGCATGCTGACCACCCGGGCCCCGATGCCGTCGGCTGCGAGTTCGTCCCGGGCGGCCAGCGCCAGGGACACTTCGGATCCGGTGGCGAGCAGGATCACCTGTGGCTCGCCGGAGGGCGGGTCCGCCAGCACATAGGCACCGTGTGCGACACCCGAGGCGGCGGCCAGCCGCGTTCGGTCGAGTGTGGGCAGCGCCTGGCGGGAGAGGACCAGTGCCGCCGGCTCGTGGCGCAGGCCGGCGACCAACCGCCAGGTCTCGACGACTTCGCCCGCGTCGCCGGGGCGGAACACCAGCAGTCCCGGCATCGCGCGAAGGCCTGCAAGCTGTTCGACCGGCTGGTGGGTGGGTCCGTCCTCGCCGACGCCGATGGAGTCGTGCGTGAAGATGTGGACGACCGGGATCTCCATCAGCGCGGACAGCCGGATGGCTGCCTTGGCGTAGTCGGAGAAGATGAGGAATCCCGACCAGTACGGCCGCAACTTGGTCAGGGCCATACCGTTGGCGACGGCCGCCGCGGCGTGCTCCCGGATGCCGAGGTGGAGGTTGCGCCCGGACGGGCTCTCCGGCTGGAAGTCTCCCGCGCCGTCGAAGGTGAGATGGGTCTTGGTCGACGGCGCGAGGTCGGCGGAGCCGCCGAGGAGCCAGGGAATGCTCTGCGCGAGGGCGTTGAGCACCTGGGCCGAGGAGTCCCTGGTGGCCAGACCCTTGGGGTCGGCGGGGAAGTCGGGAAGCTTGCTGTCCCATCCCTCCGGGAGTTCACGTCGCTGCATGCGTTCCAGCTCGTCGGCGAGTTCGGGCCAGGCGGCACGGTATGCGTCGAACCGTTTCTCCCAGGCGGTGCGCAGTTGTGCACCACGCGCACCGATGCCCTGGCCGAACCAGTCACGGACCTCCTCGGGAATCCAGAACTGCTCGTCCTCGGGCATGCCGAGGAAGCGCTTGGTCGCCCGGACGCCGTCCGGTCCGAACGGTGCTCCGTGGGCCTTCGGTGAGTCCTCGACGGGTGAGCCGTAGCCGATGTGGCTGTGGACCAGGACCAGGGTGGGGCGCTCGGTCTCGGCCAGGAAGGTGTGGAAGGCGCGGGCGACGGCGTCGAGGTCGTTGGCGTCGGCGACGGTGGTCACGTTCCAGCCGTACGCGAGGAACCGGGCGGCGACGTCCTCGGTGAAGGCGATGCTGGTGTGGCCCTCGATGGTGACTCGGTTCGAGTCGTAGATCCAGCACAGGTTGGACAGCCGTTGATGCCCTGCGAGCGAGGCGGCCTCCGAGGCGACGCCCTCCATCATGCAGCCGTCCCCGGCGAGCGCGTACACGTCGAAGTCGAAGAGGGGGAAGTCATCCCGGTTGTACCGCGCGGCGAGCCACCTGCCGGCCATCGCCATCCCGACGGAGTCCGCCACCCCCTGGCCGAGCGGCCCGGTCGTGGCCTCGACACCGCTCGTCCAGCGGTACTCGGGGTGACCGGGGCAGCGGGAGCCGAGCTGACGGAACGACTTCAGGTCGTCGAGCGTCACCGCCGGCCGTCCCAGTACCTCGTAGTCCGGGTCGACGGCACGGACGCCGGTCAGATGGAGCAGGGACCACAGCAGCGTCGAGGCGTGCCCCTCGGAGAGCACGAAGCGGTCGCGGTTGGGCCAGATCGGGTCCTGGGGATCGAACCGCAGGAACCGCTGCCACAGGGTGTAGGCGACGGGCGCGATCCCCATGGGCGTGCCCGGGTGGCCGGACTGGGCCTTCTGGACAGCGTCCATGCAGAGACCGCGGATGGTGTTCACCGACAGCGTGTCCAGGTCGGTCATGCGCGTTCCCCCTTCACAGTGGGCTCAGGTCGGTCCGTCGCCCGGCGCGCCGGGTGACGGCAGTCCGGCGTTGGGTGGGCCGCGCAGCGTTGGCGATCCTGCTCGGAGGATGCCGGGAGCGCCCGCTGCGATGCCTCACCCGCGACGGTTGACATGCGTCAGGCGTGCGGAACGACGGCGACGGGACAGCGAGCGTGGTGGATCACCGCGTGGGTGACCGAACCGATGTGCGCGCCCGATGCCGCCCTGCGCCGGCCGACGACAACAAGTCCCGCATCGGACGCGGCCTCGACGAGGTGGCCGGCCGCCCGCCCGGGAGCGGCCTCCTCGGACACCTTCACACCCGGGAACCTCTCCCGATAGGGGTGCACCGCGCCCGACAGCGCCGACTCCCGCTCCGCCTTGGTCCCCGGGTCGGGGCCGCCGTGCCCGGCAGCCGCGGCATGGCGGTGAAGGCCCGGAAAGTGCCAGGTGTGCACGATGTGCAACGGGACGGCGTGTCGTGCCGCGAAGCCGAACGCGAAGTCGAGAAGTTCGTCCTTCACATCGCGTACGTCCAGACCGAGGACCACTTTTCGGCGTCCATCGCCACCGGGGGCGCCGGCGCTTGCCTCACGCTCGCCGTAATCCGGCCGTACGAGCACCACCGGGTGCTTCGCCTCCGCCACGACCTCCTGTCCCACCGAGCCGACGATGAAGCCGCCGACGGTGCCGAGTCCTGGCGACCCCAGGACGAGCAGGTCCGCGCCGGAGCCTGCGGCCAGCAGCGCCCTGGCTGGGGCGTCCTCGACCTCCTCCGTGGCCATGGCGACCCCCGACTGGCGCGCCCGGACGCGCTCCTCCATCGCGCCCAGCAGACTCTGCTCCCGGTCGGTCCGGGTCTCGCGGGACGGCTTCACGGCCTGGAGCTGGTGCTCCTGCCACTGCGAGGCGTTCACCAGCCGGAGGCCGGTGCCGCGCGCCGCAGCCTCGTCCGCGGCCCAGTCCACTGCCGCCAGGCTCTCGTCGGAGTCGTCCACTCCCACAACGACGGGTCGGGACATGCTGCTCTCCTTGCCTCGGGCTCTTGCGGGGGCCGTCACGAGGGCCGTCACGAGGGCCGTCACGGGCATCCGCGTAAGCGGGCGCCTGATCAAGAAATTACCCATACATCGGAAATGCCGCGATTCAGGGCATCGCGGACAGTGGGCTGTGCCCTCCGCGGGCGGCAGGCACCGGTGGTCCGTGCGCGGCCGGCCGGCCCGGTCCCGTACGGACGAGGCCGGAGTCCCCGCCCCGGACGGGAGGGAGTCCCGCGGGATCCCGATGAGCATCTCAGAGCACTCGTCCGCAAGCGGCTTCGATGGAGGTGCTCCTGACCTGCCAGAACGAGGGCTCGCGGCTCAGCGTTCTTCGCCTCGTTGGTTGGGACGTGGTGCGCGCGCATGAGAGGTCCTGCCAGGCGGTCGGCCGGTCCGTCGGCGGCTGGGTTCGAGTTCCCGTACGGCGCCCCCGGTTGAGGGTGGAGTCGCGGCACCCTCTGTGTCGTCCGCCATCAGAACGTCAGTGGGATCTGCCACTTGATGTGAGTTGTTCTGCATGGGGCCGTCAGTAGACAGAGATGCCTTACTCGGAGTCCATGATGCGGCGGTTGTACTGGACGTCGTCGGCGAGGGCTGCGGTGTCGTCGCATGGTGGCGAGGAATCCGGGGTCGATCAATCCGGCGACCGTGGATCCTTTGCCATCGGTGCGGAGGACCTTGCAGCCGCGGCACGCCTCGTAGAGCACGCGGGCGTCGGCCTCACCCAGGATGTCGCGCTGACGGCCGGTGGTGGGAACCCGCGCGACGTCCGGCCTCGCCGGTCTTCTACGCCGTCCGCTCCGCCGGGGTCAGGGTCCGTGGTGAACGCCCGGTACGGCGTCCGCTCCGGAACGGTCCCGGCGGGCGCCCACCTCTCGGCGAGGAGGTCGGGCACGAGCGTCCCGGCCGTCGTGCCACCTCCGTCCGTCACCGCGCGTCGGGCACGGACCACCGGGGAACTTTCGGCGCCGGGGGAGACGGCTGCCGCACGAAGCCCTCTAGCGTGGAGCACCGGGCTTCCTGCACGCTCTCTCGTCTCGGCGAGAGCCGGTCGTGGTGTGTTTGCGTTCAGTCGGCTGTGGGCCGCCACTGGTCGGCCTCCCGGGCTGCCGCGCGTGCGCCGAGGAGTCCGACGGTGAGGGAAACCGCAGCACACGCTGTGATGCCGACTCCAAGAACCGTCCAGGATACGGAGCCCTCCTGTACCAGGGCGATGAAGAACACCGAGTGCCATGCGGTCACGGCCCCGGTGACCACGGTGGAGATGAGCAGAGGGACGGTCAGGTGCCATGCGGTCACGGACCGGAACACCCGGCGGTGGCCGGTCAGGACGGAGAGCGGGGCGAGAGCGTGGCGGATCCGGACGAACTCGGCCGCCGCGCTCACCGCACCGGCCATGAGAATGAACAGGATGCCGGTTACTCCGAACAGCTGGATCCAGTTCGGCAGGCGAGACCGCGAGGACCCCAGCCAGTTTCCGCCCAAAGCCTCGACCTGCACCGAAGGATTGGGAAGCGTGTACGCGGCCTGCTTCACCGCAGAGAGGTGCCCCGGTGCGGGGGTTACGACGAGGAGGGACTGTGTGCCGTCCGGCTTCACGCTTAGCCGGGGGGCCTGTGTGAACCTGAGATCGCCGTACCAGCGGCGCATCTCTTCCACCTTGGCCGACTGGGCACTGCTCCCCGCCGCTGCTCCCGTGTCACCGCCACAGGTCACGTGCAGTGCACGCAGGTCGCGACAGGATCCTCTGATGGTCACCCAGGGGTCTCTGGACCCGCCCGGATCGTGAAAGGTACGGCTCAGCAGTATCGAACCGGACGGGAGGGACGAGCGGAACCGGTCCGTCTGCGACGCGGTCATAGTGCCGGCGGTCACCTCGATCACCGTGTCCTTGATGCGCTGGTGCGTGGCGACTGCTGCGTGCGAATGCACTCCGAGCCTGCTGGTCCACACCTGCATCTGGGCGACGATCCCGATACCGATCACCATGGCCAGAGCGAGGCGAACGATCACGCCGGGATGCGCGTGCGTCCACCGTCCGCCGATCATGCGGCCCGCATGTCCTCGGCGCCTTCCGTTGTCGGCGAGCCAGGAGCCCAAGTGGCGGGTGAGGAGAGCCACGACGGAGGACAGAAAGGCCCACATCACGACGGTCCCGCAGGTGAACACGACGAGTTGTGCCTTCCGGGGCACGTACTGGCTCGTCAGGACCAGTGCGACGCCGACACCACAGACGACCAGGCGCCACGCGGGAACACGGGAGGTGAAGGAGGCGGGGCGGGTGGACGTGCCGTCCCGGGTAATGCGGTGTGTGCCCACCACGATGCCCAGCACGACCAACAGAGATACCGCCGCCGATGCCATGGCGGTCGGCCATGCCGCCCACACATCACGGTGGTCGAGGATGTATCCGGTAGGCACAAGGCGGGTGTCCCGTACGGAGGCAACGGCATACGGGACGAAAGCGGTGAGGGTCCCCAGTACTGCGGGGATCGCGGCTTCACCGACGTTGACGATCATCCGGTGCCGCCATGTCCCCCCCAGGGCTTGCAGCAGGCTGCTGCGCCCGTCACGGGTGCGGGAGCCGACCCGCGCGGCGACCACAGTCAGGGCGAGGGCGGGCAGTCCGGTCAGCGCCCACAGAGCAAGGACGGGGGAGGTCACAGGCGGCTGGTCGGCCATCTCTCCCGTCGCTCCGCCGCCGCTTCCGAAGGCGGACACCTCCATCCACCTGGAATCGTCCTTCGGTGGCGTGTCCTCCACCCGGACATATGCGATCCGCTCAGAGGGAGTGACCAACCCGTCGGTGGTGATGGTTCCGGCGAACCGTCCGTACCGCTTCAGGATTCCCTCTCCGCGTCCGGTCCTGACGAGTTCGGGAGAGAGGAGGACCTCGCCCGGGTCCGGCCAGCGGGCAACACCGGCAGGAAGAGGAGCCTCGGGTGTGAGGGGGTGGACGAACACGACGGATACGGGCCTGGTGCCGACAGAGTCGATTCCCTCCCGGTACAGCAGCGCGGCGTCCTTGCTGAAAGTGATCACCGGCCCTCTGGCGTCCGCTCTGGTCTCACGGCCGTGATACGTCGCAACAGTGGCCACGGTCGCCAGGGTGACGAAGGCGACTGCGGCCGCGGCGCCGAACAGACCCCACCAGCGCAGGCGGTCGCCGGGAGTGGAGCGGCCCGCGGCGAGACCGATCCTGAACAACTTTCCCGCGGTTCGGACCCTTTCCTTCATCAGAGGGCTCCTGATTCGGCCAGGATCCCGCCGAGGAGCTCGTGTTGGCGGTCGGCTCGACCGGCCACCGTCAGGTCGTGCGTGACCAACAGCAGTGCGCAGCCCCGGTCACGGGCGGTCGTGAAGAGCAGACGGGCGACTCCCTCTTTGGCGTCGGGGTCGAGGGCGCCGGTGGGCTCGTCGGCGAGGAGGACGTCGGGCTCGGTGATCAGGGCGCGGGCGACGGCAGTGCGCTGGCGTTCGCCGCCGGAGAGCATGCCGGTGGGGGTGGAGCCGGCGGGGACGCCGAGCTCGTCGAGGAGTTCCTCCGCACGTCGGTAGGCGTCCTGGTGGCGGCCTCCGTCGAGCAGGACCGGCAGAGCGACGTTCTCCACCGGACTGAGTTCAGGGAGGAGTTCACCGAACTGGAACACCATGCCCAGAGTCTTCCGACGTACCTGCGCAAGCTGCGCGGACCCGAGCCCGGTGATCTCCCGGCCCCCGGCGGTGACGGTGCCTGCCTGCGGTTTGATCAGGCCGAGGATGCACATGAGCAGCGTCGACTTGCCGGACCCGCTGGGGCCGGTCACCGCGACCGACTCGCTGGGGGCCACGGACAGCTCCACACTGTCGAGGAGAGTTCGCCCCTCGACCCGATAGCAGAGGCCGCTCACGCGGAGCCCCGGCGAATCGCTTTGTTTCACAGAATTTTGCCTCGTGTCAGAGAAATGGGGACGCCGCGCCGGCCCAGGACGGGTCGGCGCGGCAAAGTAGCCGTGGAGAGCAGGCTTACGGGATGACCCAGCCCGAGCAGTCGTCCGGCGACCCGTAGTTCTCGTCGCACGCCTTGAACTTGTAGATTCTGGACCCGTCGCCGGAGTAGGACTTGGTCCCCGGGCCGCTGTGGTTCCACAGGGTCCGCTTCGTCTCCGAACTGGACGTCCGGTAGTACTCGGCCTTCGCCGGGTCCCCGTCACTGCTGTTGTCCTTGACGGCTATCTTCCCACTGTCACCGCCGTCAGCCGGAGACCAGGCATGGGCGCCGCCGCCGTAGGCGTCAGCGGCAACGGCAGTGGCCGTAGGAACCGCGAGCGCCACGGTGAGCAGCGCGGCAGCGACGAACTTCGTCCTCGTCATTCGTGTGCACTCCTTCAGATGATGATGTCGAAAGGGACACGGGCACAGCAGAGAGGCATCGGAGGCGTGGCCGCCGGTCGGTGCACAGCTCTGCTCTGGTGCGTCTCAGCCAGGGCCCCAGCGTGACGTGGCGATCACCGTAGGCAAGCGAGGTGCATGCAGCAAGAGTTGGTTTATCAGGGGCTCAAAACCGACCACGGTGAACCAACCCCGCCTTTTGACCGGCGTGGTGTGCCCAAGCGCTGCATATGCCGCTGGTGACTGCTGGGGCTCCGGGAAGGGAGGGAAAAACACCGACTCAATTCTCAGCGAAGGTCCGACCTGAATTCGATCTTCGGAATCAGGGCTTCCGTGTCGGCCAGCGAAACCGCCTCGCGCACCGGGCCAATCTGCGCCCGGAGCGATGCTTCCGCGTAGCGGCGGCGTCAGGTCACGGACGCAGTGGTCCACATCGGACGCGAGTGCCGCACGGCGGAAAGCGCCGGCAGGTGACGGCCCTCGATGCCGTTCAAGGCAGACTCACCTGCCAGGACCTGTCCCGCCACGATGGTCATGGCAGTCAGGCGGGAACATGGCCCGGGTCCGGGCACACATCACTTCGGGTGCCGGTCCTTCGTGGATGCGCTCGTGGGGTAGGGCGGAGGGTGGTCGCATCCGGTGGGGATGCACCCCTCGAGCGCGCCGCGCTGGAACGCGGTGGTGTCCGGTCGCTGTTTCATGGCGGAGCCACGACACCAGGGCAGTTCCCGGTGCGCCCGGGAATCAGCGTTACTCAGGAGAGTGTCACTGCCGACGTTTCCTCGGCAACGGTCTCATGGACGGAATTGAACCAACGGCGCTTTAGGAGTTCGATCCGCGGAGTGAGTGTGCTGCTCGTATTCGTGCTCTGAGGCGGTCGCCGGCCCATCTTTGACCACCAGGATCTGTGAATGT
Source organism: Streptomyces sp. NBC_01142 (assembly GCF_026341125.1). Taxonomy (NCBI): domain Bacteria; kingdom Bacillati; phylum Actinomycetota; class Actinomycetes; order Kitasatosporales; family Streptomycetaceae; genus Streptomyces; species Streptomyces sp. NBC_01142. Next base: position 3,698,970 of record NZ_JAPEOR010000001.1, read on the forward strand.
CCGAGGCTGGTGATGTTGACCTGCCATGTCGGTAGTGGCTGCTCGCGAGGTGGCTGACGGCATTCTCGCCGGGTGTGCGTGCATGTGAACATGCGCAGCCCACCTCTCCAGGACGACGGTGGAACGGTTCAGCAGCCGCTCGCGTCACCTTGTCTGGGGCACGGCGGAGGTGCCCCGAGGCAGAGGGGAGAGCGGGTGGGTGCGGGCGGGTTCGCCAAGTGGGTACGGCGCTTCGAGGACGAACGCGAGCGCAGGCGTGCCCAGGACGATCCGAACTGGGACCAGGGCGCAACCCTGCATCCGGCTGTGTGGGCAGGCATCCAGCGCTTCCAGGTGGGAGAGGACGGTGACGGTGCCAACCTCGTCACCAAGGCGGACGAGGCCGGGGACCGCGACTACGCGCGGGCGGTCCGGCTCTTCGTCGCCGAGGAACAGAACCACGCCCGTCTACTCGCCCGGCTGCTGGCCGCGGGCGGCATGCCGACGTTGACCAGCCACTGGAGCGACACAGTTTTCGTGCGGTTGCGGCGCCTCATGGGCCTGCGTATGGAGCTGCTGGTGCTGATGATCGCTGAGGTGGTGGCGCTCCGCTACTACCGGGCCTTGCGCGACGGCACAGACGACTCGCTCACTTCGGACGTGGCGGGCCGAATCCTGGCTGACGAGCAGTGCCACGTGCCATTCCACTGCGAACGATTGCACGCCTCCTTCGCGGAGCTGCCCCGCCTACTGCGCCGTCCGGTGATGGGTATCTGGCGGCTCCTCCTGTTCGCTGTGTCCCTCGCCGTCGCAGCGGACCACGGTCGGGGACTGCACAGGTTGGGCGTCGGGCGCCTGAGTTTCGTGGCCGACGTCATGGCTTCCTCCGACGCGGTGGCCTCGGTGGTGCTGGTGCCTGGCCGGCCCTCGGAGGCGCGCTGACGCGGCCGATCCGCTGGGAGCTGATCGCCCAGCAGTAGGACCGGATGGTCAAGTACGCCACCGCGCTCCGCACGATCTTCGCGTGCGATTACCTGGCCAGCCCCGGCTTTCGCCGGGAGATCCACGGCGGGCTCCGGGTCGTGGAGAACGGGAACTCGGCGAACACCGTGCTGCACTACGGCAAGGACGGCGCTCGGGCCGGCCCGGACAAGGAGCACGCCGAGACGTCGATGCTCGCACTGCATCTGCTCCAGTCCGCGCTCGTGTACGTCAAAACGCTGCTGCTTCAGCAGGTCCTCGCCGAACCAGCCTGGGCGAAGAAACTCACAGACGAGGACCGGCGTGGGCTGACCGCGCTGTTCTGGTCGAACAGCAACTCGTACGGCACCATCCGACTGGAGATGGACAAGCAGCCCGGCCTGGTACTGCCGGCCGCCGTACCTTGCTCCCGGAGCGCCGGAGCGCCGGAGCGCCGGAGCGCCGGAGCGCCGGAGCGCCGGAGCGCCGGAGCGCCGGAGCGCCGGAGCGCCGGAGCGCCGGAGCGCCGGAGCGCCGGAGCGCCGGGGCCCGGACAGGTTCGGCCTCCCGCGCGTGATCCTGCGGGAGGCCGTAGAACCGTCCGGCTGCGGCTACGCAGCGGTCCGTGTCCAGGATTCGGGGTCGAGCCCCGCACCCGCCTCAACTGCTGGGCCGGGTCGACGGTGCATTGCTGATAACGTGCCGTCCTGATCACGAGACTTGTACATACCGTCCACCGGGGGAGACGGCTGAGTTGCCTCATCGCCCATGCATTGAGAGGGCTTGAATGAGGATCGGGAAGAAGGTCACGGTCGCGCTGCTGGCGGGCGCGCTGGTCGGCACAGTGTCGGGCTGCAGCTCCGGCAGCCCCAAGGACGACGCGCCCGGGACTGCGGCCAAGAAACCCACCGACGTCGCCCTGACGAGCGAGATCACGCCTCCCCCTGGCTTCGCGAGCGAGAAGGGATGGGAGGTCAGGGCCGACTGGATGCCCGAAGGACAGCCCTTCCCCTACGCAGTCTCGGCCAAGGGCGACACCATCGCTTACCTGGACAAGACCACGCAGGGCTACGTGCTGAAGGTCCGCGAGGCGATGTCCGGCCGTCTGCTGTCGACGAGCAAGCCCTGGAAGGCACCGGAGCTCACCGAGGAACAGACCGAGGACCCGTCCGGACTGCTGACGGTCCCTCGCGTATCCCTCATTACAGGCGGCGAGCGCGAGTACTTCGCGGTATGGGCGTACGGCAAGAAGAGCAAGGACCAGCTGCACAACACCAAGGAGGTCATCTCCGCGGCCTTCTACCCGGCCGACGCATCCGGGGACATCGGCCCGTCCGGCACCGCGGATGTCGGGGCGTCGGCCGAGGACTCCGCCACCGACGTCAACGTGTTCCCGGGAGCAGGGGGGCTGGTGGTCATCCCGAGGTCCGAAGACGCCGTGCTGCTGTCGCCCGAAGGCAAGGTCACCCACGGCATCGCCAAGGTGAAGCTCGGGGGGAAGCCCTCTGACCTGGACATCAACATAGCCATCCCGAGCCCGGACGGCCTCGTGACCAACGGCAAACTGGAGCAGGGCGGCAGTGCCTCCGGCGGCTTCGGCATCGACGGCGGCTGGCACAGCACAACGGTGATTCCGCCCGGTGCCAGCGCGGTGCTCAAGGGGGAATCTGCCAGTACAGGCCCCTGGGAGACGCCCAACGGCCGGATCAACAGCGCTACGGGCAACCACCTGATCGCCGGCTGGTACACCACCGCGGACAGCCCGATGTCCGCCGTACACGATCTGGCGACCGGCAAGCTCCGGGCGACTGCCTCGTGCGAGATCCACGGCACCCCGTATGACCTGCGCGCGCCTGAGCAGGCCGATCCGTACGAGACTCCGGCGTCCCTGTCGCCCAACGGCCAGTACCTGGTCAAGGACCGCAGCGTCTTCAACCTGAAGACGGGTAAGGGCCATTGCATCGGAGGTGGGGAAGACGCCAAGAGGATCACCCTCATCTCCGTCGGCGACGACGGCACGGCCTACGGTCTGACCGAACGCTCGGGCCCCGAGGGGAACATGCCCGTCTCCGTTTCCGCCGAGACCGGGGCCGCGGAACCGCTGCCGGTGGCGACTACGACGCCGGACGCCGTTGCCAAGGGCGCGGGCGTGTTCATCACCTACGGCAGTCAGTACATACGCCTGATCGTTCTCAACGCTCGGAACTGAGTGCCGAATCAAGAGCAGTTCCGTGTGTCCGAGTGCCGGCAACGACGGCGGGCTCAAGTGGTCAGTGACCACGAACCCGCAGGTGGGCACTGTCGACAACTAGCGTTGGGAGAAGGCTCCGGCCGACAGCTTCCGACGTATGCTCATCGGCTACGCGCGGGTCTCGACCGCCGACCAGAACCCCGACGCCGCTCCGCCCGGCTCGGCGCAGTCGGCCAGCTGCCGCGGCCGTCCGCGGTACTGCTGCGCGACACGGCCGCCCGGCTGACGCGGGCGACGCTGCGTTCCATGACGCAGGTGCTCGGCTGGACCGCGCCCGGTGACCGGGTGACCGCGACGGAGAGCGAGAGCCACTGATGCCGGACTGGACGTATCACCCGCTGCGTGGCTCGGCCGCTGCCGTCCTCGGCCGGCGCCGTTCGCAGCGAACCGCACTGCGGCTGCTGGCCTCGATCGGCTCCCGTCCCGCCGGCGCGCGGCTGATCGCCCTGGGGTTCGGCCACCGTCATCCGCCAAAGCGGCTCGCCGGCGAGATCGCCGGCGTGCCCGTGACCGTCCGCCTTGGCATATCCGTCCCGCCCTCGCTGGCCCGCGAAGCGGTACGCGCCATGCCCTCCCTCGGGGCTGGTGTCGTCGAGGTGGCGCCCGTCTCGGCGGCCGACGCGGAGACCGTACGCGAGGCCGCTGCCGGCCGCTCGATCCCGCTGGTTGTCCGCGCCTGCGACCCGGAGGCCGAGGCCGCCCTCAAGCCCCATGTCGACGGGTTCACCAGCAGCGGCGACCCGCATGTGGTCCATGTGTCAGACCCGTCGGTCACCGCCGCGGCCGCCGTGCTCGAGGAGCCAGGCGCTGTCGTGCTAGCCCGGCCCGGGGTGCTCGTCGCGTCCGGACCCGGCTGGTTCTCGCGGGTCACCGAGGCAGCCACGCCCACCGCGCCCGCTCCGGTGCTACGGGATGTCGGCCGCGATCCCCGCCGCTGGCCCGCCTGGTGGTGGGCGCTGCTGGTCGGGCTCGGTATGACGGGCGCCGGACTCGGCGCCGCTGCGATCACGCTCGGGCCGGTGCTGCTCTGGTACGACCGTGACTACCTCGGCATGACGCTGCACGAACTGCATGCCGCCAACCACCACCTCGTGCACTTCCTCCAGCACGACCGGATCACCATGGCCGGCACGATGGTAGCGATCGGCGCCCTCTACACCGGCCTCGCCGTGGGCGGGATCAGACGCGGCTGGCCCTGGGCCCGCGAGGTGTATCTGCTCTCGGGGGCGATTGGCTTCCCCACCTTGTTCTACTTCCTGGCCACCGGCTTCGTGGAACCCCTGCACACGGCCACCACCATCGTGTTGTTCCCGATGTTCGTGGCCGCGGTCCGTCGGATCCCGCACGCACCGCGGTGGCGCCTGGCGCCCGAGGGGCCAGAGCCGGAGCGCCGACGGGCGCTGGTAGGCCAGCTGCTGCTGATCGTCACAGGAGCGGGGCTGTTTGTCGGCGGAGCGGTGATCTCGGTGGTCGGCCTGACCGGTGTCTTCGTGCCGACCGACCTGGCTTTCCTAGGCACCAGCACGCAGATGCTGGAAACCGTGAATCCCCGGCTTGTGCCGTTCGTTGCCCACGACCGCGCGGGGTTCGGCGGTGCCCTGATGGCCGCCGCGGTGGCCATCATTCTGCTCAGCGCGTGGGGCTGGCGGCGGGGTGAGGCCTGGGTGTTCTGGACCCTGGCCGCGGCGGCGGCCGCCGGCTTCCTGCCGGCTGCCGTGGTGCACGGCGCGATCCACTACACGGACTTCATCCACCTCGCGCCGGTCTACTTCGGCATCGCCATGACCGGCACCGGCCTGCTGCTCGCGCGTGGGTACCTCTGCGCCAAGGCGTCGGCGAGGCCGAAGGACTGACGGGCCGCCCGGGCGAGTTCACACGACGCCGAGAAAGCCCGGATCAACTCCATCGAACTGTCGGCATGAGTCCCGGGCGACACCGAGCAACTCCATGATCGGCACGGCGCGACGACTGGTCGCGGACATGTCCTGACGTGCCTCGGCGGACCACAACGGCGGAAAAATTGATACGGCCTGATCGCTGTTCAGTGCCCGGACCTCGTCCCTCCAGCCTGGCCAGCGAAGATCGGCGTAGAACTCGTCGAGTGCCCCGGACACCAGCCAGGTCATCCACGCCGAGTGGCCGACGCCCAGAGTCTCCCAGCGAAGGGAATCCGGGGCGAAGTAGACAATCTCTCCAGGGGTACCGGGACGGCCGGCGCTGGCGGGGTCCCCGCCGTTGAGAGCGAAGACGCCGCCCAGCACGTCGTACGCCACCACCAGGCCGGTATCCGCCTGCCACGCCGGGTCGAACGCTCCAGGGAGCCGATTGACCCGAGCCAGACTCGGCATCCCTGCCGCCCCGCCCAGGGGGCTGCCGAGGACCCGCAGCCATCCGTTGTCCACCAGCAGACCGCCGCAGTGCAGCACTACCGCGCCCAGGTACGACCTGGCCGTCACCTGCAATTGGAGGAGCGATGCCTTACCCAGCTCGGTATCGGGCGGAAGCACGTCGATGGGCACGGGCCCGGCACCGAGGGCCTCCCTCAGCTCCGGCCAGGCCGGTTCCTCGGCATCGATCAGCTGGCTCAATTCACGCATGCCCGCATCGTCGCACCCACACCTAGCGCCCCGACCGGCAGGTCATCTCGACGAACCACCCGCCTGTCGAGATGAACTCTTACTACTCCAACGCGGTTTCGTGATCTGTCCAGTGGGTTCGTCGGCAGACCGTCCTTGGTAGTGGCTGCGTCGGGCTGTTGTCTGGTGGCGTCTGCGTCAGTTGGACCAGTGCAGCAGCCTGGCCATGGACATGGCCGGTGGGATGAGGACGGCGGTGAGCAGGTGGCGGATGTCCGGAACGGTCAACGTGATCGGGTCGCGGCTACGGGCGGGTGGTGCGGATCGGCGGCCCGGCGGGGGGCCGCGCCGGCTGCGACAGCAGCCAGGAAGGCCAGGGCGAGCATGGCGAGTGTGATGTGGCGGTGCCATGAGGTCCAGTGCCTGACCTGGTAGTGGTCGAGGCCGCCCTGGCTCTTGGCGGCCTGGAAGCACTCCTCGACGCTCCAGCGGACGCCGGCGACGCGGACCAGCTCCGACAGGGCACCTTGGTGGGTGACCCCAATGATCACGCGGTGGCCGTACCTGTTCCCAGCCCTGCTCCTGCGTCGCTTCGGGCGCGATGCGACGCCGTGTCCTATGCGGTGCCGGGACCGTCGAGGAAGCGGACCAGCACGGCGGCCTCCGCGCGGAGCTGCGCGACTCGGTCAGCCTGCGCGGGCGCAGTCAACTGCGCTGCGACCTCCAGCCGCTCGGCGGCCTCGGCCCGCACGACATCCACCACACTGCGCTCGCTCAGCTCACGCCGTGCTGCTTCGGTGGCGCCGACACCAACCGGCGACTGCTCAAGGGCCACGCCTCGGAGCTCAGCTTCGTCCACGGGCACCGCCTCAGCGTTGTCCAGCGCAGCAAGCGTTGTGCGCAGGGCGCTCACTGCGGCCTTGTCACGGGCGCGCATCGCTTCCGGCAGTGCTTGACGCATACGAAGACGTAGAGACATGCCGATGAGCTTATGGCGGCGCCCCGGGACCCACAACGCGATATACGTGCAGCACCAGACTTCCGCCGACTGAGGCGCTACACCCCCGACAAAATCGCGAAGTCAGACTGGAGTATGAGGGAGACTTTCGGCCTCAGGAAACCCGTTTGATCGTCCAGGTGTTGGGGTCATGGCTGGGCACTGCTGAGTACTGGCAGGCGCCGCTGTAGAAGCGGTTCACCTGCACCCAGCCCGCCGGGGGCAGTGTGGAGGCGCAGGCGTTCACGGTGGAGCCGATGGGCATGCCGGAGACCTGCTGGATCTTCTTCATATTGGGGTTGAACGTGGTGCCGCACGCCCAGCTGTTCCACCACTGCACATCGACCCAGCCGGACGGCGTCAAGGAGCTCGAGCACATGGTCGCGGTGTCGCCGGGGGAGGCCGAGGCCGATGGCCCGGGGAGCGCGACGCATGCGGCAGCGGTCAGCAGGGCCAGCGAGGCCGAACGGAGACGGACCATGGTGGTACCTCCAGATTCATCGATCCCTATGCGTGAACTCCACAATCCATACCGTTCCTCCATATGTGAAAGTAGTCAGTTATCGGACTGAGCTCATCGTGACCGAAAAATGGGTGCCGCCCACGATCGCTGGCTCTACCTCCTCCGCGCCGGGTGTGTCGCCTCACGAGTTATGCGTGTTCTGCGAGATGGGCACCCCTCCTCGGCTGCAGAGATGCAACGGGACTGTTGAACAACTGGCTTCGTTCTACCCGGATGACGGCAGGGTCGAAGCGGTCGCTGTGCCCGGATCGCCGATCGTCCGATCGTGGTGGCGGCGGCGGATCCGGGAGAGATTTGCGTATGGGTGCTGTCTGGGACGTCGTAGGCGGTCCGGTGGGCCAGGGCGCCGCCGTGTCCGTAGTGTGGTTCACGCGCATCGCGCGGGCCCGCCCCGGCGTCACGGTGGGGTGGCAGTGGCAGCGGGCCTGGGTGGAGGTCTTCTTGTCCGCTCTGATGACGTACTCGTCCGCGCTGAGCGGTCCATCTCTCGACCGGTGACGGGTTCTCAGGCTGCCGGGAGTTATGGCTGGGTGGCCTGTTGTGGGTGTGGCAGGTGATGCTTGGTGTGGATGTTACGGATGCGGCGCTCGGTCGGGCTGGTCCGGTGGCTGAACCTGGTTGGCAGTGTGCAGGTGTGAGGGGGCGGCGGGGGCGTGGAGTTGCTGGACGTGTCGGATCCGGGGGCTATTGGTGGTTATCCACTGCTGGCGCGGCTCGGTGAGGGTGGCATGGGGCAGGTGTATCTGTCCCGGACTGTGGCGGGGCGTCCGCTGGCGTTGAAGACGGTGCGTGCCGAGTTCGGACGGGAGCCGGGGTTCGAGCAGCGGTTCGCGCGTGAAATCCGTAACAGCGACCGGGTGCGCTCCCCTTGGACCACTGCGGTAGTGGACTACAGCCCGGTGGGGCAGCGCCCGCAGTGGCTCGCCACGGAGTACGTGGCCGCGCCGTCCCTGGCGGAGTGGGTGCAGCACGGCCGGCTGCCCGAGCGGTCCGTGCTGGCTCTGGCGGCCGAGCTGTGCGGGGCGCTGGGGGCGGTACACGGGGCGGGGCTGGCCCACCGGGATGTCAAGCCGTCCAATGTGCTGTTGGGCCGCCGTAGTCCTTTGCTCATCGACTTCGGCATCGCGCGCGCCATGGAGGACTCGCGTCACACGAGGACCGGCGGTGTGATCGGTTCTCCTGGTTACCTGGCGCCGGAGCAGGCGGGTGCCGGGGGATCGGGTGCGCCGGGTGATGTCTTTTCCCTCGCTGCGGTGCTGGTGTACGCGGCGACGGGACTGGGCCCCTTTTCCCACCCGGACGAGGAGGTCTCGGCCGCGGTGTTGCTCTATCGCATCGTGCACGAGGAGCCGAACCTCGACGGCGTTCCGGCGGTCCTGGTCTCGCTGTTGCGGTCCTGCCTGGCCAAAGACCCCCGGAAGCGGCCTACGGTCGCCGCCGTCGGCGCGCTGCTGGAACGCCTGGGGGGCCGGACCGGTACCTGGCCTCAGCTGCTGCCTGAGGCGCTGGAGAGGGATCTCGCCATGCGGGAGGAGGAGGCGCACGCGTTGGTCTCCGCAGCAGGGCAACCGTTGCCTGTGGCAGCTGTGCCACGTAAGCCTGAAGATCGGCCGACTTCTGACGGCGCAGGGACCGCCGATCCGCCGACTGCCGGATTCCTGCGACGGTGGCGTTCGGGCCGTACCGGCTGGGCGGTCGCAGGGACCGCTACTGCGGCCCTGATCGCTGCGGCGGGCATGCTCGTCGTGCAGCATCTCTCCGGCAATGACGCGTCCGGCGAGACACCTTCGCCGTCACCCACCGTCGCTTCGCTTCCCGCTTCGTGGGCCGGTACATGGGTCCGCGCCGGCCCGGGCACCCCAACTGCCGACGGCGTCACCCAGGCCCGGACCGACCGGTTCGGCGTCACTCTGACCCTCCACCCGGCACTGCGGGGTGAGCTGGCCGGCAAGCAGGTCAGCAAGGTGACCGAAGTGGGGACCGGCCGTGAGCTGGGGTGCACCGAGGCCCTGCAACTGCGTGAGGTACGCAGGGCATCGATGGTCTTCGAGGCGGTCACCAGCCACCCCACCGACCAATCGGCCGCCGTCTCCTGCCCCAAGGGCAATATCTACGTCGTCACGATGACCGGCCACGACACCCTGGGCCTGGGCGACGAAGGTGCCCAGTCCGCCGGGGCGCCGTCCACCCTCACCCGGCGCTGACGGACGCGCCCGCCGACCAGGCGGTGCCATGTCCTAGCCGGGGCCTGCCGTCAAGTGATCTTGCGGCTGAGATCACGGCCGAGTGATACGTCGCCATGAACTGTCCGATGTGGAGTGGGAGTTTGTCCGTTCGCTGCTCCCGGTTCGGAGCGGGACGGGAAGCGGCTGGACGACCGGACGGTCCTCAGCGGGATCGTGTGGTGGCGTATCTGCCCGCGGGTGGAACGGGAATCTCCGGTCAGCCAGATCGGTTGGTCCATGAACAACGCTGTTTCGGCACGCCGTAGCGGCTGATGAAATAGTGACCTTCTGCATGGAGAGTCCGTTGAGCGGTCTTGATCCTAAGTTCATCACATTCGACATGTACGGAACCCTGACTGACTTCGCCATCGGATCCGCCGCCAGAGAGGTGATCAAGGACGTAGCCCCGCCTGAGGGGCTGGACACTTTCCTCCACCGGTTCAGCTGCTACCAGCTCGATGAAGCGATGGGCGATTGGCGACCTTACGATGACGTGATTTCTCGATCCTTCGAGCGGGCTTGCAAGAGCACCGGAGTCGAGTTCCGGCCGAGCGATCCCGCCAAGATTTTCGCGGCCGATCCCAGAATGGGGGCCCCACCCCGACGTCCCAGAGCCTCTCGCGAAGCTCGCTGAGCATTTCCCTCTCGCAATCATCTCCAACGCGGCAGACAGACACGCAGATCAGAACGTTGCGAAGCTCGGCGCATCGTTCCACGCGGTGTACACAGCGGAGATGTCGCAGGCCTACAAGCCAAGACTGCGCGCATTCGAGTTCATGTACGAACAGCTGGGCTGCCGGCCCGAGGAGACGATGCACGTGTCGTCCAGCCCACGCTACGACCTGCAGTCAGCAACCGACCTTGGCGTGAGGGACACGGTGTATCTCAACAGAGGAAACGAGCCGTCAGCGCCGTTCTATCACGCCTACGAGGTCACGTCCCTCGCTGGTGTGGTGGACATTCTGGGCATCTGAAACTCGATGACACCCGCGCGCTGATCGCGGTGTCCGCTTGCCAGCAACCGGTGCCAGGCCGACCAGGACCCGAGTACGTGGGTGCCACCCGTTGAGCTTGTCGTTCAACCTCCGGCAACCGCGTCCTGTGGGCGCGCATGTGTCGTCAACTGGCACCAGCCGCGTCTTCGTTCAGCAGACAGCGTCGTCCACCCGTACTCACTGCTTCCTGAAGTGCTCGATCAGACGCGAGTAGCTGTCATTGGCATGGCCGTCTCCCACGGCCTTGTTCACGAGGCCGAGGGTATAGCCGGGGAATTCGACGTCGATGTTCCGCGCCCTGCTCTCGCGGACCAGGTCCTCGACCGAGGGCCGGTGGTGCTGGAGCGCTCCGTACTGCGTCGCGTACTCACCACGGTCGACCTCGTCGGCGATCACCGGGAAGGACGCCAGTAGTGCGGTAACGGACGGGCCGGCGTCGTCCAGGAACCGCTTCACCTCGATGCCCTCGCTGGACAGCAGAGCGGCCGCGTGCAGGAATCCGTTGAGCGCGCCCCACATGGTGCCGTGCACGGCCATTCCGTACAGGGCCGGTACACCGGCGTCGGCCGAGATCAGCGTTCCCCGGCCACCGATGAGCTGGAGCGTTGGATGAAAGTGGTTGAACACGGCGTCGGAACCGCCATAGAAAATCACCGTCTCCGTTCCTCCGATGCCCGGAGCGATCGTCATGATCTGCCCATGGAGATACTGCGCGCCCTGGTCCCTGACCCACTCGGCCACGGCCCTGGCCTCTGCGGATGTCCCATCCGTGAGGTTGAGCACGGAGCGGCCGGAAAGCGCGTCGCCCGACGATTCCAGAACCTCGCGAGCCGTCGCGTTGCCCTTCACGCTGACGACCACAAGAGGACTGGCGGCAACGGCGTCGCGGACAGTTGCGGACCGCTCAGCCCCCCTGGCGACCAGGGTGTCGGCCTTCTCCGGCGTACGGTTCCACACGGTGGTCGGGTGCCTGCCATCCAGGAAGGCGCCGGCGAGTGCGAAGCCCATCTCGCCCAGACCGATCACGGTCACGGCCGGCTGGGCATCGGTTCGTTCTGAGGCAGTGTTCATCACAGTCGCTCTCTCCCAGGTTGCAGTGGTTCAGCCCATCCAGGGCCGCCACTGGTGCTGCGCGAAACGTCACGCTAGAACCTGAACCGAAGTTGAGGTCAAGGTCATCCGCGATTCGCGACGGTCGAGGATCGGAAACGGCATCTGAGCCTGCTCTGCCTGCGAGGCACGCACCCCGTGCAGTTCGGACAGCGGCTGCTGGCGACGCGGGAGTGCGCCTGGCCTTCGCGGTCCTCGGCCGGGAGCGGCGGGGGCTGATGCGTGAACCGCCACACCAGGCACTGACTGTTCCGCTCGGGATTCCGGAGCAGACCGCCCCCGGCCGGAGCCGCCAGGTTGTCCGCAAACGTCTCGCCGCCCTCCGGGCAGGCATCGCCGAACCGGTCCGGGCCGACATCCCCAGCCCCCGCAAGATCACCTTTTTTCTGAAGTAGTGCCAGCGATCTGCCACCTCCAGCGCGTTGGGGACGGCCTGTCTGATGGCCTTGGTGAATGCCATGAGGCGGTCTCGGCACACGATCTCGGCGCCGGGGTGCTTCTGGAGCCAGGCGGCGACCGTGCCAGTCCCCGATCAGGCGACACGTCCACCGACCTGGAAGTCTCGATGTCGACGAGGACGGTGCCGTAGGTCCGGCCCCTCCGGAAAAGCGAACTCGTCGATTCCGAGTATCCGTGGTGCCTGGGCCGGCACGGGCCGAGTGGCCAACTGCCCCAAGAGGGTCGTCCGCCGGCCGTGGAGTCGCAGCTTCGTGCAGAGGCGTTTGCCCGGGTGGCCGCCTGAACTCGGCGACAGCAGCATCTCAGCACGCTCTGACACTCCGGAGCAGTGGCTATCCGGCGACGCCCGGAGTCTGGGACTGTTCTGCGGACGTCGGAACGGCAGTCAGAACCCCGTAGTTGGCCAGTCTGAGCACTCTCGTTGGCGACTATCCGCTGTCGGCGTCGCTCGCGCTGCTCTCGACATCGCCACTGTCGCCGTCAAGCCCGCCCCGGCACCCGCCCTCCCGTCCACCGAGCCGCCCCAATCCGGGGCCGCGCGGCGTTTCATGTCCGCCGTGGCCGCGGGCAAAGGGGAGCCGATCGCTGTATTCGACGTACCCGTGATGAGCGAAACTCATCCGCTCCGCTAACATGTTCGAGCTCACAACGATCACGTTGAAATATGACAAACGGGCTGAAAAATTGATATCTAGGATAACGCGAGGGCCTTCGCGAATAGACGGCAGCCTTCGGTTGGCTGCATGGCGTCAACCACGCGTCATGCTGTGGGTCGCGGTGAGTGTGGTGGCCCTCGGATTCCTCATTGCACTGGAGATCGCCGCGCGCCGGTACGGCGTGCCGGGGCCGATGACCAACCAGGTGCGAGAGGTGATACTCGCCCCCAAGTCAGGGCCGCTGCTGTACGCCGGTATGGCGTTGATGATGGTGGTGCTCACCTGGCGGCAGCGGTTCGTCGCGGTCGGCGCCGCCATCGGCATCGACGTCGTCTTCTGGCTCGTGCGGTGGGCTGTCGACGCCGAGATGATGGCCGGCAACGGCGCGTTGTGGGTGGTCCTGGCCCATGCCGTCATCGCTGTCACGCGCCGCACCGGCCGGGACCGTGTCCTGCTGCTGAAAGGCGTCGGACTGGGCCTGCTGCTGGTGACCGGCCGCAAGACCGGCGACACCTGGCTGCTGATCACGTCGAAGACCCGTCCGATGGTGCTCGACCAGTATGTGGCAGCCGCCGATCACGCGTTGGGCAGTCCGTCGTGGCTGGTGGGCCGGATCGTCGAGGCAACCGGCCCGCTCGGCGCCCACGTTCTCGACTGGGTCTACGTTCAGCTGGGGGTGGCCGCGGTCCTCGTCGCGCTGTACCAGCTGCGCAATGTGGCGGCCGAGCGCAGCTTCCCGGGCCATCATCTGGTGCGCACCTTTCTGGTCATCGGCCTGCTCGGCCCGGGCATCTACATGATCTACCCGGTGGTCGGACCCGTCTTTGCCTACGGTGCCGACGGGGGGCACTGGGCGGTGACCAACCTGTGGCCGGACACACCGCCGCCGGTCACTACCCCGCACCCGATGCCCTTCGACGAGATCACCCCGCGCAATTGCATGCCCAGTCTGCACACGGCGTGGGCTACCGCGATCTTCATTCATTCCCGCAAGGGCCCGCGGGCTCTGCGATTCGCAGGCGCGTTCTGGCTGATCGCCACGCTCGGCGCAACGCTGGGGTTCGGCTACCACTACGGCGCGGACATCGTTGCCGGTGTGGTGTTCACGCTCACGATCGAGACGGCGTTGCGCTCCCTCGACCGCGGGTGGGACCGGCCGGGAATCCAGCTGGTCGTCTACGGCGCCGCGGTCTTCGCTGCGCTCTTGGCGTCGTATCGCTATCTGTCGATGGAGATGGCCGAATATCCGTGGGTGTTCGGTCCGCTGCTCATTCTGGCGATGACCTCAGTGCTCTACGGCTACGTACGGACCACCACGCTGTGGGATCGGAAGGCCGCGTCGGCGCATCTGCCGGAACCGCGACGCGAACCGCAGCCCGAACTGGTTTGAGTCATGTTGTAGCGGGTCGTGGGCTGAGCGCCTCCCGGGTGGGCCGGCAGTGTGGTTGGTTCTGACCGGTTAGTGATCACTGATGCGATGTGGGACCGGATCGAGCCGCTGATGCCGGCCGATCCGGTCCGCGGACGACGGTGGGCCGACCACCGCAGGACCCTTGAGACCGTCGCGTGGAAGTACCGCACCTGCTCGCCCTGGAGGGATCTGCCCGACGAGCTCGGGTCGTGCTTTCCCGGCATCAGCTGTCGTTCGCGGGCCCCGGCAAGATCCGGAGTACACGCCCCCAGGTCTTACGAGACTGTGACACCCCTAGGACTCACGGGGTGGACGGGACTGATGTGCTGCCAGAGTGTGCCGCCAACGAGGGCCCGCCGTCAGGGACTTGATCCGGACGTGCGGTCGGATTCAGCAGAAAGCGAGCACACTCCATGAATCAGCGGCACAAGATGAACCGCACCAGGCGAAAGGCGCTCCTCGCAGTGGCCGGTCTGGTGCTGGGAGGCGGCGGCCTGGCGGTCGTCAACGCCGGGGCCAATGCCAGCAGCCCCGGCGGACAGACGGCCGCAGCGGTCGCCTGTCCGTCGGTGGAGGAGCGGCTGCCGGACGTTTCCGCGGGGGCTCGTGCCGAGGTGCGTCGGGACCTGAGCCTCATGCGGCAGGACATCGTGGCGGCCGACGCCCGGCTGGCCTCCGGCAAGGGCGTGTCGTCCCGTTCCGTCCTCGGACGGCTGTGGTCCAAACGCTCGGCCGCTCTGGAGCGGATCGAGATCGCCGTCGAGCGGGGCGGAAGCGCGCGTCCGCAGAACCTGCAGAGCCTCTCGCTCTGCACCGTCCAGGACGGGAAAACTGCCGAGGTGAAGGCTCAGGGCGGCCAGCAGCAGGGGGCGGGACAGCCCCCTGCCGGCGCGCCGGGGGCCGGGCAGCCACCCGCGGGCGGGCCGTCGCCCGAGGACTTCGTTGACATCACCACCGTCCCGCCGAACGTCCAGAAGGCGCGGGCCGGCCGTTCCGCCTCGACGGGCACATTCCGGTCCAGGTGCGGTGTGAACGCCCAGGGGCTATTCAACTCCGACAATGTCATCGTGGCTCCCGGGGTGGCCAACGGCGCCCACCACACCCACGACTACGTGGGCGCGGTCGGTGTCGACGGATTCACCACCAACGAGTCGCTGGCCGCCTCACGGACGACCTGCACCAACGGCGACCGATCGACGTACTACTGGCCTGTGCTGCGGGACCGCAGCGGCGTCCAGGAGTCGGACGCCGACAAACAGGGCGGAGGCGCCGAGGGCAACATCGGCGCGATCCTCACCCCCGCGACCGTCTCATTGCAGTTCGTCGGCAACCCCCGGTCCAAGGTGACGGCCATGCCGCGGTTCCTTCGCATCATCACGGGCGACGCCAAGGCCAACGCGAACGGCGGAGCCAACGCGAACGCCCGCTTCACCTGCACCGGCTTGGAGAACCGCGTCGAGCTGAAGGACAAGTACCCGATCTGCCCGCAGGGCAGCAAGCTGATGCGGGTGTCCAAGTTCCAGAGCTGCTGGGACGGCAAGAACACCGACAGCGCCAACCACCGCTCCCACGTCGCCTTCGCCGACGCCCGGGGCACGTGCCCCGCCGGGTTCCGGCCGATCCCGCAGCTGGTGCAGCGCGTCACCTACAACGGCCTCGCCGGCTCCACGGGTTTCGCGATCGACAGCTTCCCCGAGTCGCTCCACAAGCCCGTCACCGACCACGGTGACTTCATCAACGCCATGCCGGACGCGCTGATGAAACAGGCCGTCAGCTGCATCAACACCGGCCGCCGCTGCGGCTGACCGCTTCCACACCCAGGCCCGGCAGCGAGCAGCACGCTGCCGGGCGACCCGCACCTCGGACCGCGTCGCACCCCGGCCATTCACCGGACGCTCGCCTACGCCGCACCGTAACTGCGCTGCCGGAGGATCCGGTGGGGTCGCACGCGGAGTACGTCTGGCAGATCTCGGAGCGTTTGGCGAATGTCGAGGATGCGGCTATGCGTGCTGAGCGGATTGGGGCCGGAGTAGTCATCTGGTAGAGCGACGCAACCTGGTCCTGACTGGCGACAACGCAGCCGGGCGCACCCCCGGCGAAGCTCTGGGGGAGTGCGTGCCAGGGCACGCGAGCCCGGCAAGATCCGGAGGCTCTGGCCGCCGCTCACCGCAGCGACGCGGTCGGCGGGCGCTCGCGGACGGCGCCGTAGGCGAGGAAGTACGCCGGCACCCGGTTCAGCCACCGCGAGGTGGTGAGCAGCTCGGTCAGCCGCTGCGCCCGCCTGGGGTTCCCGAACGGCGGGCGGCCCGCCAGCACCGGTTCGATGACGCGCGCGTGGGCGGTCCGTTGCAGCGCCTGCGTCACGACCGTGGTCGGCCTGCGGCGGCGCTGGACGGCGCGTACGTCCCGGAGCCCGACCGCGCCCCGGCGCAGCGGTTCGACGAGATAACGGGCGGCGGCCACGGCGTCCTCGACGGCGAGGTTGATGCCGATGCCGAAGACCGGCGACATCGCGTGGGCCGCGTCGCCGATGCACAGCACCCCCGGGCGGTGCCAGCGCCGGAGGCGGTCGAGTCGTACGTCGAGGAGCTTCACGTCGTCCCACGACCGCAGCGAGTCCACCCGGTCCGCCAGCCACGGGACGGCGGCCGTGAACTCGGCCATGAACTGCTCCAGTCCGGCGGCGCGGCGCTCGGCGTCGGTCCCCTTGGGGATCAGACCGGCGCACTGCCAGTAGTCCCCGCGGTCGATCATGGCGCAGAAGAACCGATCGCCGACGCCTCCCACCAGCCCGTGCGGGTCGCCGTCGCGCCGCGGCAGCCGGAACCACCAGGCGTCCATCGGGCAGGTGAATCTCCGCAGCCCCAGTTCGGGCAGCGACCGGGCCAGCGAACCCCGGCCGTCGCAGGCCACCGTGAGGGTGGCCCGCAGTTCGCCGGTGCGGCCGTCGGAGGTGCGGTAGCGCACCCCGGTGACCCGGCCGCGCTCCTGCAGGAAGGCGGTCGCCTCGGTGTTCATCCGCACGGAGAAGGACGGCTCCCGCGCGGCCTCGTCCACCAGCAGGTTCAGCAGGTCCCACTGCGGCACCATCGCGACATAGTTGTACGGGCCCCGCAGTGCGCCGATGTCTCCGACGGTGACCAGCGAACGGTCCGGTCCGAGCGGCAGCTGGACCGTCGTCACCCGCCGCTGCGGCAGCCGCGCGAACCGCTCGGCCAGGCCCAGTTCGTCCAGCAGTGCCAGGGTGGACGGATGCACGGTGTCGCCGCGGAAGTCGCGCAGGAAGTCGCCGTGCTTCTCCAGGACCGTGACCGCCACGCCGGCTCGGGCCAGGAGCAGGCCGAGGACCATTCCGGCGGGGCCGCCACCCACCACACAGCACGTGGTCCGCTCCATCGCGCCCCTCCCTTCGGTGAAACCCCGGGATCTACCACACTGGAACTACTGGGACATATACCCTCTAATTCGCCGCGCTGATCGCGAGGTACTCCGGGAGGCATCATGAGCCAGCAGCCGGTCCTTCTGCCCTACGCCGACCCGGCCTTCGTGGCGGACCCCTTCCCGCTCTACCGACAGCTGCGCGAGGACGGCCCCGTACGCCGCGCCGTCATCGCAGGCGGCCTGGAAGCCTGGCTGGTCACGCGGCACGAGGACGGCCTCGCGGCCCTCTCCGACGCGCGGCTGAGCAGCGACGTCCGCGACGCGTCGGACACCCGTCTCCTGCGGCAGCTGCCCGAGACGGAGCGCGAGTCCATGCTGAGCAACATGCTCCGCTCCGACCCGCCCGACCACACCCGCCTGCGCCGACTGGTCTCGAAGGCGTTCACCGCGCGCAGGGTGGCCAAGCTGCGACCCCGCATCCAGGAGATCACCGACGCGCTCCTCGACGCGGTCGTGCCGGCCGGCCGCGCCGACCTCGTCGAGGACTTCGCGCTGCCGCTCCCCGTCACGGTGATCAGTGAACTGCTCGGGGTGCCCGTGGCGGACCGGCACGAGTTCCAGCGGTGGACCGACGACATGATCATGCGGGGGGCCGAACCGCCGGATCCGGCGGTGGTGAACGCGGCATGGCAGGAGATGCGCTCGTACCTGACGAAGCTGCTGGAGGCCAAACGGGATCGGCCCGGGGACGACCTGCTCAGCGCGCTGATCACCGCCCGGGACGAGGAGCAGCAGCTGGACGAGGACGAGCTGATCGCCATGGCGTTCCTGCTGCTGGTCGCCGGATACATCACCACGGTAAACCTGATCGGCGGCGGCATCGCCGCGCTGCTCGCCCACCCCGACCAGATGGCGCTGCTGCGGGCCGATCCGGAGCTGTTGCCGGGAGCGATCGAGGAGTTCCTCCGCTACGACGGACCGGTCAGCCCCGGCATCGCCCGGTTCGCGCGCGAGGACGTCACCATCGCCGGCGTGACCGTCCCGAACGGTGCGACCGTGCTGGTCGCCTCGGCCATCGCCGACCGCGACCCGGAGCGGTTCGCCGACCCCGACCGCCTGGACATCACCCGGCGGGACAACGCCCACCTTGCGTTCGGGCACGGTATCCACTACTGCCTGGGGGCGCCGCTTGCCCGGCTTGAGGGCCAGATCGCCATCGGGGCCGCCCTGCGCCGCCTTCCCGGCCTCTCCCTGGTTGTACCCCTGGGCGAGCTCCGGTGGCGGCCCGGCGGACTGCGAGGTCCCGAGCACCTGCCGGTCACGTTCACGCCCGGCGGCTAGAGGTGCTTGGTTAGGTTGGTGGCTGTCTGCTTCTTGGGGTGGGTAGGGGCGTCCGCAGGTGGTGCAGGTTCCGGCCCAGCATCGGTGTGGTGGCGGGCAGGTTGGAGGTCCAGTAGCCGGTCGGGGCCTGCTCGCCGGCGGGCCGTTCCACCAGCACCGTCCGGACCGGCAGGACCGTCCCATTCGTAGTGACCGCCGCCTGCTTCCTGGGCGGTACGCAGCGACTGCTTGCCCGCCGGCCGCACCCGCAGCACCGCGAACCGTGACGTCATCGGCCCCTTGCTGCCTTCACGTCAGGTGACTTCGGTGAAGTGGGAGACCGGTGCTTCGGTGGCGAGGCGGGGCAGGGACTGCGGCGGGGTGCGGTAGCGGGCAATGTGGGCGGCGCGAGCCGGCCATAGGCCGGTTGGTGCGGCTCGGCCGCCTCAGGGTGGGCGACCTCCCCGTCAGTGCCGCCACACAGGACAGTCCCCGCTCCTCCAGGATGAGGCGGAGGGGCGTACCCGTGCCGTATCTCGCGTCGGCCACCACCACCCGAGGGGTCAGCTGCCAGTCGGCGGGCATGTCCAGCAGGCCAAGGGCCAGACCCGCCACTTCTCCTGGCGTCCGCCCCAGTCGGGCACTCCGGCCGCCCGGCGGCGGTCCGGGTCATCGCTCCGTTCCCGGGGCGGATTCAGCTGCCGGTTCAGCGGGCAGGAGGCGGTGTCGGTGGCCAG
Source organism: Streptomyces sp. NBC_01142 (assembly GCF_026341125.1). Classification (NCBI taxonomy): domain Bacteria; kingdom Bacillati; phylum Actinomycetota; class Actinomycetes; order Kitasatosporales; family Streptomycetaceae; genus Streptomyces; species Streptomyces sp. NBC_01142. The sequence goes on from NZ_JAPEOR010000001.1 coordinate 3,718,550, forward strand.
CGGTCCGTGGTGGGGGCGCCGTTTACGAGCGGCGAAGGAGGTTCCTCGCAGTTCAGCGTGACGTCCGGGGAGTTGGCTTGTTCTGTGCGAGAGCCGGGGCGTGCGTCGGCGGCTGGAGCGTGGCGACGTCGGGGTGAGCCGTCTCGATGGCTTGGGGTACGTCTCGTGTTGGGTGTGCTCGGTGAGAGTGTGCCAGTCGGCGGATGGCGAGCCTGTTGGCCAGGCCCCGGGTCTTGCCCGTGGTGGGCGGGGCACGGTACTCGACGGCGGCACGATGACATGGGGGTCCCTGGTGCCTGGTCTGTGGGTTGCGGCTTATGCGGGTATCGCGCGTTGCTGTCGATAGGTGAGCGGGCTGACGCCGTAGTCACGCTTGAAGGCGGTGCTGAAGGTGAACGGGCTGGTGTAGCCGACCTGGGCGGCCACGCGGAAGATTGGCACGTTGTCTTGTCGCAGTTGGTCGGCGGCGAGGGCCAGGCGCCAGGAGGTGAGGTAGGCCATGGGCGTTTCGCCTACGGAGGCTACGAACCTGCGGGAGAAACCGGCGCGGGACATCCCGACTTGCTTGGCCAGGGATGCGACGGTCCAGGGTTGGGCGGTCTGGTCGTGCATCAGGTCCAGTGCGGCGCCGACGATCGGGTCTGTGCCGGCGCGGAGCCATCCGGGCGGGTCAGCGTCCGGGGAGTTGGCCCAATGGCGTATCGCGGTGACCGTGAGGCCGTCCAGCAGCCGGTCCAGCAGGCTGGCCTGACCGATTCCCTCGCCGTGGATCTCCTCAGCAAGGACGTCGATGAGTCCGGGGCGGTGGTCGGCGGCCCGCATCAGCAAGGCCGGCGGTAGCGCTCCGAGGAGTCGGGAACCGATCTCGCTGACACTCTGGTAGGTACCGACGAGCATGGCGTCGCGGCCCCTCGCGGCGTTCCCCCAGGTGCGTACCCCCCGATGAGTGGGAAGCTCCAGGTTCGCGCCGGCCGGTGTCTCGCACCGGCCGCCGGGGTGGATTACGGCCTGCGGTGGGCGGGCCATCGCGTCGGCGAACAGGTACGGGTCGGGTCGGGCGATCAGCAGCAGGTCACCCGCGCACAACTGCACCGGGTCGCCTGTGTCGGGTATGTAGCAGGCCGATCCGGCTGTCATCGCTACCACGGACAGTGGTGCCTCGTCCTGCACCCGCACGGCCCAGGGCGGTGTCATCGTCACCCGGAGCAGGAAGGCGCCCTGTGCGCGTGGGGCGTCCAGCAGGGCGGTCAGCGGATCCATGAACCTCACGGTAGACGAATTCACATGGATGTGCGGCTTTCAATCATGGATGGTCTCGCCACATCCTGCTTTTCTGAACGTATGACCACTACACCGAACACAGGCGAGTTCGCAGCCTCCGTCCGCCCGTCCGCCGTGTCGGGCCTCTGGAGACGTGAGGAATCCCCGAAGGAGATGTCGTCATGACCGGGCAGCAGCGCAGCGGGAACAGCGTCTTCAGGACCGTGGTCCTGATCATGGCCACGATGACGACCGGGCTGTTGGCGGGCTTCTTCGTGAACTGGTCGAACACGGTCATGCCCGGTCTGAGTAACGTCGATGACCGCACCTTCGTCGCGGCCTTCCGGGCGCTCGACGCAGCGATCACCAACCCGCTGTTCCTCGGTGTGGGGTTCATGGGCACGCTGCTGTTCACGGGGCTGTCCGTGGCTCTCCATCTCCGCGTGGAGCAGCGGCCGGTGCTGATGTGGGCCGGGGCGGCACTGGTGTGCTGCCTGGTGGTATACGCGATCACGTTCGGTGTCCATGAGCCCCTCAACGAGAAAATCCGGACGGCCACGGAGCCCGGCAGCAACGCCGATCTCGCTGCGGTACGCGCCCAGCTCGATGAAACGATGTGGACGGCCTGGAACACCGTGCGGGCTGTCGCGGCAACGATCGGGTTCGGCTGCCTCACCTGGGCACTCGTGATCCATCGCGGACTCGGCCAGGCCACCGGCCGACCGACAGAGCGGCCAGCGACCAGTTCGGGCCAGCCACGTTGGGACACCCGCCACCGATAAAACAGACCCTCATGTTGGTGGTCGGGCGGTCACCCGCAACCGCCCGACAGCCGCTCTCGAGCCACACCACACCCCGATGCCACGCGCCGAAGCGGCGGATCCTGCTGGTGACCTATGGCGTAGCGGTTGCCAGGTCCAACGGGTCGACATCCCAGCCCCCCCCGCGTCCTCGCCATCGTGGGTGACCTCAAGGAGCAACGCGAAGCCGTACGGATGCGCCGGCCCTCGTTGGCGTACGCCTCACACAGTGATCAGGCGGAACTCATGCGGCAGATCGCAAGGGAGATTTGGTGAACTCGAGGAGGACCAGCTCGGAGCATCCTCTTCGTTCGCCCGAGCGGTCGTCTTCGTCGCTGACCGTTTCTTGGGCATCTCGTGGACGGTGGCGTGCTCGCCGGTCTCCCCGCGTGATGCGCGCGCTGCCTTCACCGACTCGTTCAGCGCTGCCATGAGATCGACCACCGGCGCCCGCGGTGCCTGCTCCTCCACTGCCGGGGCAGGTCGCTTGCCTTCGAGCTTGGCGCTGATGACCTCCTCGAGGGCCTCGGTGTAGTGGTCGGTGAGGCCACTGAGGTCGTCGGTGGTGAGGGTGGCGGTCAGATCGAGCGCACTCTGGAGCTCGTCATCGGGCACGCTCTCTTCCTGCGGAGCAACGGCGGCGGGGGAGCGGACCTCGTCGGCGGCCAGCAGCTGGTGGAGGACGAGGACGCCGTCTTTCACCCGCAGGAACCCGCGCCGCTCGCGGTCGCGGAGCGAGTACCGGGCGATCGCAGTTTTGGCGTTGTGCTCCAGCGTCCGCTGCGATGCGTACCGCCCCCCGGGACAGGTACACACGGGGGATGCGGCAGATTAGGCGGCGGTACGTATCGGACGGACGGTTGGAAGGGATGGCGATGATTCTGGAGCTGCTGCCGGAGGTGGGAGTTGCCACGCTCAGGCTCGGCATGTCGGCCGACGAGGCGGTCGGTGCCGCGCGCGAACTCGCCTTCGCCCCGTCCGACCCGGACTACGGCGACGCGCCTGGACAGGTGCCCTGCGAGCACGGGGAGTCCCGGACGGAGTTCACTCTCGGCTTCACCAAGGGCGCGCTGACCGACATCCATGTGCACCGGTTCCGAATCGAGGACGCGGATGTGACGGTCGTCCTCGACGGGCTCGACGTCTTTCGAACTCCCAGCGACGAGCTGCTGGAGCGCCTTGAGGAACGGGGCTGCGCGGTCGAGCAGAACGATGACGGAGTGGACACCCTTCCCGACCTCAAGGTGATCCTGTCGAACGAGAGCAGCTATGAGTACCCGATGGACGAGGAGGGGGACCCGATCTACTTCGACTACGCCCTCGTCACCTCGGTGGACTTCCGGGGGCCGCGCGGGGACTGACTCCGGCGTCCGTCGACCGGGCCGGTCGTCCTCGGCCTGCTCGCACTCCGCTGGTCGGTGATGCCACGCACCCGGCGGGCTGCTCGCGCGGCCGCGCACGGTGGGCGTACACCCGCATCAATGCCGCCGTCGCCCTTCTCGAACATCTCGCCACGCTCGACACCACCCAGCGCGAGGTCGATCGGTGGCTCGCCGCCGGCCCCAGCACCCGTTATGAGTTGCGGGACTTCCTCGTATGGACGGCCCGACGCAGCCACAGCGAAGACCCATGGTTCGATGCCATCGACCGGCTCCCCGTCGCCGAGGAACACCGCGCCGGCTACAAGGATTCTCGAAGCCTGGCAGCTCGGCGAACAAATAATCGGTTGCCTGTTGGCGATGGTGGTGGATGCAATGTCCGGCATGGTCACCCAGGTGCGCCCGCCACGGCGAGATGAGATGAACGCGTACTACCGGGCCGTGCCACTCTGCGATCCGGGCATACGGCAACCGAATCGTCACACGGGAGACGCCAACGCATGAATACGCCACCATCGCCACATGGAGCGGAGCGGACTGACGGATCATCCGTCCAGATCGGCGCTCTCGTTCCGCTGACTCGGCCTGGCTGGGTAGAGGCAGGCCAACACTTGCTGGCTGGACTCGAGCTGGCCGTTCGCGAAGTCAATGACGCCGGCGGGATCGTCGGAAGACCACTCGAGCTGGTGGTCCGAGACACCGCGGCTGATCCACAGAGGGCCGCGGCGGCCGTAGATGAATTGGCTCGCCTGGGCGTGGCTGCCTTGGCGGGGGAGTATCACAGCGTCGTCGCTCGCGCCGCTGCCGCCAGGGCCGACGCCCTCGGCCTGCCGTTCCTCTGCTCGTCAGCGGTTCTCGACGCGCTCACCGAACAGCCGACGGAATGGGTCGCGCGCCTCGCCCCGGCGCAGTCCCACGGCTGGCAGATCTACGCAGACTTCCTCCTCAGCGCGGGCTACAGTCGAATCGCCGTAGCAGCCGAGTCGAGTGTCTACTGGGCATCTGGTGCCCGCATTCTGCGGGACTACCTCGCTCCACGCGGCGGCACCGTCATCGAACTCGACGTGCGCGCGCTCGCCCCCACGGCCGTATGCGACGAACTCGTCGACAATCGCGCGGCAGCCCTCCTTCTTCTGGTCGGCCACCCGGAGCCGGCGGTGTCGATCGTCAAGTCTGTCCGCCGCGACCAGCGCCTCGCCGAGATCATGATTGGTGCCCCGGCCGGGCAACCGGAGTTTGCCGAATGGGCGACGTTGCTGGGCGACGACAGCGCCGCGATCCCGTTCTTGCGCTACCTGCCCGAGCGCCTCAGCCCACTCGGTGCACGAGTCGAGACGGCCCTCCGCGAGCGGCTAGCCGAAGCGCCCTCCTTCGTCGCGTTCGAGGGCTACGACACCATCGCCGTCCTCGCCGATGTGCTGCGTTCTCACGGCGGGGAGCGGGCGCGCACTGCCGAACCCTGGCCGCGCGTTGCAGTCGAAGGCACCCGCGGGCAGATCCAGTTCTCCCGCACGCCGGGCATCAGCGTTTGGCAATGGGCTTGGACGCCAATCCAAGTCGTTGATCGAGATCCGGCGGAACCCGATCGCTTTCGGATCCTTCACGCCAGCTGAGAGAGCACGGAGGTCCGACTGCCCAGATCTGTCCGAACCTGAGGCTGTCTACTTAATACGGGCTCTCAGCTTCGCGGCGGGGCCCGACCGCATTCTGAGACTCTCGCGCGGCAGCCGGCACCAAGGGATGTCCCGCAACTGTCTTGGCATGAAGGTTGGTTGTCAGGACTGGATCCTGGGGACCACTGAGGCGCTCCGTCGCCACGGTCGCGTCGTTCTCGCGGACTGTCCGGTTTGGTCACCTGGTGTCCAAGGTGACCCAGGGCGCGACGGGTGGCGGGCGGATCCGTCTGGGGAAATGAGCGGCAGAGTCCGCCTGCTATGGTGCGCCGATGTCAGCGATCAAGAAGTTCCAAGTCACCTTTGACTGCGCAGAACCTGAGCGCCTCGCTCGTTTCTGGTGTGAGGTGTTGGGGTACGTCGTACCGTCGCCGCCAGAGGGGTTTGCCACTTGGGATGATTTCAAGCTTTCGCAGCCACCTGAGCAGCGGGATTCATGGTTCGCCTGCATAGATCCCTCAGGTGTGGGCCCGCGACTGTACTTCCAGCGCGTCCCCGAAGGCAGGATCGTCAAGAATCGGGTGCATCTCGACGTCCGGGTCGGCACCGGGCTCGTGGGGGACGAGCGCCTCGCCACGCTCGAAGCCGAGTGCGCACGACTGGTCGCGCTCGGCGCCACCCACGTGCAAACGCTGTATGCCGATGAGGAAAACGAGTCGTGCATCCCCATGCTGGACATCGAGGGCAACGAATTCTGTATCGACTGAGCATTCTCCGAGCCGGGGAGGCGGGGAGCCGCCTCCCCGGGGCCTCTCTGGTCTCGTATGGGGCGGGAGTTACCCCGTGAGGGCGAGGTTGTGTAGCCGGGCGATGCCGAGCATGGCGGTGTGAACGCCGTCGCCTTTCAGACGGCAGTCGCGAAGGATCTTCCAGGTCTTCATCCGCGCGAAGGCGTGCTCGACGCGGGCCCGGACCTTGCGGTGGGAGGGGTTGTGCTCCTCTTTCCCAGCTGGCAGTTCGGTCTGGCCGCGTTCACGGCGGTGCGGGATGAGCAGGCCGGTGCCCCGATAGCCGCCGTCCGCGATGACCGTGGCCCGGCCGACGGCGGCCTTCGCGCCGGACTCCTCCCATGCCTTGCAGTCGTTGCGGTTGCCCGTGACCGGTCGGCCGACGGCGACGACAAGTCGGGTATCGGCGTCGATGACGACCTGGTGGTTGGTGGAGTACCGATAGTTCTTCGACTGCGTGGCGACGGCATGGTCCCCGGTCGGGACCAGCGTGCCGTCCACGATGAGGACGGTGTTCTTGGCGAACCGTTTGCGGGCTGGAGCGCGAGCATCGGCCCGAGGTGATCGATGATGCGGTCCGCCGCCGACTTGGACACCCCGAACAGCGGGGCGAGCTGGCGCATCGTCAAGTTTGTTCGCCAGTACGCCGCGACCAGCAGTGTCCGGTCCTCCAGCGGAATGCCCCACGGTCGGCCCTTGCGGACCACATCCGCACCCTCGCGCCGCAACAGCCCCACCAGCTTGCCGAACAGGCGAGGGCTCAGCCCGGTGAACGGGGCTATCCAAGACGGCTCCGACGCCGTGATCACACCAGCCACATCAAGACCATCTCATCCGCGACCAGCTGTCACAGGACGCTATGAGGCTGAGTAAATGTTCGAACGCAATACGAGGAGGATGCGGACGGTGCTGCCTGCTTACGCGGTCGAGGTTGGAACCGAACCGCTGGTCCGTCCGGCGCGGAACTCGGTGGGAGGCTGGCCCTTCCTCGACCAGGCCCAGGACTGGCCCGAGTGCTTCTGTGGTGAGCGGATGGCACTGTTCTTCCAGTTCGACATCCCTTGGGACCTGGAGCCTTTCGGCGGAGACCACCTCCTTGTCTTTCACTGCCGTGCGCACAACGACGCATCCGACCCCCAGCTTGCTGATGGCCGGCTCGTACCGAAGTACTGGGACGCTCCGCAGCCGCCCTACCCGGCTCCGTTCTGGCGTGTACTGATTCAGAGCCCCGCGGCGCTGCCGGCCCCGGAAGCCGAACCGTCCTTGTGCGCGCTGCCGCTGGCTCTGCGGCCTTTCGTGGATACCCCCGTCGGGGCCCAGACTTTCAAGGTGGGCGGTACCCCGTCCTGGGCGCAGGATCCCGAGTACTACAGGTGCGCATGCGGCGCGGACCTGGTGTATGTCTGCCAGATTCCCGAGGGCAGGGACTTCGCTGTCCACCCCGGCCAGCCAGAACAGCCCTACAGCGTCAGGGCCGACACCTACTGGCTGTTCCTGGGCAACGAGGTCTACCTGCTGGCGTGCCCGGCCCGCTGCGATCCGGCGGCCATCTGGCCGGTCAACCAGCACTGACGCCTCAGCATCACCGCCCCTGCCCCACCCCAGCGGTGCCCAGTAACCACCACCGCGAGCAGGCAGCCACCGCTCCGGAGATCATTTACGGACGGTTCTTAGGTGGGCCCCGCTGCCGTTCTCCGGTCAGTTCCACCCGTCCGGGCGTCGATTTCGGCGGCGCCCGGGATCGCGCCTGGCGGTGTCACTGGACGTCGGTAGCGTGACCGCCGTGATGGTGGGCACCGAAGACACGAGACTGGTCGTGCTGCGCGGCAACAGCGCCGCGGGCAAGTCGTCCGTCGCGGCCGGCGTCCGCGACAGGTTCGGCCGCGGCCTGGCCCTGGTCGGCCAGGACAACCTGCGCCGGATCGTGCTGCGCGAGCGGGACCGGCCCGGCGCGGTGAACATCGGCCTGATCGACCTGACCGCCCGCTACGTCCTGGACGCCGGGTACCACGTGGTGGTCGAAGGGATCCTGTATGCCGACCACTACGGCGAGATGCTTGCCCGGCTGCGCGCCGACCACCGTGGCCCGACCCACGGCTACTACCTGCACGTGCCGTTCGAGCAGACCCTCGCCCGCCACGCCACCAAGCCGATCGCGCACGAGGTCAGCGAGCCGCAGCTGCGGGACTGGTACCGGGAACTCGACTTGCTGCCCGGTGGCATCGAGACCGTGATCAAGGCCGACAGCACCCTCGCGGAGACGGTCGACCGCATCATGCTCGACACCGGCCTGGCCGGCCTTCCGGCGCTGGAGCACTGAAAGCAGGAGACCCCGGGCCATGAGTCCCGGGGTCTCTCTGTGCTTCGTGTGTCCGGCCCGGCTCTGTTCACGAGAAAGGGTTCTGGCTCAACTTCCGTGCAGCGGCCACTCTCCGCCACTGTCCTGTGTCACTGAAGATTGATCCTTGTCAGCGGAGTTTGATCACCCGCAAGTTCGTGCCACCGAAGGTTGGTTGAGCGATACAGGGTGCGGCGCCGCCCACTCCTCAAGCCGAGAGCGCCGGTTCCTGCCAGTCCGGGTCATGCGCGCACGCGGCCGCCAACTCGTCCAGAGACACGTGCAGCGCGGCGGCCAGGGCCGCGATGGTGAAGAAGGCGGGGATCGGGGTCCGGCCGGTTTCGATCTTGAGCAGGGTCTCCGCGGAACCTCCCGCCGCGGCCGCCACCTCCGCCATGCTGCGGCTGCCGCGCGCTCGACGCAGCAGCGCGCCGAACCGCTCGCCGCGTTTCCGTTCCCACCGTGCCAGAGGAGTCCTCACCATGGCCGTGATATTAATACCGGTATAAGTATTGGATCGACGTTCTGCTGGGAGTCAAACACATGGTGGAGATCAAGACCGATGCCGCATTGGACGCGATGCGGGAAGCCGGACGTGTGGTGGCCCGCGCCCTGGCCGCGGTCCGAGAAGCAGCCGGCGTGGGGGTGTCCCTGCAAGAACTAGACGAAGCGGCCCGGTCAGTGCTGGCCGAGGCCGGAGCCGGCTCCCCGTTCCTCGGATACCGGCCGTCCTTCGCCCCGGTCGCTTTCCCGGCCGTGATCTGCACGTCCGTCAACGACGCCGTGTCGCACGGCATCCCCACCGGCTACCGGCTGCGCGACGGCGACCTGGTGAGCATCGACTGCGGCGCCCAGCTCGACGGCTGGACAGGCGACGCGGCCATCACCTTCACCGTCGGAACGCCACGCCCCGGCGACCTCGATCTGATCGACGCCACCCAGCAAGCCCTCGACGCCGGCATTGCCGCCGCCCAGGTGAGCAGTCGCATCGGCGACATCTCCCACGCCATCGACACCGTCGCCCGCAAGGCGGGCTGTGGCATGCCCGCCGACTTCGGCGGCCACGGCATCGGCCGCCGCATGCACGAAGACCCTCATGTCCCCAACCGCGGCCGCCCCGGCCGTGGCTTCCCCCTCCGTCACGGCCTGGTCCTCGCCATCGAACCCATGCTCATGGCCGGCGGGCAGAACACCTACCGCACCGATATCGATGGCTGGACCCTGCGCACCACCGATGGCAGCAGGGCCGCCCACATCGAGCACACCGTCGCCATCACCGACCAGGGCCCCCGCATCCTGACCCTGCCCTGACGTTCTCCCGGACGCTGCCGGATCCGGGCCATTCGATGCCCGACGGCACGCCCCATCCGTTGCGCTCCCGTCGCGCGGAGGTCGCATCCCGCCGGGCAGGCGGGGGCGGGAACACCGGTCCAGCGCGATGACGCGGCCGGCACCGTCGTGTCGGCGGGCAGCGCGGTGCGCAGGTGCACGATGCCGTTGATCCGCACCTCGGAGCGGGTCCCGATCAGTGCCCCGTTGAAGACGCGGCTGCCGGTGGCCAGGAAGACCTCGTCCTCGACCCGGCAGCCGGTCAGGTAGGAGGTGGGGCCCACCAGGACCTGCGGTACCAGAATCAGCGGATCCCGTCGGGTACCACGCAGGACCGCGTTCTCCATCACGATGCTGTCCTCGCCCAGCTCCACTGGCCCGCCCTCGGCGGTGAGCACCGCACCGAACAGCACCCGGCACCCGGCCGCCACTCGCACCTCCCCGCACAGCGTGGCGGTCGGAGCAACATAGGCCGTGGGGTGGACCGTCGGCGAACGACCCTCATGAGCGAGATGCCGCCTCCGGTGCGGTCACCCGTTGAGGGACTGCATCAGCTCGGGCGCGTAGCGGTCGCCCGCGGCGACACCTCGCGGCGCCACGGCCTCGATGGCCGCGAGATCCTCGTCGGTGAACGTCACGTCCGGGGCAGCGGCGTTCTCCTCCAGGTAGTGGCGGCGCTTGGTGCCGGGGATCGGAACGGCTCCCTGTCGCAGTACCCAGGCCAGTGCCAGCTGGGAGGGGGTGACCGACTTCTCCTGAGCCAGACGCCGGACCTCGCCGACGACGGCGAGGTTGCGGGCGAAGTTGTCACCCTGGAAGCGTGGGTCGGTACGGCGGAAGTCGTCGGCGGTGAAGTCGTCGGGCGTGGTGATGGCGCCGGACAGGAAGCCGCGGCCGAGGGGTGAGTACGCGACAAGGCCGATGCCGAGTTCGTCCAGGGTGGCCTTCACATCGTCACCTTCGATGCCCCGCTCGAAGAGCGAGTACTCGGTCTGCACCGCGGTCAGCGGATGGACGCCGTGCGCGCGCCGGATGGTCGCGGCCGCCGCTTCGCTGATACCGAGATAGCGGACCTTGCCGGCCGTGACGAGTTCCGCCATGGCCCCGATGCTCTCCTCGATGGGCACGTCCGGGTCGACGCGGTGCAGGTAGTACAGGTCGATGTAGTCGGTTCCCAGGTGACGCAGGGACCGGTCGGCGGCCCGGTGGATGTACTCGCGCCGCCCGTTGTGGCCGATCATGGAACCGTCGTCGGTGAACTCGATTCCGGTCTTGGTGGCGATCACAGCCTTCTCGCGGCGGCCGGAGAGCGCCTTTCCGATCAGCTGCTCGTTGACGAACGGGCCGTATCCCTCAGCCGTGTCCAGCAGGGTGATGCCGAGTTCCAGCGCGCGGTCGATCGTGGCCAGCGACTCGGTCTCGTCGGTCGCGCCGTAGAAGGCGCTCATCCCCATGCAGCCGAGGCCTTCGGCTCCGACGACCAGACCCTGCGACCCGAGTTCCCGCTGTTCCATGACTCTCTCCTCAGTGCGTAAGTAAGTAACTAACTCGTTAGTTCCACTCTGCACGGCGGATGCCGGGATGTCAATAACTGGATAGTTACTCTGTAGGCTGCCGACATGGCACGGGACTCCAGCGCGACCAAGGCACGTCTGCTCGACGCGGCATTCAACGAGTTCGCCGCGTACGGCATCGCCGGGGCCAGGGTCGACCGCATCGCCGAGGCCGCAGGCGCGAACAAGCGGCTCATCTACGTCTACTTCGGCAACAAGGAACAGCTCTTCGACGTGGTCCTGCAGCAGGCCCTGGAACTCGGCGCGGAGTCGGTGCCGTTCGAGGCCACGGATCTTCCCGGATACGCGGGGGCCATCTTCGACCACCTGGTGGCGCAGCCCGCGCTGATGCGGCTCGTCACCTGGAAGCAGCTGGAGCGGCCCGGCGCCACGGCCACCACGGCCGAGGCATATCGCGGCAAGATCGCCACGGTGGCCGCCGCTCAGCGGGAGGGCCGCATCGGCCCGGGCTTCGAGCCCGCCGATGTTCTGACCCTCGTCCTGGCCCTGGCCCAGGCCTGGTTCGCCGCCCCCGGCGGCCCGGCCACCGATGTCGACGGCACCCCCTGGGGGGACGAGCGCAGGGCGCGACACCGCACCGCCGTCGTGGAGGCCGTGGCCCGCATCATCGCACCGGGCAATGACGGGGAGCCGGCACCCGAGGCGGCAGCCCGGCGGAGCCCCTGACGCGCTCGGGGTCCGGATCACCCCGCTCGCCCCTCACGCCGGAACCTCTCTCAGAGCTCCGCCCCTCCCGCAGCGGCCGCCGCCCGACGGGACCCCGCAGGAGCGGGGAGCAGGCGGACGCCTATGAGCCGGCGCAGAGGGGCGGACCACTTCGGCGTGCGGCTGCCGGAAGGCGGGCTGGTGACGACGTGGGGTCGGCCGCGGCTTGGCCGCTGATGACCGCCGCCGCCCTTACTCTGCTCATGTGGTGGGGCGACATCGGGCATGGACGAGCTGAGCACCGGCGCCGGGGCCTATTGCCGGTCGCCGCGACCGTGGCCTACCTCGCCTTCCAGGCGGCACGCTCGATCCGGTCGGATCAGCAAGCGATCGCCAAGAGCGCCCACGAGCTCTCTTCCGCCGCCGTCCGGTCAGGCAGCCAGTCCGAGCTGTACCGCGCGGCGCACAACTTCGGCACCACCTTGCTGTCGGCATACAGCCCTAACACCTGAGGCCTTCCGCCGCGCGGTAGTCGGGCTCGCCCGCCAGGTCTGCCGAGAAGCGGAAGCCGACGGCTTGAAGCCCACGACCTTGCAGCTCGTCCAGAAGTCGCCTGCGTGGAGGCGTAGGCCGGTCGACGCCGAGGCCGCCCTGACCGCGCCCGTCCTCCACTGTCCCGCGACGACATCCCCGGCAGGCGTGCCCGCGGCAGCGGTGCCTGGCTGCAGACGGTCGCCGACCGCCTCATGAACGGCGTTGAGACCCGTACGACTTCGACGAGCGCCTGGAGGCCGACAACCTCAGCGGCACCGCCTCCCAGGTCCGTGACGCCTTGCGATGGCTGTAACCGGCATCGCCTGGAGAGAGGGGAGATCCCATGGCGCATCGTCTGACCCGCAAGCGACTGGCCGCCCTGCGTGCCGCTGCCGCGCACCCGATGGGCAACATCAGCCGCCGTATTGAGCACCGCGTCCTGCGGCCGTCCGTCAAGCCATGCCCATACCGGCGCCGCTTAGCGGTGGCCGCCGGGGACTTCCCCCGTGCAGGTGACCGGCGGGGGGCGCGTGAGGTAGCCGGGGAGGAGCGCGGACGGCCCGCTTCCCGTCCCTCTTCGCGGGGCCGGCCCCTTGACATCACAGCGCCTGTTGTGGCTGGTCAGGGCGGTGAAAGGGCCTTTTTGACCCTCGGTCATAGTGGTCGCCATGGACTATGACGTAGTGGTGGCCGGAGGCGGCCCGGTCGGACTGATGCTGGCCTGCGAGCTCCGGCTCGGAGGCGCGCGGGTGGCCGTCCTGGAGCGCCTCACCGAAGTGGACCCGACGATCAAGGGCGGGGCGATCACCACGCCCAGCGCCGAGGCGCTCTACCGCCGGGGCATGCTGCCCGCGCTGGCCGAGGTGCAGCGGCAGGCGATGGACCGCTTCCAGGCGTTCATGCGCGAGCGGAACGGCGGGGACGGGGGCGAGGCTGCAGGCCAAGGGCTCGGGTTCGTCGGGCACTTCGCCGGGATCATGCTGCGCGCCGACCTGGTCGACCGTACGGAGCCGGGCTTCGGCGACGCCGGACCCGCCGCCGAGATCGGTCTCGTGGCGCAGCAGGACATCGAGCGGCTGCTCGGCGGGCGGGCACGCGAGCTCGGCGTCGACGTGTGCCGGGGAGTGGAGCTGACCGGCTTCGACGCGGACGACGGGGCCGTCACCGTGCGGACGAGCGGCGGGGCGATACGCGCCGGCTGGCTCGTGGGCTGCGACGGCGGCCGCAGCACGGTCCGCAAGCTCGCGGGGTTCGAATTTCCCGGTACGGACCCGGAGATCACCTGTCACCAGGCGGTCGTGGAGATGACCGGCGCCGAGGACCTGAAGGTCGGCTGGGCCGCCACGGACACCGGGGTGTTCGCCCACGGGCCGATGCCGGGCCGCGTCGTCACCGTGGAGTTCGACGGCCCGCCGGCCGACCGGGACGCTCCGGTCACCACCGAGGACCTCCAGGCGCGGCTGCGCCGCGTATCCGGCGTGGACGTCACGATCACCGGGGTGCGGACCGCGACCCGCTTCACCGACCATGCCCGTCAGGTCACCGAGTACCGCAAGGGCCGGGTGCTGCTGGCGGGCGACGCGGCGCACGTGCACTCCGCGTTCGGGAGTCAGGGGCTGAGCCTGGGTATCGGGGACGCGATGAACCTCGGCTGGAAGCTCGCCGCGGTGATCGGCGGCCGGGCGCCGGAAGGGCTGCTGGACACGTACACCTCCGAGCGGCACCCGGTCGGCGCGTGGGTCCTGGACTGGACCCGGTCCCAGGTTGCGGCCATGCGCCCGGACCCGCAGTCGCGGGCCCTGCGCGAGATCCTCACCGATCTGGCGGAGACGGTCACGGGCACCACGTACCTCACCGCGCGGCTCAACGGTGCCGGGGTGCGGTACGAGCTGACGGGCGAGCACCCGCTGACCGGCCGCAGCGCCCCGGACCTCGAACTCACCGACGGCGGCCGCCTCGCGGACCACCTCCACGGCGGCCGGGCGCTCCTGCTCGACCTCACCGACGCCCCGGAGCTCCGGGCTCTCGCCGCGGGGTATGCCGGCCGCGTCGACACCCTGACGGCTGGCTGCCCGTCCCGCCCGGAACTGGCGGCGGTCCTCGTCCGTCCGGACGGCTTCACGGCCTGGGCGGCCGACGCGGGGGCGCAGGCGCAGGCGCCGACGTCGACGGCCGGGCTGGCGGAGGCGCTGGAGGAGTGGTTCGGAGTGCCGGAGGGCGCGGTGGCGCCGGGCTGATCCGCCGCTCCGGGCGGGGGCGTGAACTGTGCCCCCTGCCCGCTGTGTTCGTGGTCTTCCACGATGGCCCGGGAATCCGGCCGCCGGGCATCGTGGGAGCCTCGTCGGGCAGCACCGGCAAGGCACCCGCGCCGGCCGGGGTGCGAGTGTGGACCGGCGCCGCCGATCGTCTTGCCCCGCTTGCGGGCGGAGTCGTGGCCTTCGAGGGCGCTGTCGCGGACGTACTCGTGTTTCATCGTCCCCCGGCGAATAGCGCAAGCTCGGAGCACTGCCTTTTCACCAGTGCACCCGCAACACCGCCGAGGCGGTCATCGGCGCAGTCACTGTGCGGAGTGGCACGCGATTACCGGGGCTGCGGCCGACAGGGTGAGCCGTCGGTGACGTGGTTCGACACGGACGAGAACACAGAACTCCCCCTGGCTGAGGACTTCAAAGCGTCCGTGGAGCGGCTCACCTGTGCTGGGAATCTCGGTGCCGACAGCCCGAACGAGACTTCCACCACACCGGGCTGGGGCGGGGGAGTCCAGCAGCATCGATCCCGGATGCGGGCGCAAAGGACATCGAGGCGGCGGCGAGCGACGGCTAGCACTGCCTGCTTGTGGCACCTGCCCTCGGCTCGCTTGCGGTCGTTAGGGCGTGTATCGGAAGTGGATCTCATCAGGTGTCGAGTGGAAGTTCCAGCAGTTCCTCTGGGGGCTGGAAGCCGAAGCGCTGATAGAGCGGGGTGCTGCGCTCTGACGGCCAGACGATCAAGCCTTCGAGGCCAGCACTGCGTGAATGCTGCTTCAGCGCCTCAAGGAGCGCCGAGCCAGCTCCTTTGTTCCGTTGTGACGGCAGGACGAAGAAGTTCGTGACATAGCCGACAGGGTTGTTGTCCTCGTAGGGCTCCGGCATCCGCTCCACCAGACAGAGGAAGACATGACCGCAGATTTCGTCTTCGGTCTCCGCGACCCAGGCCAACCAGTGGCCATCCCTGAGCCGGTCGCGGATCCAGTGCTTTGCCTCTTCCAGGGGCCGCACCGGAGCCGGTGGCCGCCCTTCGTGGTCCTCTTGCTTGAACGCCCAGCGCATTTCGGCCAGGCGGCCCGCATCGGCGGGTCGGGCCGGGCGCACGGTGAAGTCTTTGGTCATGGGGCGAGTTTCTCGGTCGCACCGCGGTGGGGCGAATTCATTTTCCGTGCCGGTCACAGCCATTCGTTGATGGCCGCGATGAGGACGGTGGCTTCGTAGCGGACGGCGCTTGTCGAACTTCGGCGGGCGGCCGCCGCGGGCACCGAGCTTCTTGCGGTTGCGGGCGTGGTCAGCCTTGTCCGGGATGGTGCAGCGGATCCGGCGTCTGCGCAGGTAGGCATGGTTCTTGCGGGAGGCGTACGCCTTGTCGGCCCGTACCCGGTCGGGGCGGGTGCGGGGTCTGCCCGGTGCCAGACGACGTACCTGGATCTGCTCCAGTACGGGCTCAAACGCTGGGAGTCCCCACGCCGCCGGGCTGTGATCACGATCGACATCGGCTTCTGGCCCTGCTCGACGGCCAGGTGCAGCTTGGTGGTCAGGCCGCCGCGTGAGCGTCCGAGTCCGTTGTCGGCCGGCTCCGTGTCGACACTGTCGGGCGGCTCTACCTGCGCATCCCCGTTACCTTCTTCGTGGCCTCGCAATGAGGCTCCCGGCCTTCGGCCCCGGTATGACTTGCGCCCCCAGTCGACATGATCGAAAAGGTGGTGTCGCCGGGTGCCGGAGGCATTGGCAGACCGCTGATTAGAGGCACGAGCGCCCCTTGGGCAGTCTCTTCGTAACGTGGATGCCGGCACGCTGATGCCGCAGGTGAGGCCGGGGAGGACGCGAGCACGGGAGCGAAGGGCATGACGGACGAGACTGGCATCGACGTCTATCTGGGCCTGGACGTCGGCAAGGGCGATCACCACGCCACCGCCGTGAGCCGGGCGGGGAAGAAGGTGTTCGACAAGCCGCTGCCCAACAGTGAGCCGAAACTGCGGGAGCTGTTCGACAAGCTCCGGGCCAAGCACGGCACGGTGCTGGTGGTCGTCGACCAGCCGGCTTCCATCGGGGCCCTGCCGCTGGCGGTCGCGCGGGACACGGGCTGCCAGGTCGCCTACCTGCCCGGTCTCACAATGCGACGGATCGCCGATCTTTACCCCGGTGAGGCCAAGACCGATGCCCGCGACGCGTTCATCATCGCGGACGCCGCCAGAGCGATGCCCCACACCCTGAGGACCATCGATCCCGCCGACGAGACCGTCGCCGAACTCGCGATGATCGCCGGGTTCGACGACGATCTCGCGGGCGAGTCCACCCGGATCGCCAACCGGCTCCGCGGCCTCCTCACCCAGATCCACCCGTCGCTCGAACGGGTCCTGGGCCCGCGCATCCAGCACCCGGCCGTGCTCAGACTGCTCGACCAGTTCGGCTCACCCGCCCAGATCCGCAAAGCCGGACGCCGTCGCCTCGTGACCTTGATACGTCCCAAAGCGCCGCGGATGGCGGAGCGGCTGGTCGAGGACGTCTTCACCGCACTCGACGAACAGACCGTCGTCGTTCCGGGCACCGAGGCTGCCGCGCTGATCGTCCCCAGCCTTGCGAGTTCGCTCCAGTCCGTTCTTGACCAGCGCAAACTCCTCGCCGCGAGGATCGAGGAACTCCTGGAGGCCCACCCTCTTTCCCAGGTCCTGATCTCGATGCCCGGCATCGGGATCAGGACCGCGGCCCGCATCCTCGTCGACGTCGGAGACGGCAGCGGCTTCGCCACCGCCGGCCATCTCGCTGCCTACGCCGGCCTCGCTCCCGTGACCCGGAACTCCGGCTCCTCCATCCGCGGCGAACACCCCTCCCGGCGAGGCAACAAACAGCTCAAGAGAGCCTTCTACCTCGCCGCGTTCGCCTCACTCTCCCAGCCCGAGTCACGCGCCTACTACGACCGCAAACGCAGGGAGGGGAAGCACCACATCGCCGCCCTCATCGCGCTCGCCCGACGACGCATCGACGTCCTCTTCGCCATGCTCCGAGACGGCACCTTCTACCAACCACCCACAGCGGCTACGGCTTGACGAAAACCATAGAGGCACCTTATCCGGTGAGTGCTTCGGCTTCCATGGTCCCCCGGATTAGCCAACCGCACACCGCGTCCGTAGGGCCCGTCCGACCAAGGCGTTCAATGCCTGCCCTTTCCAACGTGATCATTCGTCGTCAGCAGTTGCTGGGATCAGCGGCGCACCCGGCACGTCGCGGTCTGCCATAGAGGATGTCTCACGTGGTGAGTGGCGGGTGCGGCATGATGTTGCGCTGTGGCTGTTGATCTGTCCCGTCGGCTTGTCCCGGACGGGTTGTGGGAGTTGGCGGCACCGCTGTTGCCGAGGTTCACATCCCGTCCGCAGAGCGGCGGTACGAAGCCGGTGGACGAGCGGGCGGTGTTCGCGGCGGTGGTGTACGTGCTGACCAGCGGTTGCGCGGGGCGGCATCTTCCGCCGACTTTCGGCGTCTCCCCGGCCACAGTGCACCGCATTCGCGGAGTGTTGACCCGCGGACTGTCCGACGGCGGTTTGCCGCGACCGCATTGTTGGGCAGTGTTGCCGCGCGCAGCCCGTACATCTGATGTCCCGGTCATGTCGGCGGGCGGCAGTGGGCAGTTCTCGTGGGCGCGGCATCGCGGTAGCGACGGGGGCGACATGGCGTAGGCACCGACGGGGGGAGGCGCATCGCATCTGTCGGATGGTCTGCGACGGTGTGCGGCGGGTAGTGCACGCGCTCATCGGCCCGCGGTGGTGGCCGCGACCATGCCGTTTCGGACCTGCCCGCGGGAGCCGAGGTACTGACGGGACACATAGGCCGTGGCGTGCCCGGACCTACGGCCACCGGAGTCGTCCGGGAACAACGCCCCGCGTCGTGGGGCGCGGGTCGGAAACAGGAAGGCGCTGATTCATGGCTGTCCACCGGTCCGATGAAGGGCCGCACCCTCACCCTGCCTCAAGAAATCAAGACCCGGAACACCATCCACCGATCACGGCAAACCACCGCAGGTCGACCGGACGCGGTGGGCGTGTGACCGGCCGGCCGGCGCCCGCGGTGCTGCCCCCGTCGCTGCGCTCGTGGCTCGGGTTGATCGCGGCCCTCGCCGCGCTGGTGGTCGTCGTGCTCGGGGTCCTGTCCGCCGGCCACAGCGAGCCCGGCAGCGTGGACGTGTGGATCCAGCCGGCGGTGGACGGTGTGCGGTCGCCGTGGCGGAACATCGCTCTGGCCACGGACTTCTGGGGGGAGCCCGCCGGAGCGGCGGCGCTGGTCGTGGCCGCCGTGACGGGCTGCCTGCTGCTGCGGCGTCCTCGCGCGGCGGTGCTCGTCGTTGCCGGCGCCGGCCTGACCGTGGGGACGACGACGCTGCTCAAGCCCCTGGTGGGACGCACCATCCACGGCGGGTACCTGTCCTACCCGAGCGGGCACACCGCCTTCTTCACCGCGCTCGCCCTCGTGGTGGCGCTGCTCGCGACCGGCCGGCTCAGCCTCGGCAGGACGGCGCGCACGTCAGTCGTGCTCGCCGCGGCGCTGGTTGCCGGCGCGGCCATGGGCTGGGCGCAGGTCGCCCTGGGCGCGCACTACCCGACCGACGTCCTCGGCGGCTGGTGCACCGCGCTGGCGGTGACACCGGCGACCGCGTGGCTGGTCGACCGGATAGCCGACCGGCTGGTCGATCGGATGGCCGACGCCGGTCGGCGGGAGCGTCGCTGACGTCACGTCACGCCAAGCGGCGGAATACGGGCTTCACCGGTCGCTCGGCCAGCCAGGGGGTGGGGTCAGCGGCGTCCAGTGCCTTCCGGTACACCGCACATGCCTGGGCCACCGCGTCGACGGTGTGATCGATGTCGGCGTCGCTGAGCGCGCTGCTCACCACGAACGACGGGGCCAGCACCCCGCCCGCGAGAAGACGGCGCAGGAAGAGGGTGCGGTACTGCTGCGACGGCTGCCCGTTCTCGTCGAGGGTGGCGAAGACCAGATTGCTGGCCCGGCCCCGGACGACGACATGGTCGCCGACGCCCATACCGGCCGCGGCGTCGCGGACTCCGGCGGCCAACCGTTCGCCGAGGGCGTGCAGTTGCGCGGTGATGCCCTCCTCGACGTAGGTGGTCTGCACGGCCATCGCGGCGGCCAGGGAGTGCGTTTCCGCGCCGTGCGTGGTGGACAGCAGGAACACCCGGTCGTCCAAGTGGCGCAGCCCGCCCCGCTCCATCAGCTCGCGGCGTCCGGCCAGTGCGGAGATGGCGAATCCGTTGCCCAGCGCCTTGCCGAAGGTGGAGAGGTCCGGGACGACGCCGTACAGGCCTTGGGCGCCCGCCTCGGACCAGCGGAAGCCGCTGATCATCTCGTCGAAGACCAGTACGCAGCCGTGCCGGTCGGCCAGTTCGCGCAGGCCGGTCAGATAGCCGGGCGGCGGCTCGGTATGGCCGGCGGGTTCGAGGATCAGACAGGCGACCTCGTCCTGGTACCGGGTGAGCAGCTCCTCCGTCGCGGCGAGGTCCCCGTAGGGGAACGCCACGGTGAGGTCGGTAATCGCCGCCGGAATACCGGCGGACATCGGTGTGGAGCCGATGAACCAGTCGTCGACGGAGAAGAACGGCTGGTCGCCGCAGATGGCCACCCGCGGGCGCCCGGTGGCGGCGCGGGCGAGGCGCACCGCGGCGGTGGTGGCGTCGGAGCCGTTCTTCGCGAACTTCACCATCTCGGCGGTCGGCACCGTGGCCAGGAAGCGTTCCGCGGCATCGGCCTCCACGATCGACGGCCGGACGAAGTTGCTGCCGCGGTCGAGTTCCCGCCGCACCGCCTCGGTCACGCGCGGGTGGGCGTGGCCGAGGCTGACCGACCGCAGGCCGGAGCCGTACTCGATGTAGCGGTTGCCGTCGACGTCCCACACATGGGCACCGCGGCCGTGGCTGATGACGGGAGCCAGGTTCTCGGGGTACTGGTCGTCGCCCTTGGCGTAGGTGTGCGCACCCCCGGGGATCATGGCGTGCAGGCGTTCGTTCGCCGCCTGTGACCGGGGCAGTTGGAACTCTTCGGTGTCCACGCCGACCTCAACTCTCTCTGTGCTTCAGGACCTCGGCGAGGCCCGGCGCCTCCCGGTCCCGCTGGGACATCGATGTGACCGGCAGCGGCCAGGGGATGGCGAGCTCCGGGTCGTCGAAGGCGATCGTCACGTCCTCGGCCGGATCGTGGGGGCGGTCTATCCGGTACGAGGTGTCGGCGGTTTCGGTCAGCGCCTGGAAGCCGTGCGCGCACCCCGCCGGGATGTACAGGGTCGTCTGCGTATCGCCGGACAGCTCGAAGGAGGCGTGGTTGCGGTAGGTCGGTGAGTCCGGCCGCAGGTCCACGACGACGTCGAAGATCTGCCCGTACGAGCACCGCACCAGCTTGGCCTCGCCGGCGCCTGAGCGCAGGTGCAGACCGCGCAGCACGCCTCGGACCGAGCGGGACACGCTGTCCTGGACGAAGGCGTTCGGATCGAGGCCCACCGAGCGGACCACGTCGGCGTCGAAGGTGCGGCAGAAGAAGCCGCGCTCGTCGGCGTACGACGTCGGCTCGAAGAGGTACGCGCCGGCGATCGCCGGGACGTCGGTCGCCTTCATGGTGTCTCCTGCCGGGTGCGGGCGTGTCCGTGGCCGGTCGCCGGGAACAGGGCGGCGGTCAACGCGGTGAACTGGTCCTCGAGTTGGCGGGCGGCGACCTGGTTCCGCTCGGCGAGGATGTGCCGCAGCACCGCCGATTGCTTCTCGAGCTCCCGGAACTGCTCCAGCAGCCGGTCGGCGTCCACCTCGCGAGCCGGGTGGCAGTACGCGTCCAACCCCATCCGATCCATGAGCGCGTCGCTCTTCGCCGCATAACTCAGTGCGAGCGTCGGGGTGCCGGCCTTCAGCGCGCAGATCAGGTTGTGGTACCGGGTCGCCACCACGGTGTCGGCAGCCGCCGTCTCTTTCATCAGGTCGGCCAGCGAGGCCGCCTCGGCAGCGGTGACCAGCGGCGAGTCCACCGCGTCGAGGATCGCGGCGACCACCGGCGCATCGCACTCGTCGCCGGTGAGCAGCCGGACCGGCCTGCCGTCCTCGACCAGCGCGCGGACGAAGCGGGTCGTCCCGTCGAGGTAGCGCCGGTGGATCTCCTCGGCCCGGGCGCGGTCGTCGTTGCCCCCGTGGAAGGCCATGACGCCGACGCAGACCGGGCCCGGCGGGACTGAGAGCTTGTCGGGTCCGCCCGCCCGCGGCGTCGGCAGGGCGAATGCGAGGTCCGGGTAGACCTCGTCGCGCGCGGTGTCCACGCCCATCGCCCGCATCGCGTCGCGGGACAGGGCGTCCCGGTACGACCGGTACGTGGCCAGCCGCGCCGACCAGCGCACCAGGGCCCGGGTGGGCCGGTTGCCGATCGCGGCGGCGCCGACGCCGACCAGCGCGACCCGGGTGCCGAACAGCCGGCCGGTCGCGCAGAGCAGGAACAGCGAGTACGGGAAGCCCCACGGCCGCAGCGGCAGCGTGGCCTCCAGGACTCCCATGCCCGGCACGATCACCACGTCGTGCCGGCGCACCCAGGCAGCGGTGCGGACGGCGTCGACGAGTTTGCCCAGACCCTTCGCCGCGATCGCGCCCGCACGCGACGCGGTCCGGTACTCCCCGCGGTACCAGTGCAGCCGCGTCGCGGGGATCCCGTACCGGGCCGCGACGACCTCGGGTCCGCCGCACAGCGCGTCCACGACCGCCTCCGGGTGCTCTGCGCGGAGGTACCCGAGCACGGCCTCGAGCGACCCGTCGTTGCCGAGGTTGCCGGAGCCGAGCAGGCCGAACACCCCGACGCGCACCGGAGTTTCGTCTCGGGACGTCACGCCTGCCTCCCCTCACGGCCGGCGACGAGGGCGTCGACGGACACGGTGAGCCGGTTCGGGTCGACCGGTGCACGGTCCTCGACCCGCTCGCCGGCGCCGGGCCGGACCCGGCTGGTCATCCACGCGGCCAGGTGGCGGTAGCAGGCACGCTGGTCGGTAGCGGACAACGGTGCCCGCCGGATCGCAGCGACGAAGCCCCAGACGTACTCGGCGAGCAGCCGGGGCGTCGGGTGCAGCGCGCCTGCCCGCCGCGGGTCCAGATTGACGCAGCGGGAGCGCTTGGACGGGTTCGCCCGCTCGGCGCGGGTGGGGTGGTCGCGGCGGAAGTACAGCAGCTCCGGCACCTGGTGGAAGGGTCCGTTCAGGACGATCTCGGCGACGAACGTCCGGTCCGCGTGGTGGTAGCTGTTGTGCGGCCTCACTCGCCGCAGCATGTCGGCACGCATCACCCCGTAGAAGTCGTCGCCACCGGGTTCGAACAGGAAACTGCGGAAGCGCTCGGGCGCGTGCGGCGAGGCGGTGGCGAGCCCGTACGCGTAGGGGACCTTCAGCTGTCCTTCGCCGTCGATGACCGCCTGGTCGGAGTGCGCGAGGATCACGTCCGGCCGCTCGTCCAGCGCCTCCACGCACCGTCGCAGCAGGTCGCGGGCGTAAAGGTCGTCGTGCGAGGCCCACTTGAACAACTCGCCGCGGCACTCGGTGAAGACGTAGTTGTGGTTCGGCGCGGCGCCGATGTTCCGCGGCAGCCGGATGTACCGGATGCGCGAGTCCTGCGCGGCGTACGTGCGGCAGATGTCCTCGGTCCCGTCGGTCGACGCGTTGTCGGAGATGACCAGCTCGAAGTCCTCGTAGGTCTGACCGAGCAGGGCGTCGAGCGATTCGGCGAGGTACTCCTCGCCGTTGTACACGGGCAGGCCGATGCTCAGCCTGGGGTGCGCGGTCATGGCGTCCTCGCTTCGGGGATGGTGTCCTGGTGGTGTTCGCGCAGGGCGGAGCGCAACTGGAGCCACCACACGGCGGAGCCGGCGAGCGTCGCGGCGGCGACGCCCCAGGCCGAGCCGACCGTGCCGCCCAGGGCGGCTCCGCCCAGCCCGCCCGCCACGTAGCAGGCGGAGGCGAACAGTTGGCAGCGCAGACTGCGCCGGGCCGCGGCGAGCGCGCGCAGCCCCGCCGCCGCGCCGGTGCCGAGCCCGGCCCATGCGACGCCGAGGGTGACCGGCACGATGAGCTGGGAGGCGGAGTGCCAGACGTCGCCGAGCACGAGTTCGCCGAGCCGGTCCGGCATCAGGAGCAGCGCCCCGCCCCAGAGCAGCGCGGCGGCGGCCTGCCCGCCTCCCAGCAGGAGGCAGAACCTGCCGAGGCGGTGCGGGGACCGCCGCAGCACCCGTGCCGCCTCCGCGACCGTGACGAGCGAGAGGCCCATCAGCACGGCGAGGAACGGGCCGAGGAGGAGTTCGGCGCCCCGGACCGCACCCACCGCGCCGACCCCGACGATCACGCCGAGCCCGTACGCACGCAGCTGGCCGGCGCCGCTGAGGCTGACGTTCTCGACGAGGTACCGGTAGCCGAGGTCGCGTTGCTCGCGGAGCCACGCGCGTGCCTGGGTCGTCCGCGGCCGGATGCCGGACTGGAGGTATCCGTACCCCGCGGCCACCGTGGCGGACGCGCCCCAGGCGAGCACGAAGGCGGCCACGCTGCCCACGCGGGCCGCCACGACCAGGGCCGGGACGAGCGCGACGCCCCACACGAGGTCGTTGACGAAGGCCTTCCGCCCGAGGCCGGCTGCGAAGAACGAGTACCGCCAGGCGTCCTGCAGCAGCAGCCCCGGCAGCATGACGCCGAGACAGGCGAACGCGGGTCCCACGCGGCCGCCGAGAGCGACGCCGATCACCAGACACACCGCACCGAGGGCGGCACCGACGCCGAGCGCGGTACCCGACGACCGGGCCACCGCCCCGCGCCAGGATGCGTCCGACACGCCGCTGAAGCGCACGACGAGCGGATCGGTGGCAAGGCCGCGGGAGACGTTGAGCACCACGCCGTACGTCACCCAGGCGAGGCTGAACACGCCGAACGCTGTCACCCCCAGCGAGCGCGCCACGTAGATCCCCACCGCGAAGTTGCTGATGCTGGAGGCCGCCTGGTCGGCCAGTCCCCAGGACAGCCGGCCGGCGAAGGCCCGCCGGGCGGATCCGGCCGTTGCCGTTGCCTTCTCCTCCTCGGTGGTCATCTGCGTCATGCCTTGATCAGACCGGCGCCGTGCAGGGCGTCGGCCGCGGCGGCGACGGTGTCGAACGGCAGCCCGGACCGCTCGGTGACGTCCAGCAGACTGTGCTCGCCGTCGGAGAGGCTGAGCACCCAGAGCATGGCCATCTGAGCATGCTTCGCGTCGCTGCGGCCGCCGAGTGAGTCGTACAACCCACGCCGCCCCAGCTGTGGTTCGCCGTAGGGGCTGAGGTTGACGTACCGCCGGTTGCGGTCCAGCACGGCGAATGCCTCGCGGCAGACGGCGAGCGTGTCCGCCATCGCCTCCGGGGAGACGAAGTCCGGGTTGTCCGCCGAGGTGTGGTACTCGGGGTAGCCGGCGTACGGGGTCCGGCTGAGCGAGCCCACGCCGAGATCGAACCCGGGCGAGCAGAACTGCCGCTCGTCGTAGCCGTACGGAGTGAACTCGTTGACGCTGTGCGGGCGTTCGGAGGCGGCCAGCACGTGCCGCATCACCCGGTCGATCTCCGCGTCGCCGCGCCTGCTCTGCTTGTACGTCAGTTGGCCCGAGTCGCCGGCGCAGGCCAGCACGAGCCCGTGCTTGACCCGCTCGATCCGCTCCGCGTTGCGGGCCAGCCAGGTGATCGCCCCGATGGTGCCGGGCGCGTAGATGAACCGGTAGGTGTAGTACGGCGCCTCCTGCGCCAGCGCGCGGGCCAGGAACGTCGCCACCGCGATGCCCGCCAGGTTGTCGTTGGCCAGCGACGGGTGGCAGACGTGGCAGGAGACGATCACCTCGTCGGGGACCTGACCGGGGACCACGTGCTCGGCGTAGGTGAGGTGGCCGTCCGCGAGTGTGGAGTCGATGCGCACCTCGTAGTCGCCGTCGGGCAGCGCGTCCAAGGTCTCCTGGGCCAGGCAGAACCCCCATTCCGGCGTGTAGTAGCTGGTGCGGTACGGCACCCAGCTCGGGTGGTCCGGCAGGGTGTGCAGGTGCGTCCGAAGCTCGGTCAGCGGCATGGTCGCCGACACCGGCACGCTGTAGCCCAGCACGTGCAGGCTGGACGCGGCGAAGTCGACGACCCGGTTGCCGGCGGTGTCGGCGATGTACGCGTCGCGGATGTTCCACTCCTGCGGCACCGTCCAGTCGAGCACTTGCGTCCCGGTCGGCACCTCGTGCATCTGTAGCGGGACGTATTCGCCGACGATCTCCAGGGTGGCGCGCACGCCGTCGCCGGTGATGCTCCGGCAGAGCGGGTACAGCCGCTCCACCAGAGCATGCATCTGCTCGCCGGCCGTGGTCATCGGCGCCACCGCAGGGTGTCGTCGACGGCACCGGCCTCGGACGCCTCGCGCAGCACGGCGAGGCGAGTGAAGCGTCGCTCGAAGTCCTCCCGGGTCAGCCCGTGTTTCCGGTAGCCGTCGGCGAGTTCGAGCGCGCCCTGCTTCACTGTCCACTCGCAGTCGAAGCCGGGTATCGCGGCGCGGAACCGGGAGAAGTCCACGCGGTACGAGCGCGGATCGGCACCGTTCTCCCCGGTGATCTTCACCTGTGCGCCGGAGACCGCCTCGGCGACCTGCTCGGCGATCTCGGCGACCGTGACGTTGTTGACCTCGCTGCCGATGTTGAAGGCCCGGTCGTGCACTGCTTCGCGCGGCGCGGTCAGCGCGGCCGCGAAGGCCCGTGCGATGTCGGCGGCGTGGACCAGCGGACGCCAGGGGGTGCCGTCGGAGAGCACCAGCACCTCGCCGGACAGGAGGGCGTGGCCCACCAGGTTGTTCAGCACGATGTCGGCGCGCAGCCGGGGTGAGTAGCCGAAGGCGGTGGCGTTGCGCATGAACACCGGGCTGAAGTCGCCGTCGGACAACGCGTGCAGGTCGTCCTCCACCCGCACCTTGGACTCCGCGTACGGCGTCACCGGGCGCAGCGGCGCGTCCTCGGTGACCAAGTTCGACAAGTCGGGGTCGCCGGAGGCGCCGTAGACCGAGCAGGTCGACGCGTAAAGGAAGCGCCGCACTCCGGCGTCGCGGGCCAGCCGGGCCAGCCGCACGGACGCGTGGTGGTTGATGTCGTAGGTGAGCTCCGGCGCCAGTGATCCCAGCGGGTCGTTGGACAGCGCGGCCAGGTGGATCACGGCGTCCATCCCCGCCACGTGTTCGGCCGTGACGTCGCGCAGGTCCACCCGATGTCCCGGCGGGTCCGCGGGCGGCGGGCCGAGGACGCAGTCGGCGAACAGGCCGGCGTCAAGACCGACGACCTCGTGCCCGGCGGCCGCGAGGACCGGGGCCATCACGGTGCCCAGGTAGCCCTGGTGTCCGGTCAGCAGTACGCGCAAGGTTCATTCCCCCAGATCGAGAGTGAGTTTGGTGACGGCGAACGCCTCGGCGTAGCGCGCGTGGCATTCGATGCCGCGGATCCGCGCAAGACCGAGGAAGGCCTCCCGGTCGTACCAGGGTCGGTGCCGCTGCGAGGGGTAGTGCTCCTGCAGCAGCCGCACCTTTTGTTCGGCGGTCTCCGGCGACAGCGGCTGGTACGCCGCCGGACGGCCGAGATCGCCGTCCCACTTGACGATCTCGTAGCCGAGCACGAGGTGGTCGCGGTATGCGGTGGTCACCAGCTTCGCCAGGCTGCGGTGATCCTGGTGCGCGTCGTCGGTACGCGGGGCCAGCACGAGATCCGGCTCGGTCTGCTCGCGCAGTTCCTCGACCGCGGCCTTGGCCTCGTCCCAGTGCGCGGGCATCCGGCCGTCCGGCAGCTTGTGCACGGTCAGCCGCAGGTCGGCGCCCGGGCAGAAGGCGGCGAGCGCGGCCTGCTCCTCCTGCTCCCGCTCGCTGCCACCGCCGGAGAGCACAGTTGCGTCGATACGGATACCCGGCCGCGCGAGGCACATCGTCAGCAGCGTGCCGCCGGCGCCGATGGCGATGTCGTCGCAGTGCGCGCCCACCGCGACGATCCGGTCCGGGCGTCCGGCGCTGAGCCGGATCATGTGGTCCTCATCCCGGCCTTCGCCTCCGCGCCGTCCCGTTCCCACACGGCCCACGGGCGGTCGCCCCGGGCGTAGGCGGCGTCGAGCGCGGCCCGCTCCTTCACGGTGTCGGTCGGTTTCCAGAAGCCGCGGTGCTGGTGCGCCACCAACCGTCCGTGCTTGGCCAGTTGGGCACATCCGTCGGCGACCAGGTCCCCGTTCTCCGGGATGTGGTCGAAGACCTCCTGGCGGAGCACGAAGTAGCCGCCGTTCTCCCACAGCGGCATGTCGCTCACCGCGGTGATGCCTCCCACCAGGCCGTCCTCGCCCAGGTCCACGCAGTGGAACGAGGACTGCGGCGGCACCACCATCATCGACGCACCGGCGTCGCGCCGGGCGAACCGGTCGATCATCTCCGGCAGCGGGGCGTCGGTGAGCACGTCGGCGTAGTTGGCGAGGAACATCTCGTCGCCGTCCAGGTGGTGTCGCACCCGGCGCAGCCGCTCCCCGATCGGTGACTCGACGCCGGTCTGTGCGAACGTGATCGTCCAGTCCGAGATGTCGGTGGACAGCAGCTCGGTTCGCCCACCTTTCAGCACGAAGTCGTTGGACGTCGTCTCCTCGTAGTTGAGGAAGAAGTCCTTGATGTGGTGGGCCCCGTACCCGAGGCACAGGATGAACTCCGTGTGCCCGAAGTGCGCGTAGTACCGCATGACGTGCCAGATCAGGGGCCGCGGGCCGACCATCGCCATCGGCTTGGGCACGTCGTCGGGGGTTCCGTTGCGCATCCGCATCCCGTAACCGCCGCAGAACAGAACGACCTTCACGACGTGACCTCGACAATGCTCAGTTCCGGGATGGGGAAGACCAGCCGGCCGCCCCAGTCACCGATGAAGGACAACTGCTCGACCAGCTCGGCCCGCAGGTTCCACGGGAGGACGAGGACGTAGTCCGGTCTGTCGGCGGCTATCTGCTCGGGCGGCAGGATCGGAATGCGGGTGCCCGGGGTGAACCTGCCGTGCTTGTAGGGGTTGCGGTCGACCGTGTACGGGAGCAGGTCGGGCCGGATGCCGCAGTGGTTGAGCAGGGTGTTGCCCTTGCCCGGGGCGCCGTAGCCGACGACCGTCTCGCCGCGCTCGGCCGCCTCGATGAGGAACCGCAGCAGATCCCGGCGCACCTTGGCCACCCGAGCGGAGAACTCGCTGTACCCGGACAGTTCCTGCAGCCCGGCGGCCTTCTCCCGGTCCAGCACGTCGGCCACCCGCTGCGTCGGCTCGCCGGCCACCTCGGCCGGCCGGGCCCACAGTCGGATGGAGCCGCCGTGCGTGGGCAGCAGCTCGACATCCACGAGCGTGAGTCCGCCGCTCGCCAGCGCCCGGATCGCGGACGCGACCGTGTAGTACTGGAAGTGCTCGTGGTAGATCGTGTCGTACTGGTTCTCCTCGATCAGGGTCAGCAGGTGCTGCACCTCGATGGAGACCCAGCCGTCGTCGGCGACCAGGGCGCGCAGCCCCTGGGTGAACCCGACCACGTCGGGGATGTGCGCGTACACGTTGTTGGCCACGACCAGGTCCGCCGGGCCGTGCTCGGCGCGGACGGCCGAGCCGGTGGCCGGGTCCAGGAACTCCGTGAGCGTGGGCACGCCCGCGTCCCGCGCCGCGGCGCCGACGTTCACCGACGGCTCGATGCCCAGGCAGCGGATCCCCCGGTCCACCATGTGCCTGAGCAGGTACCCGTCGTTGCTCGCGACCTCGACCACGAAGGCGTCGGGGCCGAGACCCAGCCGCTGTACGGCGTCGGCGACGAACGTGCGCGCGTGCTCCACCCAGGACGTCGAGTAGGAGGAGAAGTACGCGTACTGCGTGAACGTCTCCTCCGGCGTGATCAGCGGCGGGATCTGCGCGAGCCAGCAGTCGGTGCAGACCCGCAGGTGCAGCGGGTACGCCGGTTCCGGCTGGTCCAGTTGGTCCGCGGCGAGAAAACTCTCGCACGGCGGGGTCGCCCCCAGATCGACGACGCTCGCCAGCGTCGCCGAGCCGCAGAGTCGGCATCGTGTCATCTACTGCCCCCATCCCTGCTCGCGCGGGTGCCCCGCCGCGAGCCAGTGCTTCCGTTTCCTGTCGGCGAGCTGTCCCCGCCGCCGGACCGACCCGCGATCGCGGTGCGGTATCCCTCCACCAGGCGCTCCAGCCCGACGGATGGGCTGAAACCCTGCTCGTAACGGCGCCGGGCCGCCTGGCCCATCTCCCGGTTGCGGGCCGGTTCGGTCGCGATCCGGCGTATGCAGGACGCGAGCGAGGCGGGCTCGCCCGGCCGGTGCAGCAGCCCGGTCACGCCGTCCTCGACGAGTTCGACGAAGGCGCCGTGACCGGCGGCGACGGTCGGGACCCCGGCCGCCATCGCCTCCACGACCACCAGGCCGAACGCCTCCAGCCACGTCGAGGGAGCCACCACGGCGACCGACCGCGCGACGGCCTGACGGCACTGAGCCGGGTCGTACAGGCCGACGTACCGCACGTCGTCCCGGCCCGCCGCCCAGGCGGTCACCTCCGGCTCCAGTGGCCCCGCGCCGGCGATCACGAGCGGTACGCCCACACCGCCGTCCGCGGCGATCTCGTCCCACGCGGCCATGAGCAGCCGTACGCCCTTGGCCTCCGCGAGTCGGCCGAGATAGAGCACATGCTCGCCGGCGCCCGCTCGGCAAGTGCCCGGGTCGGGAACGAAGTTGTGCTTCACCGCCAGCCGGTCGGGTGGCATACCCGACCGCACCAGCACGTCGCGCTGTGCCGCGGAGATGCAGAAGAACCGCTCCACGCCGGACCACCACCGCCGCCGGTTGACCGACATGCTGACCGCGAGCGGCACCGTCGCCAGCCGGGAACTCCGGTAGCAGCCGTGCCGGACGGCGGGCAGCGGCGCCGACCCGACGCACTCGGCGCACGGCCGGCCGTCCCGCTGCAGCGTGCCGGGAAGGCAGACCTGGGTGTAGTTGTGCAGCGTGGCGACGGCGGGCACGCCGGCGTCGGCGCAGGCGGCCAGCACCGCGGGCGACAGGAGCGGGAAGACGTTGTGGACGTGCACCACGTCCGGCCGCTCGGTGCGAAGCCGGGCGGCGAGCTCCGCGCGGACCGCAGGGTTCCACGGCACAAGCAGCGGCACCGCGGCCTTGGCAAGCAGGGACCGGGCGGCGATGTCGTCGCTGCGCCGCTCGAACACCTCGACCCGGTGGCCGGCCTCGCGCAGCAGCTCCACCTCCTGGTCGACGACCTTGTTCTCCCCGCTCGGCTGCGCCGAGGCGTAGCGGTTGTGTACTACTAGAACGTGAATGCCGTGCATGGTCAGGTCACCTCCGATCTCCGGGCCCATCCCGGTATGCGTCGTCGAGGGACTTCGGGCGTCGAGAGGGGAGTGGCCGCGGCAGGTGCCGCCAGCAGCGATGCGGCCACGGTCAGATGCAGCAGATACGGCGAGGCGTCGCCAAGCCCGGCCTCGGTGTACGACGCGATCGCGCAGTAGCTGATCAGGAAGATCGCGCAGGCCCTCGGCAGCGACGGTGGCCGCAACAACGCGACGCCGCCCAGCACGATGATGATCGCCGCCACCAAGGCGGTGCCGGTCAGACCCTGCTCCTGGTAAACGGCCAGCCAGCTGTTGTCGATCGGCAGCCCGCCGAACGACTTGTCGCCCAGGCCCATGCCGAACAGCTGCTCCGAGGTCGTCCGGGGCGCTGCCAGCAGGGCATCCCAGACCTTGGCCCGACCGGTGAGGTTGGAGAAGTTCTCCTGGCTCTGCCCGCGCAGGAACCACGCCTGCAGCGCGGAGCTGAACCCCACCGCGGCCACCGTGGCGCACAGCACCGTCCAGGTGAAGAACCGGCGGGCGGCGGCGCTGGTCAGGATGAGCGAGCCGATCGCCAACGCCAGCCCGATGAGCAGGCCGAGCGTGGCCGTCCGGGTATGGGTCAACGCGAGCAGGACGAGTGACGGCACGATGACTACCGCCGCGCTGGCCCTGTCGGTCCGGCGCCCCAGTACGAGCAGCACGGTGAGCCCGATGATCACTGCGGCGTACTGTCCGATCTGCGGCGGGGTGAGCGGCCACAACGCGCCGACCAGCCGCCCGCCGTAGAGCTCGGGCATGGCGGCGCCCGGTGAGATGACCAGGCCGGCGGCCACCGACCCGAGCACCGCGAAGTACATCCGGATGTGGTGCCGGACGAACGTCGGGCTGCCGTCCCACCAGCGGCTGAGCAGCCACAGCGTGCCGATGAAGAGAGCCAGCCGGGCGCAGCGGAACAGCGCGCCGAACCCGGACTCCAGGTTCGCGCTGGAGATCATGCTCGGCACCAGCAGCAGGGTGAGCAGGAGCACGAAGGCGCTGGGTCGGATGCGCAGCTGGAGATTGACTGCGAGCGCCAGCGCGAACGCGGCGCCCAGCGCGCCCATGGTGACCATCTGGATGAGGGAGCGGGGCAGCGGGATGATGGTCTCCGCCCCGGCGGAGCCGAGCGTGTTGAGGATCAGCAGCCCCCAGACTGTCCCGACGATCTTCGACGTGTGGTCTGTGTGGTCTGGGCTCATCTCAACCACCGTCCCGTGCGCGGAAGGTGCTGCCCGCGTCCTGCTGGTACGGCGTGCCCTGCCACTGCCCGGAGTCGAGTATCCGGCTAGGGTCGTGGGCGACGAATTTCCATGGTCCGAGGTAGACGTTGTCGTGCCAGCGGTTGTGCTGCTTGCGGGTGATCGCCTCGGCCACCCGCTCGCCCTGGTACGGCGACCAGTCCGGATAGGTGCCGTAGTTGGCCAGCACGGCCATTCGGTCGCACTTCACCGTGCAGTCGACGACGGACGTGTCCAGCACGAAGCGGTTGCTGTGGATGTCCACCCGCTGCGTCTTCCACCGGCAGTCGGCGTAGAGCGGTGCGGTGGCGATCGCCGGCTGTGCGCAGCGGTCGGTGTTCTTCACCAGCAACGTGCAGTCACCGGACGAGGTGTTGGCCGGGCTGTTGCAGAACCGGTCGGCGTTTTCCCACAGGGTGATCCCGGACCAGTTGTTCTCCAGCACGTTCCGGTAGATCTCGATCTTGTCGGTGCGGGCCCGGATGCGTGGTTCGCCGCCGGACTCGGACAGGTAGATGGTCGCGAACGGGAAGCTGTCGCCGCGGTCGGCGTACCTGCGGCCCTCGACCCAGTTGTTCCGCCGGATCGTGTTTTTCCGGATGACCGCGTTGTAGCTGGTCTCGTAGATCAGCGCGGCACCGTCGTTGGCCTCGAGCACGTTGTTCTCGATGCGGAAGTCGTTGTTGTTGGTGTCCGCCCATAACCCTGTTCCGCGGTTGTCGTGCACCCAGTTGCCGCGTATGTCGGCGCCGTTGACGGCCCAGAACTTCACGCCTCCGGTGCAGCCGCAGCCCGGCCGCCGCCGTTCCCAGTCGCCGGTGTTGTTGCCCACGATCTCGTTGCCCTCGACCACCAGGCCGCGGATAGGGTCGCCGGCCTTGTACGCGTTCATGCCGTACTGTCCGTTGCCGCGCAGGCAGCTGGCGCGGACCTGCTGGCGGGCACCGGCCATCAGCCCGGCGCCGGAGTTGTTCTGGATCGTCGCGTGCTCGATCACCCACCCGTCGGCCGAGTCATGGTTGACCACGCCCTCGTTGTGCGGCGCGACGAAACGCTGCACGGTCAGGTGGCGGATGGTGACGTTGCGGGCAGTACCGCCGAACGCGTACTGGTTGGTCTTCCGGCCGTCGAGCACCGCGCCTGGCGCGCCGAGGTAGCTGTTCCCCTTCTTGGGGATGACCTGGGCGTAACGGTCCGATGCGAGCCTGTGCGTCCCCGGTCGAAGCCAGAACGTGGTGTTCGGGGGGCTGCTCTTGGTCTTCGCAGCCAGGTCACCGACCACTGCGGGGTCGACCGTCACCGCACCCGCCGGTGCCTTCGCCGGCCCGGCCGCGGGCTTGGCGCACACCCGGGCCACGGACGTGGATCGTGCAACGGTCGGCTTCGCCGGGGCGTCCGGTGTACTCACGCAGCCGGTCGCCGCCAGCAGGACCAGCACCAGCGGCGCCGTCGGCAACGCCCAGTGCCGCCTCTTGATCACCACGCGTTCTCCCTAGCCTCGGAACCTGAGTACGGTGGTGAACTCCCCTGACAACGCAGTGCCGTCGGCGAAGCCGGTGCCGACCAGCGTTGTGGTGGGTTCCTTGCGCCCGAAGCCGGCGGAGTACCAGCCCAGCGGCGGGTCACTCTCGCCACGATGCGCCCGCCAGCACAGCTGCCCGGGCAGGTCGAGCACCGCGGAGCGGTCCTCGCCGTCCCGCGTCCAGGTGAGCACTGCCCGGTTCCCCACCAGGTCCGCGGAGATCGCCGGGCCGAGGTGGAACGCCAGGTGCACGGCCCGGCGCGGGCTGTGTTGGCCGCGGATCTCGTCAACCACCCTCAGCTCCTGGCTCTCGGCCGTCAGCTCCACCCGGCGGCGGTGTACGGAGCGCTGATAGCCGTCGTGCTCGGCACACCAGCGGGCCGTCCCCCCGTCGGAGGTACCGGATGTGTCCGCGGCCAGGACGCGGCTGCGGGCATGCCGGGTCCACAGGAACGGGCCGCCGGAGACGGACTGGTCACCGCCATCCAATTGCAGGGTGTTGTGGCCGAGGGTCGACCGGAAGTACTGCCGCCACTCGGGCTGCCCGTGGTAGCAGAACGTCCCCGGGTCGGCGAGCACGTCGACCCCGTCGTGCCGGACCTCCACGGACAGCGCGTCCGCGTGGGCATGTGCGGCGATGGACAGGAAGCCGTGCGGACCACCGTCGCAGCGGCACCAGATCTCCGCCGGACCGCGCAGGATGGTCATGCCCGCGTCGGCGAAGTGGGCCGGTCGGCTTGCCGGGCGGGTCACGGCCGGTGCCGTTGGCCGGATGAGCGCGGCCAGCAGCGGGGTGCGCACATCGGTGCCGGTCACCGCCGGCCACCAGGCGAGCCGACCGAACACGGCGTCGCCGGTGGCCAGCAGCGAGGCCCAGCGGTCTGTGCCCGCGCCGTCCAGGACCAGACCGTGCCCGTCGTCCGCGTCCCCCTGGCGCGGCGGCCGTAGCCGGCCGTCCACGATGGCCGCGAGCGCGTCGGTCATCCGCAGCAGTACCAGCCGGATCGACGCGGGGACCGGCACGCCGGCGGCATCCGCCTCGGCCACCGCGGCCAGGCCGAGCTCCAGCACCAGTCCGTGATACTCGGTGGCCAGCTCGCGGTTGAGGCCGGAGTCGTAGGTGTTGCTTCGCAGGTGCCGCTCCAGCGACCGCAGCGCGCCGGCTCGCCAACGCGCCGAGGAGGGAAACCACCCGAACGCGCAGGCTGCGGCGAACTGCCCGGCGGCCTCGGCGATGATGTGGTTGTTCGCCGAAGACCCCCGGCTGGGGAAGGCGGCCAGCCAGCGCTGGTGGTGCCAGATCTGGTTCAGCGCCACCGGGTTGCCCTCGAACAGCCCGGCCGCGCCCGGCCAGCCGTCGAGCAGCCGGCGGATCCACACCCAGGACAGCAGCCGGATGCCCAGCTCGATGCCGCTGATCCAGTGCACGCCGCGCAGCGGTGGGTTGGCCGTCCACCACGACCGCAGGTGCTCGGCCACGCGCTCCGCGTACCGCTCGTTCCCGGTGATCGCGTAGGCGGCGGCGAGTACGGTGAGGTACTGATGCCGGGACAGCTCCCAGATCTGCTTGATGTCCCCGACCGCGGCCTCGTTCCGGTACGGCACGTCGAAGGCGTAGCCCCACGGAGCCCGGCGCCCGGTCTTCGGGTCGCACCACCAGTCCGGGTCGTCCAGGTCGTCGCGGACCACCCCGAAATACTCGGCGTGCCCGTACATCAGCCGGTCCGCCTCGGCGATGAGACGTTTCGCGGCGTCCGGAGGTATTGCGGCGATCGTCCCGGCGGGCAGTACCGCGGTGAACCGGGCGCCGGTCACGCTCGGGCAGTTGGGCCGCGCCGACCGCCACCGCCGCCTGCGCACCGCGTCGCCCGCCCGGCCGCCGATCTCCCGCGGTCCCATCCGGGACAGCCGCCGCAGGTACCAGCCCGGACTCCCCGAGCTCACAGTCATCGCGCCCTCGCCAGAGTCACCGGCGCGCCGCCGACCAGGCCGGCCTGCACGGCGAGGGTGGCCGATGTGGTGGCGACCAGCGACTCCAGCGGCACCGGCATCGGCCCTCCGGTCCGCACGGCCTTGATGAACGCGGCCAGCTCCGCGGACTGGCCCTTGTCCCGGGCCTTGGGCAGCCGCGAACTGACCCACCGCTTGCGGCGGCCGTCGTAAACAGAGGCACGGACGAAGTCGTCGAGCCGCAGCACCTTGCCGTCCGCGACAAGGTCCAGCGTCTCCTTGGGGAAGCCGGCCGCGCCGGTGGTGACGTAGCTGATGGTGGCAGTGGACCCGTCCGGGTAGCGCAGCACGACTTGCAGGTCCTCGTTGCCGGACGTGGCGACCGCATACACCGAGACCGGGTCGGCCTCGAGCAGCCAGCTCGCCGTGTCGATGAAGTGTCCGCCCTCGCCGGCGAACCGCGAGCCCTCGGTGCCCTGTTGGAGGTACCAGCTGCCGTGCTGCAGCCGGCCCGCGTTGACCAGGTAGCGGAGGCTCGCCGGACCGGTCCGGGCGCCGAACCGCTTCCTGGCCTCCTGCAACAGCGGCGCGAACCGGCGGTTGAAGCCCACCTGCAGTCGGTCGTTGCCGGACTCCTCCACAGCTGCGAGCACGCCGGCCAGGTCGTCCTCGGTGAGCGCCAACGGCTTCTCCACGAACACCGTCTTGCCGGCCAGCAGTGCCTTTCGGGTCAGTTCGGCGTGCGAGCTGTGCCGGGTGACCACGAACACCGCGTCGATGGACGGGTCACCGAGCACGGCGTCGAGGTCGGTGGTCGCCTCGGCGAAGCCGAACTTCCGCTTGGCGTTGGCCGCGGACAGCGCCGTCGTGGTGACGACTGTCGACAACGTGACGCCGTCGCGCTCTGCTAGGTGCGGCAGCAGCATCGACGTCGCGTAGTTTCCCGCGCCGACGAACGCCAGCCGCACCGACGCCTTGCCAGACCGGGCCGGGGTGGACGCTTTGCCGCTGCGTCGCACCGCAGGCACGGCCACCGCCGGAGCCTCCGCTTCCTCCTTCTGTTCGGGGTACCGGAACAGCACAGCCACGGCCTTCAGGTCGCCGTCCTTCAAGCGCTGGTACGTCTCGACGGCGTCATCGAAGTCGGCGATGTGGGAGACCAGGGGCTCCACGTCGACACTGCCGCGGGCGAGGAGATCGAGGAAGCACGCCAGGTTGCGGCGCTCGGTCCAGCGCACGTAGCCGATCGGGTAGTCCCGCCCCTCGAGCTCGTACTCCGGGTCGTAGCGCCCGGGGCCGTACGAGCGCGAGAACCGGACGTCGAGCTCCTTCTCGTAGTACGCGTTCCACGGCAGGTCCAGGCGGCACTTGCCGATGTCGACGACGCGGCCGCGGTCCCGGCAGAGCCGGGCGGCCAGCTCGACGGGCTGGTTGCTGCCGCCGCCGGCGGCCAGGTACACCTGGTCCACGCCGTGACCGCCGGTGAGTTCGGCGACGGCGGCTTCCACGGCGGCGGACGCGGGATCGCCGCAGGCCGCGGCGCCCAGGCGCTCGGCGAGCTCGCAGCGCACCGGGTCGGGGTCGACCCCGACGACGCGGACCCCCGAGGCGGCGAGGAGCTGCACCACCAGCTGCCCGATCAGCCCGAGGCCGATGACCAGCGCCACTTCGCCGAGCTGTGGCTCGCCCCGGCGGACGCCCTGCAACGCGATCGACCCGACGGTGCCGAAGGCCGCATGCCGCGGCGCGAGTCCGTCCGGCACCCGGGCGTAGAGGTTCTTCGGCACCCAGTTCAGCTCGGCATGCAACGCGTGCTCGTTGCCGGCGCAGGCCACGAGGTCACCGACCGCCACATCGTCGATCCCGGTGCCGACCTGCTCGACCACCCCGCACAGCGAGTAGCCCAGCGGCGTGTAGGAGTCCAGCTTGCCCATCACCTTGCGGTAGGTGGCGGGCACCCCGTTGGTGGCCACACTCTGCATGACCTTGGCCACCTGATCCGGACGGGAGCGGGCCTTGCCCAGCATCGACATGCCGGCCTCGGACACCTTCATGAGCTCGGTCCCGGTGGATATCAGCGAGTAGGCGGTGCGGACCAGCACACCGCCCGGCTTGCACCCCGGCACCGGCACGTCGAGCACCGCCAGCTCGCCGCTCTTGTAGTTCTGAACAACCTGCTTCACCCGAGCTCCTCTTGTTTCTACGTTGTCAAGCCGCTTGGCTCTGGCCTGAGCCAGAGGTCGCGTCGCGATACCAGTACTCGAGCGTCAGCACATGCCACAGATGCTTGGAGAAGTCCCGCTGCCCGGCGGCGTCCTCGGCGACCATGCGCGCCAGCGCGTCGCGGCGCAGAAACCCGGAGTTGACGAGCACGCCGTCGTTGACCACCTCGCGCACCAGCGGTGCCAGGTCCCGGCTCATCCAGGCGCGCAGCGGGGCGCTGAACAGGCCCTTGGGCCGGTACACGATCTCCCGGGGAAGGATCGAGGTGGCCGCCTCCTTGAGGACGGCCTTGCCCTGTCGTCCGACGATCTTGCGATCGCCGGGCACGGCGAACGCCGCCTTGACCACCTCGACGTCCACGTACGG
This sequence comes from Streptomyces sp. NBC_01142, assembly GCF_026341125.1. NCBI lineage: Bacteria > Bacillati > Actinomycetota > Actinomycetes > Kitasatosporales > Streptomycetaceae > Streptomyces > Streptomyces sp. NBC_01142. The sequence continues at coordinate 3,756,765 of NZ_JAPEOR010000001.1, forward strand.
CACCCGCACCTCGGTCGAGGCGGCCATGCTGGAGCGGTCCGTGTACGTGAGGTTCAGGCCCGGCAGGAACATCCGGGCGTCGCTCAGGCACATGCGGTTGACGAAGTCGTCGAGTTCGTTGTCCTGGTAGATGTCCGCGTGCTCGGTCAACACGTCGTCGACCGTTCCGGCCAGGTCCGGATTGACCAGGGCGAGCAGTTCGTCCTGGTCGTACATGGTGTAGCTGCGCCGGAACGCGGTCTCCTCCGGCAGGTCGGCGAAGGAGAGGAACCGTTTCGCGAACCGCACCGACCGGTACCCCCGGCGGGCCGTGGCGACCGGCAGCCGGTCCACGGCCGCGGACAGGCCGCGCCGCAAGGGCCGCGGGACGCGCTGGTAGCGCAGCGCAAGGAGGTTGGCCAGGTGCTTGCGGTAACCGGCGAACAGCTCGTCGGCGCCCATCCCCGAGAGCATCACCTTGACCCCGGCCTCCCGGGCGGCCTCGCAGATGAGGAACGTGTTGATCGCGGCGGGGTCGCCGATCGGCTCGTCCAGGTGGTACGTCATCTGTGGCAGCAGGTCGAGCACATTCGGAGCGATCTCGATCTCATGCAGGTCGACGCCGAACCGCTCGGCCACCTGCCGGGCATAGCGAAGGTCGTCCGGCATGGCCTCGAACTTGGCGTCCTCGGCGCGGAACCCGATCGTGTAAGCCGAGATCCCGGGATGGTCGCGGGCCGCCAGCGCGGTCAGGTAGCTGGAGTCGAGACCGCCGGAGAGGAAGGTCGCCACGGGTACGTCGGAGAGCAGGTGACGTCGAGTCGACTCCTCGACGATGGCGGCCAGGTCTGGCTGCTCGCCGCTCCGGGCCCGCTCCCGGCCCTCGGCGGCGACGTCCTTCAGATGCCAGTACCGGCCGCGCTCCACCCGGCCGTCGGGCCGGCACCGGAGCCAGCTCCCCGGCGGCAGTTTCTCCGCTTCGCGGAACGCGCACCGTGAGTCCGGCACCCAGTAGTACAGCAGCGAGGCCACCAGCGCCGCATCGTCGACCTGCAGCGATCCGCCGGTGGCGGCGGCGAGCGCCTTGAGCTCGGAGGCGAACACCAGGCCCGCACCGCGCCGGAGCAGGAACAGCGGCTTGATGCCGAGCTGGTCGCGGGCGAGCACCAGTTCACCGGTTCGCTCGTCGAAGATCCCGAACGCGAACATGCCGCGCAGCCGGGGCAGGCAGTCCGTGCCCCAGCGCCGCCAGGCCTCAAGCAGCACCTCGGTGTCGGAGGTACCGCGAAAGCTCACCCCAGCGGCTGCCAGCTCGGCACGCAACTCCGGCGCGTTGTACAGCTCGCCGTTGTATGTGAGGGCGAGGCCGCCCGAGACCATCGGCTGGGCGCCGGTCTCGGACAGGTCGATGATGGCCAGCCGACGGTGCCCGAGCTGCACTTCGCCGTCACCGACGGGGTGGCTGTACCGGCCCGCCCCGTCCGGACCGCGGTGGGCGAGGGTATCGGTGAGCCGGTCGGTCACGACCTTCCCGTCCGGCCATTGGTAAGTCCCTGCGATGCCACACATGTCCTACCGCGCTTCCTGGTCGTTGTCCGGGACCTGTGCGGCCCACATCGGCAGCCGCTCCGTCCGCCGCCGGCCCGTCCCGTTCTGCCGGGCCGGCCGCTCGTTTCGGCCGCGCAGCGCGGTGTGCAGCCCGTCCCACAGCGTGCCGTCGGTCCGGTCACGTGGATCGGGGTCGATCAGCACCACACCGATCACCGGAATGCGCTGGTCCGCGAGCTGCCGCGCCACGGTGTGCAGCCATGCGGCGCTGCCGTGCCCGGCACGCACGACGAGCACGGTCCGGGTGCCGAGGTACTGGAGGTCGGTCCACGCCGCGCCGGGCGCCACGGAGCCGACGCCCAGCCGGCGCTCGTGACGCGACACGGCCGCGGCACGCTCGCCGCTGACCACGGTTGGGTCTCCTGGCTTCGGGCGGCGGCCTGCGAGCTGCGGGCCGGGCAGACCATCGACGACGACCACTGGCCCCTCCGCCGCCAGCGCCCTGGCGACGTCCAGGGCGATCACGCTCGTCCTGCGCGCACAGCCCAGTTCCAGCAGCGACACCGGCTCCGAGGAGTCGCGCACGGTGCGGGCCAGGGTCCGGGTGAGCCTTATCCGTGCCGCCCGGGTCCGTCGGCGCTGCCACAGCCTGCCGGACCGGCGGGGCAGTTCCGCGATGACCGAGGCGCCCAGGTTCGCCGCGATGTCCCGGCGCAACACGGGGCGGTCCGCCACTACCGTGCCGACCGCGGCCAGCGCGAGCCCGAGGACGAGCCCGAGGACGAGCCCGATCGCGGCGTTGGTGACAGCGGCCCTGGGCAGGGAGTGTCGCACCGCGCGCGGGGCGTCCACGATCTGCGTGCCGGCGATGACCTTGGGCGTGCCGGTGCGCGCCTCCGCGGCGCGCTGGTCGAAATCGGCGATCCGTGAAGTGAGCGCGGCCCGGCGGGCGAAGAGCGACTCCATGCTCGCCGACGCCTTCGGGTCGCTCTCCGGCGATCTGTCTCTGATCGCCTTGTTGACCTGGCCGAGTTCCTTCTGCATGCGGTCACGCTGGTCGAGCAGGGCCTTGGCCTCGGCCGTCGCGGCCTCCCGCATCCGCCTCACATGGTCCGCGACGAACGCGTCGGCCAGCGCCTTGGCCCGGGCCACCGCTTCCGCGTCGCTGTCACCAGTCACATCGATCTGCAGCAGGTTGTTGGTCAAGCCGGTACCCCGGTAGTCCCGCATGAAGTCTTCCGTGTCTTCCGGGGACTTGAGGGACTGCAGGGCCTTGTCGGCGATCCGCGTGGTCCCCAGCAGCTCGACGTCGGTGCGGATCAGCGTTCCGGTGTCGTTCGGCTGGTCCTCCTTGTGCGCGACCAGCACCTTGGTCACCGCGGTCGGCGGCGGCGGCCGCAGGACCGCCACCGCCGCGCCGACCAGCAGCCCCAGCAGCGCCACGGAGTACCAGAGGCGGCGGCGCCTGCGCACCGCCACCACCAGCGCCTGCAGGTCCAGCAGCGGAGTGGCGGCCGACGACGCCGCAGTCTTGCTCGTCGTCACACTGAACCTCCCGTCGCGTGGCCGCGAACCGCGAGCGCCACAGTGGCCTCGTCCGCAGGACGGCCGGCAGTCCGCGTCGGACGGGCTCGGACCGTGCCGGCGACGACGATGCCGACGACCTCATGCCCTGCGTCCGCACACGCCTCGGCGATGTCGGCGAGCTCCTCTGCGGTCCAGTTGCCCGCGCTGAGCACGACCAGGGCACCGGACTCGGTGTCGCGGTCCGGCACCAGCGGCCGGGACACGGAAACCCCCACCACCCGCAGCACCGGGTCGTTCTTGGCCTCGGCGACGAGCTGCCCGGCGGCCCTGCGGGCGATCTCGTCGCCGTCCGGTACGACAACCAGCAGCCGCCGGGGGGTCGGCAGCTGGTCCCGGAGGCGAGCGCACACCCGCCGGTAGCGGATCTGTCTGCCGGCCTCGCCGCCGGACGGCTGCGGGGTCGGTATGTCCCACCGGGCGTCGACGTCCAGCAGCCAGCGGATCCAGGCCCGCGGGTCACGGCCTTGTGGCCGGTGCGCGGGCCGTTCACCAGGCACGTCGACGGTACCCAGCAGCGCCGAGCCCAGCGCCGCGGCAATCTCCGGTTCGGTGCGCAGTCGGCGATTCACCCGTGCGGCGGCGAGATGGCCGATGACCGCGAGCAGGAAGAACAGCAGCGCCCCGGCGACGAGGAGCTGCATCCTCGTCGGAGCTGCCTCGCCGGTCGGCCGGGCCGCCGGCCCCATGACGACCATGTTGGCCTTGTTGGTCGCCGGGTCGGCCTCGTCCAGCTTCTTCATGGCCTCCTGCAGCGCGCTGCGCAGCTGCTCGAGCTCGGTGCGGGCCTGCACGCTCTCCACGGTCTGCCCCGGATCGGCCGCATTGGCCAGCTCGGTGATGCGGCGGTTGGTCTGCGTCACCTTCTGCCGCAGTGCCTCGGGCCCCGCCGCCGCGTCGGGGTCGGTGCTGTCGCCTGCGAGCCGCGCGGCGAATGTGACGAATTGTTGAGCCACCTGGTCGGAGAGCTGCTGCGCGCGCTCCGGGGTGTCGGCTGTACCCGAGATCTTGATGATGTTCCCGTCGGCGGCCTTGGCGCTCACTCGATCCCGCAGCTCGCCGCCGCTGACGCCCGTCCAGTCGAGCGTGGCGGCCGCGCGGTCGACCACCGCCGAACTGGTCGCGATGTCCACCTGAGTCAGCAGCCCGCGCTCGTCCCACTGCCCGGGCAGCAGTACCGATGCCGACGCCGTGTAACGCGGCGGGATCAGCACCGAGGTGCCGTAGCCGACGAGCGCGCCCACCACGGTGAGGACGGCGAGAAGCCGCCACCGCCGACGGAGAATCCGCCCGATCGTGACCAGGCGGATCGTGTCATCGCTCAACGGCGCGGCCTCTTCCCTGTGCGGACCGGGTCGCCCGCCGACACCGGAGTGTGGTCACGGCACGCAGCGGCGTAGGCGGCGAGCAGCGATCGCTGGGAGTTTCGCCAGGAAAGCTGTCCGCTGATCCGCTCCTGGCCGATCTTGCCCATCCGGGCCCGCTTCTCCGGATCGTCGAGGAGCAGCGTGATGAGCTTGGCGAACTCGGCCTCGTCGTTGGCGGGAGCGTAGACGGCGGCGTCACCGGCGGAGACTCGCGCCTCCCGGAGGTCGAACGAGACGATCGGCCGGCCCATCACCATGTATTCCAGGACCTTGTTCATGGTCGACACGTCGTTGAGCGGATTGCGCGGGTCGGGGGACAGGCACACATCCGCGGTGGACAGGTAGCGCACCAGGTCGGCGTCCGGGATGCGACCGGTGAACTGCACCTGATCCGAGAGCCCGAGCCGCCGGGACAGCTCCACCATTGCGTCGAAGGCGTCGCCGGCGCCGACGAACACCGCGTGCCAGTCGGTCCGCCCGAACTCGTCGCGCAGCTTCGCAAGGGCCCGCAAGGCGTAGTCGACACCGTCCTGCGGACCCATGACACCGAGATAGCACAGCAGATGAGGCTTGCCGCTCTTCAACTCCGGCTCGGGCGGCACCGGCTGGAACCGGTCGGTGTCGGGCGCGCTGCGCACCACGAAGACGTCCTCCGGCCGCCGACCGCCACGGCGCAGCGCGACGTCCCGGTAGCTCTCGTTCGTGGCGAGCACGACGTCCGCGGCCCGGTAGGTCCGCCGTTCCAGCGCGCACACGGCGCGGTACAGCAGATCCTTGCCGCGGTCGAACCGGGAGAGGTACAGCTCGGGCACCAGGTCGTGCTGGTCGAAGACGAACCGCGCGCCGCGCCGCTTCAGCCACAGTGCCGGCAGGAACAACAGGTCGGGCGGGTTGCAGGCGTGGACCACGTCGACCGGGCCGACCTTGCGGGCCAGCCGAACCGTATGCCACAACGCCGATCCGTACTCCCGCAGGTAGCCGGCCGGCCCTCCGGTGGCAGCGCGCAACGGGTAGCGGTGGATCCGCACCCCGTCGATCTCCGCCTCCGCCTCCGTGTCCCGCTTTTCCCCCCGGGGACAGATGACGTGCACCTCCCAGCCCGCGTCGCGCAGTGTCGTGCACTCCTGCCACACCCGCCGGTCGAACGGCACCGACAGGTTCTCTACGAGGATCAGCGCGCGCCGGGACGGCCCGGCGCCGCTGGTTGTGTCACCAAGCAAGGCCCACGTACCCAGGTTCGGCCCGGCGCGCCTCGGCGTCGGGAAGGTGGATGAGGTCGACGATCACCGGGCCGTCGCCATGGGGCAGCGCCGACAGCACGGCCGGATCCCTGCTCCCGACGAGGCACACCTCGGCATGCTCGAGCACCTCGTCGACGGACTCTGCAAGCAGCTGCGCGAGGTGCGGCAGCCGGGTCTCGATGTACTCGCGGTTCGCGCCGAGCAGCCGGGAGAGGTTCACGTTGGGGTCGTAGATCCGCAGGTCGTAACCCTTGCCGAAGAGCCTCTCCGCCAGCTCGACGAGCGGGCTCTCGCGGAGGTCGTCGGTGCCGGGTTTGAAGGACAACCCGAACAGGCCCACCCGACGCTTTCCAGTGCGCTCGACCAGTTCCACCGCGCGCTGCAGATGGTCGGAGTTGGAGGGCAGCACGTGGGCGAGGATGGGCACCGAGACGTCCGCCCGCCGCGCCGCGTGGACCAGGCTGCGCAAGTCCTTGGGCAGGCAGGAGCCGCCGAAGGCGAAGCCGGGCCGCAGGTAGGCGGAGCTGATGTTCAGCTTGCGGTCGGCCAGGAACACGTCCATCACCTGGTGCGAGTCCACCCCGAGCGCCTGGCACACCGCGCCCAGCTCATTCGCGAAGCCGATCTTGAGGCCGTGGAACGCGTTGTCCGCATACTTGATCGCCTCGGCCGTCGGGATCGGCACCCGGAACACCTCGCCGGGCAATCCGTCGTACAGCGCCGCCACCACGTCGCCGCTTGCCGGGTCGAGCTCGCCGATGACGGTCTTGGGCGGGTCGAAGAAGTCCCGCACGCTGGTGCCCTCGCGCAGGAATTCCGGGTTGACCGCGACGCCCAGGTCCACCCCGGCCGTGCCGCCGACGTACTTCTCCAGGATCGGTACCAGCAGGTTCAGGCAGGTGCCCGGGAGCATGGTGCTGCGGAACACGACGGTCTGCCGCCCACCCCGCTCGGCCAGCACGGCGCCGATCTGCTCGGTGACCCGCTCCAGATACGTGGTGCACAGGCTGCCGTTGGGCTCCGACGGCGTGCCCACGCAGACCAGTGAAATCTCGCTGCCCATGATCGCCTCGCGGACGTCGCCGGTAGCGCGTAACGCTCCGGTCCGCACGACCTCGGCGATGAGCTCGCCGATCCGCTCCTCGACCACCGGGGCCTTGCCGTCGTTGACCAGGTCGACCTTCACCTGGTTCACGTCCACCCCGATGACCTCGTGACCCATGCTGGCCAGGCACGCGGCCGACACACAGCCCACGTAGCCGAGCCCGAAAACGCTGACCTTCATGACCCGTCCCTCTCCCCAGGCAGGCCCTTTTGGCCTGCGGTCCGCGCGCCGGCCGGCCAGTTGAGCCGCAGCCCCCCGCGCATCAATAGGCCCCCTGCCCATGGAGCACCGCACGCAGCGTCTTCCACAAGATCACTGTGTCCAGGGCGAGCGACCAGTCCTCCACGTACCGCAGGTCGAGCCGGACTGCCTCCTCCCACGACAGGTCGCTGCGTCCGCTGATCTGCCACAGGCCGGTGAGCCCGGGCTTGACCAGCAGCCGCCGCAGGATGTCCGGGCCGTACGCAGCGGACTCCTCCGGCAGCGGAGGCCGCGGGCCGACGAGCGACATCGATCCGGTGAGTACGTTGAAGAGCTGCGGGAGTTCGTCGATCGAGTACCGGCGCAGCACTGCTCCCACCCGGGTCACCCGCGGATCCCGGCGGAGCTTGAACAGCAGGCCGGCGCCCTCGTTGCGGTCGGCCAGCGCGGCACGTGCCCCGTCAGCCCCGGCGACCATGGTGCGGAACTTGAGAATGGTGAACTCGCGGCAGTCCTTGCCGACTCTGCGCTGGCGGTAGAACGCCCCACCCCGACTGTCCACCAGCACGAGCAGCCCGACGAGCACCATCAGCGGCGCGAACAGCATCAGCAGGATCGCCGCGCCCATCCGATCGACGACCTCTTTGATCGCCCGGCGACCCCCGGTGAAGGTCGGCATACTGACCCGCAGCATCGGGATCCCGAGCACCGCATCGACGTGCAGCCGCGGGCCGGCCACCTCCATCAGCACGGGGGCCACGACCATCTCGGCATCGCTGCCTTCGAGATTCCAGGCCAGCCGCTGCAGCCGCTCCGGTGACCAGTGCGCGTCCGGCGTGACCGCGACGACACGGTAGCCGTCGCGGCGCACGTGGCCCGCGACGTCCGTCAGTCGGCCGACGACCGGCACTCCGTCCAGTTGGTCACCGTCGAGCCCGAGACCGTCCGTCGTGCACACCGCATCCACCCGCCAGCCGAGGTGCGGGAACTTGCGGGTTCGGGTGATCAGGTCGCGCAAGGTGGCCGGGCTCCCGGCAGCGAGCACCGGTCTCAGGCACTGTCCTTCGTTCCGCTGTTTGTGCAGCCCGAGGCGGAGCAGATACCGCGCGGTCATGGTGACGAGCGCGATCGCGGGGATCGCGACGAAGATCCAGAGCTTGATGTTGCGCGAGGTGAGGGCGATCCCGCCGAGCGCCAGTACGACGGTCGCCGTGAACAGTGAGCGTCCGAGCCGGCGGAATTCCTCGGCGCCCTGGCCGAGCACGGCCGGAGCCCACGACCGGCTCACCGCAAGCGCTCCCAGCACCAGCAGCTCAGTGCCGAATGCGAGAATTCCCCACTTCTCATGCCAGTTGGCCGCGTCCCGGGCCCCGAAGAAGTTGCCGATCGCCGCCACCACCAAGGCGGTGACCACGGTATCGCTGGTGATCACGGTACGGCGGTACCGCTGCTCCCAGTCGTTCACGGGCTGGCTGATTGCCCCATTCCCCAGACGCCCGCGCGCCGACGGAATAGGGCCGACTAATCCCCCCTGCCGCACAGAACCCCCCCGGTCCCCAGTGGTTCGACGTGTTCGCCTAACACTGTTCCTCCCCCCGGGAGGCCCCCGCCCCCCGCACGCTTCCGCCCCTCGGGAGGCCCATCGCCCCCCGCGCCGCGCTGTTCCTCCTTGCGGTAGGCCCCCGCCTCCCGCGCATGACATCCCGGCTACTTCAGCGCTACTTGAACAACCCGCCCTGGCGGCAGCGGACTCGCATGTCCTGCCAGACTCTCGAGGTGCGCGGGAACCCGTAGAAACCTCGGGTGCTCCCCACACCCGAAGCCCCCTCTCTCGGGCTCCAAGAATTGATCACCCCCACGTCTGGCACCGGGGACGCGACTGCTGGCTTTCCGTAGTGCCGGACTTAAAGATCATTATTGGTCGCCTCGTGCCCCCCGAGCAGTTGAAGCACGGTCAATCTAGACCAACGGGGCCTGTATGTAGAGGGGATGTGTGTAACTTGTGCTCAAGCTTTGAGGCTGGACCCACCGACCGGTGCCGTGACGTCATCGCGCGCTCCAGAGGCGCACGACTTGAGCGTGTCGGTGTTCGGCGACATGTTCAAGGGCGCGCAACCGCCTCAAGGTCCGGGTGTGGGCCGCGATGGCGGCCCAGGCGCTGATGGAGGGGTCGCGTCAAGAACGGCCGGTGCTCGAAGTGCGGGGCAAGCTTGATCAATATTTGTGACGCTAAACAGGGCATGAATGAACTGGGGGTTTATCCCGCGGGGATCAGTTGCACATCTTTCCGATGACGTATCACGTGGAGCGCGTCGCGATCCTTGAACCCATTACAAAGGGCCCCTGACCTGCCGGTCAGGGCAGTGTGCATTATGTGCGCTGTGTGCGCTGTGTGCGTTACGGGCGATATCTTGACGCTCGTGATGCACGTTGACGCACGCCGTCAGCGATGCCTGACGAGTCGTCAGTCATGGAAGGGTGCCTCTCGCAGCAGGTTGTGAACCTGCTGCGAGAGGCACCCTTTTTGATTCCATCTCCCGAACGACCCCGACCTGCGGAAACGTGCATTCTTCGGCTCCTGACCTGCGGTGGAGCGTCTTTCATAGCCTTTCAGCGTCATGCCGTGTTGCACAGCCGATTCTCCCCACGCACTCCCCAGTGCCGTGGCAATCTCGCCAGATTCTCCCAGTGAGCCCTGTTGGGAGATGCCGCTGAGCGTGATCTCGGCGTGTTTCAGCGGTCGGCAGCGGCGGGACCACCGTGCAGTGGATCGTGAACGACTCGTCGTCGAAATTCAGTTCGCGTACCACGGGCTCGGAGCTCATGCCGGGATTCTGCCGCCCGGCAGGCTCCGGGCTGCGGGATTCCCGGTGCGGTAGTGGACGTACTCGCGCTCCAGCCGGAAGCCCGCCGTCCAGGCCAGCAGGCGGCTGGGACGGTTGTGGCGCGAGCAGGACCAGCTCGCGGTTCGGCCGCGGGAGGCGATGTCCACGCAGAGAGCGGTGACGCAGGACAGGGCCAGGTGTCGGCGGCGATGGTCCGGGGCGGTGGTGCAGGCGATGTCCTCGTACGCGCTGCCGAGGAAGTACGTGCAGGCCACGGCGAGGGCCGTGCCCTTGTGGAAGGCGGCCCAGCCGAGCCCGGAGGCGGCGAGGCCGGCAGGACCGCCCCAGCTGCCGTGAATCCAGGCCGTGTCCGAGCCGAGGGCGGCCAGCGCCGGGGTGTCCTCCGGATGCAGTCGACGCACCGTCACGCCCCGCGGCGGGCGGGGTGCGGGCGCGGGTGCGCGGTGCACGTAGACCATGCGCTCCCACGGGTCGATCCGGTCGAAGGCGGCACCGAGGACGGGCAGGAAGCGGGAGGGTGCCTCGATGTAACTGCCGGAAAGCGGGGACAGGGATTCCGGGGACAGGGCGCGCGGATCGCCGCGCAGCAGTGCATGGTCCCCGCAGGCCACGGCGACAGCCTGTGGCTGGACGGCGCGGTCCGCCCACCAGTGTCCGGTTCCGGTGGTCAGGACGTGTTCGGCCAGCGCCGCGGGGCCGGTTGCCCCGGCGGGAAACCAGCGGGTGAGGGCGGGGAGATGGGGCGGCAGAAGCTGGATCACGGGCAGGACACCACCTGAATCGGGTGCGGGGGCGGCCCTGACGGGGGCCGCCCCCGCGGCGATAAGGAAGGCAAAGGAGTCAGCGCCGGCCTGCCTTGCGGCCGTGGTTGGCCTTCTTCTTGCGGCGGGCCTTCTTCTTGCGTGCGCGCAGGGACATGCCTGTTTCCTTCAGGTGTTCTGGCGGACGAGCAGGGAAGCGAGCTTGTTGAGGCGCTTGACGGTGCGCGGCTCAGTGGCGGACGGGGCCGGGTCGACGCGCTTGTCGCGGTCGTAGTAGGCGCCGTTGACGATTTCGGTGGCCGGGTCGCACAGCCGTACCACGTGGGCGGCGCCCTCGGCCGGGGTGGCGCCGTGGTGGGCGTAGAGCGGGAGCAGGGCGGTCTCGCAGATGCCGGGGTGGACGGAGACGGCGGTGACGCGCGGGTCGGCGGCGAAGACGGTGAGCGCCAGCTGTGCCTGTGCGTAGGCGGCGAGCCGGGAGTAGCTGCGGGCTCGGTTGGGGTCGTTCCACTGGATGGAGGCGGTGCGGTGCAGCGAGGAGGAGACGCTCACGACGCGGCCGCCGGGCTCGCTGGTGAGGGCGGGCTCCAGCAGGCCCGTGAGCAGGTAGTGGGCGAGGAAGTTGACCTGGAAGGCGATCTCGTTGCCGTCCGCGGTGACGGTGTGCCGCTCGGGAGCGGCCATGCCCGCGTTGTTGACCAGTACGTCGAGGTGCGGGTGCTCCTCGACGATCCGGTGGGCGAGGTGCTCGACCTCCTCCAGGCGGGTGAAGTCGGCGGCAAATGCGCACAGGAGGGGCGCGTCGATCCCGGCGGTGGCGATGAGCTTGTCGGTCGCGGCCTGCGCCTCCTCGGCGGTGCGGCCGTGGACGAGGACGGTGGCGCCGCGCTCGGCGAGTTGCCGCGCGGTCTCCCAGCCGATGCCTGAGGTGGCTCCGGTGACCAGAACGGTCCGTCCGGACAGGGATGCAGAAGGCATGATCAATTCCTGGAAACGGGCGCGGCGAGCAGCCCCGGAATCCCCGGACAGGGGGACGCTGGGACATCTGCCGTGCGAAGGGGTGGTGAGTGCGTACGTACGGCTCGTCAGCGAGCGGGGCGTACGCGTGAGAAAACGGCCGCCGTCAGACGGCGGCAGGCGAGTGCGTCACCGCACCGGCAGGTGAGCTGCGCGCAGGGCCGGCGGCACCGTACTCGGTGGCCGGTCGTCATGGCGCAGGCTGCTGTTCACATCGTCCATCCAACTGGCCTGCAGGCATGGACTCAAGGGCCGCGGACGGTCTTTGACGGGGCTCTGACGTCTCAGCCCAGACCTGGAATCGTCGAGACGAGCAGGTCGATCAGCTTGATGCCCAGGAACGGCAGGACGAGGCCGCCCAGGCCGTAGACGGCGAGGTTGCGGCGCAGCAGGTCGTGCGCAGATGCCGGGGTGTAGCGCACTCCGCGCAGGGCGAGCGGTATCAGCGTGACGATGATCAGGGCGTTGAAGATGATCGCGGAGGTGATCGCGGAGGTCGGGCTGTGCAGGCCCATGATGTTCAGTGCTTCGAGGCCCGGATAGGCGCCGGTGAACATCGCGGGGATGATCGCGAAGTACTTCGCGACGTCGTTGGTGATCGAGAAGGTGGTCAACGCGCCTCGGGTGATGAGGAGTTGCTTGCCGATCTCCACGATGTCGATCAGCTTGGTGGGGTTGGAGTCCAGGTCCACCATGTTCCCGGCCTCCTTGGCGGCCGAGGTACCGGTGTTCATGGCCACGCCGACGTCCGCCTGCGCCAGCGCGGGCGCGTCGTTGGTGCCGTCACCGGTCATCGCGACGAGCTTGCCGCCCTCCTGCTCCTGCTTGATCAGCGCCAGTTTGTCCTCGGGGGTGGCCTCGGCGAGGAAGTCGTCGACACCGGCCTCCTGCGCGATGGCACGCGCGGTCAGCGGGTTGTCGCCGGTGATCATCACCGTACGGATGCCCATCCTCCGCAGCTCCGCGAACCGTTCGCGGATGCCGTCCTTGACGACATCCTTGAGATGGATGATGCCGAGCATCCGAGGACCGTCCCAGTCGTGGACGGCGACCAGCAGTGGCGTACCACCGCTCGCGGCGATCGAGTCGGCCCACATGCCGGCCTGGGGCGGGACGACTCCGCCGCGCAACTCCACCCAGTTGATCACCTGGGCAGCCGCGCCCTTGCGGATGAAGCAGGCCGCTCCGTTGTCCCAGCGCAGATCGATCCCGCTCATCCGGGTCTGGGCGCTGAACTCCACGAACAGGGCGTTGCTGAGCTCCCCCTCGGCCGGAGCCCGCAGCCCGTATTTCTCCTTCGCCAGGACGACGACGGAGCGGCCCTCCGGTGTCTGGTCGGCGAGTGAGGAGAGCTGAGCGGCGTCCGCGAGGATCAGCTCGTCGACACCGGGCAGCGGGACGAAGCCGGCAGCCTCGCGGTTGCCGAGGGTGATGGTGCCGGTCTTGTCGAGGAGGAGGGTGTTGACGTCGCCCGCGGCCTCGACCGCGCGGCCGGACATCGCGAGCACATTGCGCTGGACGAGCCGGTCCATGCCGGCAATGCCGATCGCCGAGAGAAGCGCGCCGATGGTGGTGGGGATCAGGGTTACCAGGAGGGCGACGAGCACGGTCGTCGACTGGGCGGCATTGGCGTACGCGGCCATCGGCTGGAGCGCCACGACCACCAGGACGAAGACGATGGTCAGCGCGGCCAACAGGATGTTGAGGGCGATCTCGTTCGGGGTCTTCTGCCGCCGCGCGCCTTCGACGAGGGCGATCATCCGGTCGATGAAGGAGTGGCCGGGGCGCGAGGTGACGCGTACGACGATCCGGTCGGAGAGCACCGTCGTACCGCCCGTGACTCCGCTGCGGTCGCCGCCCGACTCCCGGATGACGGGGGCCGATTCACCGGTGATGGCGGACTCGTCGACCGCCGCGATGCCGTCGACGACATCACCGTCGGCCGGGATCAGCTCGCCCGCCTCGACCAGGACGAAGTCGAAGAGATGAAGGTCGGTCGCGGCGACGGCCTCGGTCTCGGCACGGGCCAGATTCGTCCCGTACTGCCAGTGGCGCAGCCGCAGTGCGACGGTGTCCGTGCGCGCCTTGCGCAGCGACTCGGCCTGTGCCTTGCCCCGGCCCTCCGCCACTGCCTCCGCGAGATTGGCGAAGATCACCGTCAGCCAGAGCCAGACACTGATCACCCACGTGAACACGGACGGGTGGAACAGCGCGGACAGCGTGGTGAGCACCGATCCCGCGGCGACGACAAACAGCACGGGGTTCTTCACCAGGGCCCGCGGATGCAGCTTGCGCAGCGCCTCCGGAAAGGACTTCACCAGCTGTACGGGATCGAAGAGGCCACCCGGCCGGGTGCGCCGGTGGGGCGGCCGAGGATTCGGCCCACTCCCTGGAGTCCGGCCCCTCGGAGCCGTCGGGGCCTGCTGAGGGGCAGCGGGAAGCATCGTGGAAGACCTTCTGATGGGACCGGACACCCGCAGAGCGGAGACCGGGAAGCGGACAAGGATGAGAAGCACTGGGCCTTGCCGGAGCCGGAGCCGGGGCCCCGGCTCCGGCAAGGCTGCGTGCGGATGCGGCGCGGGTAGACGCCCCCGCGTGCCCGCCGCCGAAGGCGCGACCGGGGATGAACCCGGGGTGCTGTCATGCCACTGACGTCCACGACCTTGAACGGCAACAGGAAATCTAGGTTCCGCGCGGCCATCAACTCGCCTATTTCCTAGGGAATTTACGGCCCTCTGACAGTCCATGACTGCAGGTGTCAAGTACTTGTCAAGAAGTACCGAAAGGGCGTCAGGGGGCCATCAAGCAATGCCATTCGGCCACCGGAACCGGCTGAGACTGACCGGCACGGGGGAAACGGACGACCGTCCGTGGTGTGAGCTTGGAGGGCGCGTGACCATCACCGCCGGTACCGCGCGCTGTCCGGAAGCGGGGGCTCGGGCTGAAGCCGAAACGCGCCACATTCCGGTCGTTCGACATGAGGGGCGTCCCGGCCCGCGGCCATAAGGGAGGCAGCGGCCGGGCCGCCCCCGCATCGCCACCCTCAAGGCCCGGCTGCAGCGCCGCTGGGAGACGCTGCCGGCCCGGCTGCGCCTGCTACGGACCGCAGCAGCGAATCCGCCCCGTCGCCGGAGTCGCCCGAGGGCAGGTTCGATGCCGCATCCGCGTCGAGGAGGCGTGCCCGGTCCGGATCGGCCCCGTACCGGGCGAACACCTCCTCGGAGTCCGGACCTCGGGTGCAAGTGACGCACACCCAGGCGGTCGCCCAGTCGAGAGAACCTGAGTTCGCGTCCCTCCAGTCAAAGGAAGTCGACATGAGCACGAATGCCAGGCACAGCAGAACGAAAAGTAGGGGTCGGATCGTCCTTGCCTCCGCCGTGGCGTGCGTGGTCGCCGTGACAGTCGTCCCGGCCGCGGTCGCGGGCCCCGAACCTTCCCTGGCCGGGGCCGAACTCACGGAATCACTCTGGCGGGACTGGAAGGCCTGCAAGATCGCTGACCAGAAGAAGCGGAAGGAGCGCACCAAGACGGACAAGAGAAACCGTAGGCAGATAGCCAAATGGCGGGGAACTGCGCACCGTGCCGGCCGTCGACCGCAACGGGGATTTCAAGGTCTTCGAGGGCGTGAAGCAAAGCGGTGACGACAGCGGGGCCTTCAACTGCACCCCGTCACTTTGCACGCAAACGGCTAGCTGGTCCTACACCTCCGGGTCCACGGATCAGTTCGGCGTGTCCCTGACTGCGGGTGTTGAGTTCGGTGGTGGAGCACCGCCGGCCTGACAGGTTGCTCCGCCGAAGCCGGGGTTGAAGGGGAACGCCTCGTTGATGGTGAATTACAACCGTTCCTGGACCAGGAGCACGTTACCCTCAGCCTCAACCGAGTCAGAGCCACCACCCAGTCCTCCCTCGCCCGCAACAACGCCTGGCGATCATGAACCCTGAGAACACCTCAGTGGGCCCTCGGACCCCATCTCCGCGGCAACTGAACAATTTCTCTCCCGGGTTGGAAACGGCTCAATATGACAGTTCGCCGGGCACAGTCGGGGCACTAGAGGTGTCACTGGAGGTCTGCACCGTGTGCTGTGCGCCATTGAGGCGAAATTCGAGGACATTCGATGCCATCAGGACGTGAGCCACGGAACCAGCTGGCATGTTGATGGCCTCACCGCTACACGGAAAGGCATGCCATGGCGCCGCTATCCGTACTCAGTCTCAGGTGGCCGCAAAGCAATCCGTCTGAGGCAAGGAGCGCGACGGGCAGTCCAAACGATGATAGCCAGCCCGGGCTCGTGTGGTGGATGTGGACTTTGTCTGGTGGCCTATTCTTCGTCTACACAACCCTTTCTCTACGCCTCCATGCCCGCCTCGACACCACTGCATTTGACCTTTCCATCTTTGAACAGGTTGTTCGCTCGTACGCGTCTGGACACCTGCCAATTGCCGAGATCAATGGACCTGATTTTCCTGCTTTGGGGGATCACTTCTCTCCCATTTTGGCTGTTCTCGCACCCCTCTATTGGCTGTGGCGGTCACCCGCTGTTCTGCTCATTGCCCAGGCCGCGCTGATTGCCGCAAGTTCCCTACCGCTGATGCTCTGGGCGCGTAGGTCCCTAGGCTCCGGTCCTGCCGTCGCTATCGGATTCTGCTATGGAACTTCTTGGGGTATTGCCAGCGCGATCGGTTTTGACTTTCATGAAGTGGCCTTTGCGGTACCGCTGATTGCCTCCTCTGCGGCTGCGCTCGGGAACGGGCGACTTCGGGCCGCCGCTATTTGGGCGCTGCCATTGGTGTTGGTCAAGGAAGACCTGGGCCTGACGGTGGCCGTTATTGGGATCCTCATTGCATGGCGGGGTGACCGCCGTCTCGGATTTTCTGTTTCCGTGATTGGATTTGGCTCATCCTTGGTGGAAATGTTGGTTGTCCTGCCTCTCCTCAGTACTGCAGGGGGCTTCGGTCGTTTGAAGTGGCTGCAAGAAGAGGGAGGTGGCGGACCGGGGGGAGTGGGCAATCTGATCCACCATTTCACGATCGGTGTCATTACCCCGGAAGTGAAGGTGACATCGCTCGTTCTCGTGTTGGCGCCTGTCCTGTTTCTATGCCTGCGGTCTCCACTCATGTTGATTGCGCTGCCGACTTTCCTTTGGCGCTTCGCTTCCAGCTATCCTGGACACTGGGGGACCAGCTATCACTATTCGCTGATTCTGATGCCCATTGTATTCTCGGCATTCATCGATTGCCTGGCTCGCCGCAACTCGAATAAGAACAGCATCCGAAGGTATGTCGCTGGTTGCGTCGGCTTCACTCTGTTGCTGATTCCCCAGTTTCCGTTGTGGCAGTTGTTCCAACCTGCGATGTGGAAAACTGACCCGCGGGTCCTCGTCGCGCACCGCCTCATGGATCAAATCCCCGACGGCGCCACTGTCCAGGCGACCAACAAACTCGTACCTCAAATTGCCGGACGTACAGGCGCTAGCGTCTTTGGATGGACAAGTCGCCCCCATCCTCAGTGGATTTTGGTGGATACTCAGCAAAGCGAAAGATGGCCGCTGTCTGTCGATCAGGAGCAGAATCTCCTCACCACGGCACGCCTCACTGGGGGATACCGAACCGTCGCGGAGGAGAATGGGTTCGTTCTCCTAAAGCTCAGGGGCCCGAGTTCTAGGTCAAAATGATCTGATGCCCGGGTGGCAATCATGGCCCAGTAGTTGCTACAGGAGATCCACGTGCCAGAAAGTGTTCGACAGACAACAGATCTCGACGTTCCCCGGATGAAATTGCGTTTGGTCCGTCTTTCAAGAACTACGCTCGCAGTCTTGCTCGGTACGTCGGTACTGGCAGTGGCCTCAATCCTTCTGACTGGAGAGGATTCTCAAGCTGAAACTGGAATGACATGTTCCTACCTTCCCGGCGACAGAAGCAAGGGCGGAGAGATCCCTTCATTCGATGCGAAAAAAGCCGCACGGCCCTACACGGTCAAACTGGTCACCAACATGGGAACTGTCACATTTGATGCACTAACAGGGAGTGCACCCTGCGCCACTTACTCGTTCGCCTACCTTGCACGCAAGGGATACTTTGACAACAGTTCGTGCAATCGAGTAACCACTCACGGAATCTTCGTCCTGGAGTGTGGGGATCCCGTAGGCACAGAAAAGGATGATCCAGGATACTATTATAAGGACCAGAATATCGCCGGCACGACCTACCCGGCAGGCAGCATCGCCGTCTCTAAGATTCAGCCAGGGCGAAACGGAAGCAGGTTCTTTTTGAGCTACAACGACCCCCAGGTTCCCATGCACTCGAGCTGGACCCGGTTTGGCCGGGTGAACAGCGGGCTGGATGTCCTGCAGGCGATTGGCAGAACAGGGACTCAGAACGGAACATCGGACGGCATGCCCAAAAAACCCGTCGTCATTGAATCGGTGCACGTACAAGAAGAATGAATATCGCGACAAGCGGTGATGCGGCACTCAAGGCCAGGTGCCTACGTCGAAGCTGCTGAGTGGTTTCCAACCTATGCGCTGTTGGTCAGGATGCGGCCGCTGGTAGGTGGCACCCCGAGCAAGGTTCGGCAAGACACCCGCCTCGCAGGCTGCCCCCATCATGCATCTGACCAGCGTAAATTCGGCCCACGGCCTTATGCGCTGGGCTGGGCAATGTCTGGCTTGCTGCCAGTGGTGATGGCCCAGCGGGCGATCGCAAATGACACAGGCATTACCAGCACGCTGACGACGAGCGCCGAGGATCGTTCGTCCATGCGCAGGCGGCCCACGGCGAGATAAAGCAGAAGGCTGCTTCCCGCGAGGTTAGCCACGCCGGACAGGGGAAAGCGGAAGAAGGCCTGCCAAGTGGGACGCTTTCGCATCGTGACGTACGAGTTGAGCAGGAACGATCCAGTGAGGCTCACTACATATGCCAGGATATGGGCGGCCAGATAAGGCATGGAGAGTTCCAGTACAGCGTACACGCCGAAGTAGACGGCGGTGTTGGCGAGGCCGATTCCGGCGAAGACTGTAAACTGGCGAATGGTAGTACGCTTCATTGTTTTGTCTGTGCTGTCGCGCTGGTGAAGGGCAGTGTGTGGCGAAGCTGCAGGGAAGCCGTTTCACTTGTTTCACGCACCACGTAATGTGGGCGACGCTTCGCCTCGTGGTAGATGCGGCCCACGTACTCCCCGATGACCCCGAGTACGGCCAGCTGGATGCCACTAAGCGCGACGATAGCGGCCATGAGTGTAGCGTACCCGGGGGTTTCGACGCCGTTCACAACCGCCCGGATGACGATCCATGCTGTATAGATGAGAGCTGAGAGCAACAACCACATACCCGTATGGATCGCGAGTCGCAAGGGGCGGCTGTTAAAGGATAGAATCCCATCGATTCCATAGTCGATGAGCCGCCGGTTTCCCCACTTTGAACGCCCGGCCGCCCGGCAGACGTTGTGGTAGGTGAAGGACACCGTTTCAAAGCCGACCCACGAGAAGAGCCCTTTCGAGAAGCGCTTACTCTCCTGGAGCGACAGCACGGCATCCACCGCGCGCCGCGACAGCAAACGGAAGTCGCCCGCCCCGTCCATGACTTCAACATCCATAAAACGGCGAACGAGACGGTAGTAAGCCCGGCTGACCGCAGTCCGTACGATGCCTTCACCCACACGGTCGCGACGTGCGACCACCTGATCGTAGCCGCGTCGATACAGCTCCACCATGCGGTGTACGAGATTCGGGGGATGCTGCAGATCGGCATCCATGAGGATGACCGCAGTCCCCCGAGACATGCGCAAGCCAGCGAGGAGCGCGGCCTCCTTCCCAAAGTTCCGGCTGAACGATGTGTAACGAACCTGCGGTGCGGAGACGGCCAGCTCCCTCAGCCTCTCGGCGGTACCGTCACGGCTGCCGTCGTCGACGTAGCAGATCTCATAGGGCTCACCGATCAGCTCAAGCTCCGCAGTCAAGGCGGCGTGAAAAGTTCCGACCACTTCAGCCTCGTCGTAGCACGGTACGACGACCGAAATCCCGATCTCTTGCATGTACGCAGTGGAACACGACCAGAAGTGGCGCACCACCGTACGTACTCCCTCAGAGTGGCCGGACTGGGCTCTGCCGATTGCGATTAGTCTGAACGGAGTCTTCGAGTTGCCGTAGCAGAACGTGGCCTTGACGGTTTGAAAGCGTCAGATACGTCGCGGCTACCTTCATCCCCCTGGAGACCCTATGGCTTCCCAAGAGACTCAGATCACCTTCGCGGAGCGTCTCAGTGAGATGGCAGCATCTCGAATGCGCTACCAATCCGAAATCGATAGCGGAGTGGAACGTTTTCTTGAGCCCAGGAGCACCGAATGCCCATGGTGTGGTTCGGTCGCGCTGGCAGTGCTCTTGCAGAGCCCAGACGTGGTCCAGATGAAGCCGGGAAGATTCACACTCGAAAAGTGTGGAGGGTGTGGCCACGTGTTTCAGAATCCGAGGCTTACCCCAGAGGGGTTGGAATTCTACTACCGGGACTGCTACGACGGCTACCAGGAGGAACTTCGGGAGAGAATGTTCAAGCTGCAAACCGCCACATACAGGGGGCGGATTGCATTTGTCGACCGTTACCTCTCGCCCAGTACGCCCAAGGCGTGGCTGGACGTGGGGGCGGGACACGGACACTTTTGCAGGTCGGCCCGCCGGAATTGGCCTGATGCCGTCTTCGACGGCCTGGATTTTGGAGACGGGGTCGAGAAGGGTGTACGTCGAGGTTGGATTCACCACTCTCATCGTGGGCTGTTTCCGGAATTGGCCACCGAACTGTCCGGCCGCTACGACATGGTGAGCATGCACCACTACTTGGAGCACACTGTCTCCCCTTTTGCGGAATTGGACGCGGCAGCCCGAGTGCTGCCTCCCGGTGGGCTTCTCCTGATCGAGGTTCCAGACCCTGAGTGGCCGCTGAGTCGCGTTCTGGGCCGGCGCTGGAATCCGTGGTGCCAACCGCAGCATCTGCACATGTTCCCGATCGCCAACCTGAAGGAGGCGCTAAGGAACAGGGGACTCGACCCGGTGGCCGAGGAACGAGGTGTCGCACACCAGGCGGGAGCAGATCTCATGATGGCTACCATGCGTTTCTGGGACGCTCTCATGCCCGACCCCGACGCTCCCTGGCTACGGCACCGCGGCACGGGTTACCGGGCGGCTCGGAAGGCATCCATGGTGGCCAAGGTCCCGTCACTAGCCGTGGCAGGATTCCTCGATCTGCTGATCACATTGGCGGCTCGGTCGGTGAACCGTGGTAACGCCTACCGGCTACTGGCACGGAAGGCTTCGTCCACTTGACCGGCCCTGAAGGACCGGGTTTGGAGGTAGCGCCCAACCGGCGCGCGGTGGCGAACTGGCCGCAGGTGGCGCCGGGGCGCAGGCCGGCTTGGTGGAGGTCTCTTACGTGCCGCTTTCGGCGCAGGGTGACCGGGCCGAAGGCGAGCGGGTGATGGGCGAAGGCTTCGGCGAGCAGCAGGTTGGCGCGAGTTGACCGCCTGCGTCCCGGCGCCTGGCATCGGACAGCCGCCGCCCGTACCTGCCGGAGGCTGGACCGTCGCGACCTGCGGCGCACTCGTGCCGCGCCTGCTGCTCTACGTCCAACTGGCCTGGGCTCAGCCTGCTCGGCGAACACACATGGTTGGACCCCCAGCCCCGCACCGGCACCCCGCCCCGGGTCGAAGCCGCACGCTGCCTGTGCCTGTACCCCGCAGCCGTATCCTCGAGTGGATCGCCGCCGCCATCTGGCTCCCCTACGCCGATCTCCACTACGCCCACTCCGCTCACCCGGCCGTGCGCTGGAGCTACCTCCCCGCCCTCGAACGCCGCATCGACCCACCGCACTTCACCCCCGCCGCACTTCTCCTCGGCAAGGGATCCGACGCCCGCCGACACCTGCACGCCCTGACCCGGACCACACAACAAGGCCTCAGCATGACCACCGGCACTGCCCCCAGCTCGGGCACCGCATTTACTTTGTGGCAAATGCCAACGTAAGACTCCGTTTCGGCTGCTCCACGAACACCCGGGCACGGCAGGCGATCAACAAGCCGTGGCCCATGGCAACCTGCGTTTGAGCAAGCTGACTTGGAGCCGTAGGCACATCGCACGGGGCGGCGAATATCAAGCCCACCGTCAAGAGACGCCGCCTGGGCGCCGAGCTTCGCCGGCTCCGCTTGGCCAGTGGGCTGAAGAGCACAGAAGTGGCGGAGCGGCTCATGGTCTATCACCCAGTACCTCCGCTATCGCCACCGGCGGTGGCCGCACACCATCAACCCCCACCTGATCATCTCCGAGCACGCCGCGTAGAACGAGAGGCCCGTCAGCTTCCACTGGCTCAGCGATCAGTTCCTCGAGACCGGCGTGACGCTCAACCAAATCCGGATGGACCGCCAGCTCGAAGAGGCCCTCACCCGCGGACCGGATGCCCTCCACCTGGCCGCCGTGTTCGGCATCAGCGAAGGCGCCGCAATGCGCTAAGCCAACGCCGCCAAGGCATTCCTCGAGTCCGCACTCGAGCAGGGGCGGTTACCCTTGCCGACCTGGCCTTGATCATCGATCAACACCAACTGCCTCTGATCTTCGGCGGGTTGGGTTTCGCGGAGGACACCGTCCGCCTGGCGGCGGCCCTGCGGCCCGCGCTGGCGGCCCGGCTCAGACGCCGGAGGAGACCTCAGCCTTCTCGTTGGACCCCGTGTCCTTTCCCTCGGCCGCCGCTAGCCTGCGGTTGCGCTGGACCGAGGAGAAGAAGGACCAGGCGATCAGGACGACGCCGACGAGGCCCGTGATGACCTCGTGGATCTCGTACCGGATGGTGACGAGCAGGATTACGGCGAGGGCGCCGATCGCGTAGTGCGCGCCGTGCTCCAGGTAGACGTAGTCGTCGAGGGTGCCCTTGCGGACCAGGTAGACCGTGAGCGAGCGGACGTACATCGCGCCGATGCCGAGGCCGAGCGACATCAGGACGATGTCGTTGGTGATCGCGAAGGCGGCGATGACGCCGTCGAAGGAGAAGGACGCGTCCAGGACCTCCAGGTAGAGGAACATGAAGAACGCGGCCTTGCCGGCCATCACGACCGCCGGGACCTTCTTGCCGCTCCTCTTGGCCTCTTCCTCGGCCTCGTGCTCGCGCTCCTCCTCTTCCTCGAGCTTGTTCTCGAAGTAGCCGGAGAGGCCGCCGACGATCAGGTAGGTGATCAAGCCCGCGATGCCGGCGATCAGGACGGTCTCCGCCTTGTCCGCATGGATGCCGCCGTGCTGGTGGGCGTTGGTGGCGAAGGTCATCGCGGAGACGAGCAGCACGATGAGGGCGGTGCAGACGGAGAGCATGTCGACCTTGCCGAGCTTGGCGAGCGGACGCTCGAGCCAGCCGAGCCACTTGATGTCCCGGTCCTCGAAGATGAAGTCGAGGAAGATCATCAACAGGAACATGCCACCGAAGGCGGCGATCGACGGGTGGGCGTCGGTCACCAGCTGCTGGTACTTGTCCTTGTCGTCGAGTGCGAGCCGTACCGCTTCGATCGGACCGATCTTGGCGCTGATGGCGACGATCACGACCGGGAAGACCAGGCGCATGCCGAAGACCGCGATCAGGACGCCGATGGTGAGGAAGATCTTCTGCCAGAAGGCATTCATCTTCTTCAGGATCCCGGCGTTGACCACGGCGTTGTCGAAGGACACCGGGATCTCGAGGATGGACAGGATCGCCACGATCCCGAAGCCGGTCCACCCCCCGTATAACACCGCCGCGACCAGGCCGAGCGCGGTGACCGCGAACGACCAGCCGAACGTTTTCAGAAGCACTGGCTACCCAATCGTTTTGTACGGGGCTCCCCCGCGCCGTATCTGGCTTTACGAAACATTGACCCCGAAGTCTAGATCGATGCCTCGCAGCCCTGACACATACCCCGGGCCAACGGCGCGGAACTTCCACTCACCGGTGTGCCGGTAGACCTCGCCGAAGATCATCGCCGTCTCCGTGGACGCGTCTTCGCTGAGGTCATAGCGGGCGAGCTCCTGGCCGTCGGCCTGGTTCACCACGCGGATGAACGCGTTGCTGACCTGACCGAAAGCCTGCCCGCGGTTGTCGGCGTCGTGGATCGAGACCGAGAAGACGATCTTGTCGCAGGTGGCGGGCACCTTGGAGAGGTCGATGAGGACCGACTCGTCGTCCCCCTCGCCGGTGAGGTTGTCGCCGGTGTGCTCCACCGAGCCGTCGGGGCTCTTCAGGCTGTTGCAGAAGACGAACCACTCGTCGCCGAGCACCCGGCCCGAGTTGCACATCAAGGCGCTGGTGGTGTCCCGCAGTACGTCTTGTGGGATACCTCGCGTGTTCCCTGGTGCCCCGCCGATCGCCCCTCGCGCTCACCGCCGTTCACGCCGCCCGCCCCACGGCTCTGAGCGAACTCCTCGTCGATGAAGCCGGGTTGGCAGATCGCAGGATCACCATCGGCGGCCATCCCCGACGGCTCGATGACCTGACCGCGAGGTCATCACCCAGTACCTCCGCTATCGCCACCGGCGGTGGCCGCTCCGGACGCAGTTGTCGTGGTCAGGGTTTCCGACCTGGTCGGACATCGTGGTGCCCAGGCAGTAGGGGCTGACCTGGATTCCGGTCCGGCCCAGCGCGCGCATCCTCACTGGTACATCCTTGCCTTCGCCTCGCGTGGTGGTTGGGTAGGCCGTCCTCGTACGCCGACCTCGTAGGCCGTCGTCGTACGCCGTCGTCGGAGCGGGGGCCGGGCGGCGGATGTCCGCCACCGGGCCGGCTCCTGGTGGTCAGGACGCCTCGTACTCGCTGACGACGTCCACGACCCAGGTGACGCCGAACCGGTCCGTCAGCATGCCGTAGACGGGTGCCCACTGCGCGGGGCCCAGCGGCTGCAGGACGGTCGGGCCGCCGGAAAGCTTCTCCCAGTACGCGGTGACCTCCCCGGTCGTCTCCCCGCGCAGCGAGACGAAGAACGCATTCTCGCCCCGGTTCCACGGCAGGCGCGAGGGAACGTCGCAGGCCATCACGCGAAACCCGCTGCCGGCGGCCACCTGGCCCCACATCACCTGGTCGGCCTCGGACGGCTCCTGGACGTTGCCGGCGTCCTTGTACGTGACCATGGCCACGTCCCCGCCGAACACCGACTGGTAGAACGTCAGTGCCTCCCGGGCGTCGCCTCGGAAGTTCAGGTGGGTCACAGCGTTGACGGACATGGTCGCTCCTTGTCTCTCGCGGGAGCGAGGTACCCCCGCCTGGCGATCACGAGGACCGGCTCGCCCGGCCCCGCTCGATCACCACCGTCGCAGCAGAAGCGGACAGGAAATGTCCGCCACTCGAGGCAACATGGGGAACATGCAGAAGACCTCAGCGCGACTGCTGTCGTTGCTCTCACTGCTCCAGGCACGCCGGGACTGGCCGGGGGCGCTACTGGCCGAGCGGCTGGACATCAGCCCGCGCACCGTGCGCCGCGATGTCGACCGCCTGCGCGAGCTGGGCTACCCCATCGTGGCCACCAAGGGCCCCGACGGCGGCTACCGGCTCGACGCCGGCCCGGAGTTGCCCCCATTGCTGTTCGACGATGAGCAGGCCGTCGCCCTCGCTGTCGCCCTCCAGAGCGCCATCACCACCGGTGCCGGCATCGAGGAGGCCGCGGCGCGCGCGCTCACCACCGTCCGGCAGGTCATGCCCGCACGGCTGCGCCACCGCATCGACTCCCTCCGGATCACCGCCGTCGAGCGGCCCGCGACCCGGCCGGCCCCACAGGCCGACAGCGACGTGCTGATGACGCTCAGCGCCGCCGTCCATGCCCGCGAAGTCCTGCGCTTCGACTATGCATCCCCACTGCGAGGCGACGACCGCGCCGAACCCCCTGCGCGCCGGGTGCAGCCCCATCACCTCGTCACCTGGGGCGGGCGCTGGTACCTCGTCGCCTGGGACCTCGACCGCGAGGACTGGCGCACCTTCCGCGTCGATCGGATCATCCCGCGCACCCCCGCGGGGCCCCGCTTCACCCCGCGCGAACTGCCCGGAGGTGACGTGGCCGCCTTCGTGGCCGGCAGGTTCCGGGGCTCCGACGTCTCGGGCGACTGGCCCTGCCGCGGCGAGGTGATCCTCGACCTGCCCGCCGCCGACGTCTCCCGCTACACCCGCGACGGAGTGGTCGAGGAACTCGGCCCGGACCGCTGCCGTCTCGTCCTGGGCTCGTGGTCATGGCCCGGCCTGGCCGCCACCATCGGCCGGTTCGACGCCGACATCGAGGTCGTCGGCCCGGCCGAGCTCAAGGACGCCTTCGCGTGCCTGGCCCGCCGCTACGCCAACGCCGCAGCCACAGGAGCTCGACCGCCATCCCCTGGACGCACAACTCCTGCCGCCAAAGCAGGTGGAACAGCACGGGCAGCGTCGCGAGCCGGTCACCAGCCGCATCGACCCCAGGCGACAGCGGCCCGGTCGTGAGAAGACCTCCAGCAGCCGGACGTCCACCTCACGTTCGCCAGAGGCTCCGCCTCCGGCACCCCACCGCTCGAAGCCCCACCCGACGCTTCGGCATCGTGCGGCGCGATCCGATCGTTGGGGCGGACGTCAAACGCCCGTACCCTTCAAGCAGGCTCGATCGGGCATGAGCGGTAGCCCGGGACACCGGTACTGCCGCTCGTCCTCGCTGCTAATTAAGAGCTGCGATCAGGATCGCTACAGTACGGGCGTGCAGGTGGGCACCCGGTCGGGCTGTGAACTCCGCGTCCAGCCAGGAAGGCCGGATGTGACCCTAGCCAACCTGCCCCTCACGGGGCTCCAGAGGACTCCGTCGGCCGGCCTTCCTGGCACCCGTAATGTGGGATATGCGGCAGGTTCCTCCGCGGGGGCAGGGAGGGGTTGTCGAGCGGTGGGCCCGTGGATCCGCGCTGTCGAGCAAGAGATCAAGCGGGCGGCGTGACCGAAGACCACACGCCGAACCGCTGCTCGGCGCCGTACGCCTCGAATCGCTCCAGCTCGGTGAACCCGAGCTTCGCCGCGAGGCGCATCGAGCGGGCGTTGGCGGTCTGGGTGTAGAGCACCACCGGCTCACCGGGAAGCGCGCCGGCGAACCAGTCGAGTGCCGCTGCGCACGCCTCGGTGGCGTACCCGCGTCCCCACGCCTCCGGCAGGAACAGGTAGCCGAGCTCGGTCTCCCCGGCCTCCCGGCGGTTACCTGGACGCTCGGGGTCTTGCGGGTCGAGCTGGATTGTGCCGATCGTCGCTCCGTCGAGCTCGACCACGAAGAAGCCAGGGCGCCGCCCGGGTATCGGGCACCGTGCGTTCGAGCTCGGCACGCAGTCGAGGGCCACCGAGGTAAGTGCCCACCTCCGGCGAGGCGTTCAGCTCGATGACCGCCACGCGGTCCCGGGCCTCGGACTCGCGGAGTACGAGCCGCTCGGTCTTGATCGGGGCAGGTGGCCAGGCGAGGGCTCTGTGGTCGGCTCTGTGGTCGGTCATGCCGGCCAACCTCACCAGCAGGCTCAGAAGCGATCAATGCTCGCCGACCGATCAACCCACCGGCCCGGGGCCTCACCCTCACCAACGGAGCCGGGCCCGACAAGCCACACATCCCTCCTCACCGATTGGTGTCCACTCCTTGCCCCACCCTGCGCTCACGCGCTCAAACCCACGTCCCCGACCTCGATATCCCGACCACACACCCGCAAGTTCACCGCGCTGCGCCTTCAGAAATCGCGAACTTGCGGCGGAGCTGCTGATGAGGAGTGGCGACTAGATCGCTCGTACGGACATATCGGCGCGTGTCCCTACGGTCTGATGATCGTTGTATCTGCGGCCTGGAAGGCTGGATGCGACTTTCAAACGCCTGCCCGTCAAGGGGCTCATCGAGACTGCGTCGGCCGGCCTTCAGGTCACCTTCACTAACTGATGAAGAGGTTGTCTCACGTGGCAAGTTTCGCGAGCTTCTTGTAGCAGGTCAGGGCGGCGGCCATGGCCAGGCCTCGGCTCTGCCAGTCGTTGCGGACCACGTACGGGATCTTGAGACCACGAGCAGCCCATGGCAGGCTCATGCCGCATGATCGATGAATTCGCGAAAGACAACCTGCACGGGAGACTGCGGCGGGACCGCAAGGCGCTGCTCTGGAAACTCGACGGCTTGTCCGAATACGACGCCCGCCGACCTTTGACAGCGACCGGGACCAACCTCCTCGGCCTGGTCAAACACGTGGCCACCGTCGAGGCCAGGTACTTCGGCGAGGTCTTCGACCGCCCTTCCCCGGAACCGCTGCCCCGGTGGCAGGACTCCAACGGCAGCGATCTGTGGGCGACCGAGGACGAGACCCGCGATCAGATCATCGGGTTCTACCGGCGCACGTGGGAACACTCGGACGCGACGATCAACGAGCTTCCCCTCGACGCCCCCGGCCACGTGCCGTGGTGGACGGAGCCTTATCCCAACACGAACCTGTTCGCCATCATGGTCCATGTCCTCGGCGAGTCCATCCGGCATGCCGGGCACGCCGATATCCTGCGCGAGGGCCTCGACGGCCGGACCGGGCTGCGCGCCGAACACGAGAAGCAGATCGACGAGGAAGCCCGTGCAGCCTACTGCGCGAAGATCGAGAAGGCCGCCAGGTCGGCCGCACCAATCAAGGCTTAGAGGTTGTCTCACGTGACTTGATGTTCGTGCGGCATGATGCCGGTCGTGGGTGCTGATCTATCGAAGCGTCTGTTCCTGATGAACTCTGGGAGCTGGCCGCCCCGTTGCTGCCGTCGTTCGCTGCTCGTCCGCAAGGTGGTGGGACCGCTCCGTGTGACGAGCGGGCCGTGTTCACGGCAGTGGTGTACGCGCTGACCAGCGGCTGTGCCTGGCGGCATCTGCCGCCGACGTTCGGCACGTCGCCCGCCACCGCGCATCGCCGCTTCACGGTATGGACCGAGGCCGGCCTGTGGCGTCGGCTGCACCGGGCGGTGCTGGACGAACTCGGGGCCCGGGGCGAGGTGGACTGGACCTCGGCGATCGTCGACGCGGCCTCCGTTCGCGCCAAAAGGGGGGATCGCTGACCGGGCCGAACCCGGTCGATCGCGGCAAGAAGGGCAGCAAGCTGCACGTGCTGTCCGACGCCCAGGGCATCCCGCTCGCCGTCGCCGTGTCCGGCGCGAACATGCACGACAGCCTCGCCCTCAAGCCGCTCATCCGCGGCATACCCGCCGTCCGGTCCCGCCGGGGACCACGACGGCGCCGACCCGTCAAACTCCGCGCGGACAAGGCGTACTTCTCCGCCGAGCACCTGGCCTGGCTGCGCGAGCGCGGGCTCGTCGCGCGCATCGCGCGGCCCGGCATCGAGTCCGGCGAACGCCTCGGTCGGCACCGCTGGAAGATCGAACGGTCGATCGCCTGGCTCTTCGGCTACCGCCGCCTCACCGTCCGATACGAACGAAAGGGCTCGCACTTCCTCGCCTTCCTCGGCCTGGCCGCCGCCCTGACCTGCTACAAGAAGCTCGCGAAACTTGCCACGTGAGACACCCTCTAAGAGTCTCGCTTGGATGACAGGGGACAGGTGTCCCGCCCGGCCCCGTCACTTTCGTGCGGCGCCCTGTGTCGGCACGGTCACGTGTGACGGGGCAGACGCTCCCTTTGACGGCCATTCTGCTGGCCTACCGTAATGACGCGGAGTCCCGGGCCCTGATGGAAGCCGGCGCCCTCGAATCCCCCTGGCCGACTCGCTGATACACACCTCCCGCACCCCGCAGAGGTGCCAGTCACAGGATCGACCCGGCTTGTGATCTCCACCTGGGTGAGCTCGTGGGGGATGATCCGGGTAGGGACCCGTACCTCCTCATCCCGAGCCTCAGGCAACCTTCTCACTGATCTGGTCCATGAACAGTCCCATGGCTTTGAGCTTCGCGTCCGCACCGTGCCGCTGCTGCCCCGCCACATCCGGTGCACCGGTGCTCGGTCAGCCCTCGCAGGGCATCCAGCGCGGTGTCTACGATGGGTCATGAAGCGTCGGGCTGCCCTACTTGGCGCGGGCCTGAGTCATCCGCCGCGTGCCTGCAGTCGATGACTGGTTGGTTCTGCACAGGGTCAGTGCTGCCAGGGCCTCCGGAGCGCCGGACTGACCCCGGACGCCGGGAAAGGCGTTGATGTCAACGATCAGCGGGGCGCCGTCGCCCGTGTCGATGATGTCCACGCCGTAGACGTCGAGTTCGAAGACCTCGCCGACCCGGCGCACCAATGCGGGCCAGCCAGGCGGCAGGTTATCGGGGGTGAGTGGCAGTGTGGGGCCGCGCCCCTCGGGGGAGAGTTCGGAACGGCGCAGGGCGGCGAAGAGCTGGTCTCCGACCGCCCATAGTTTGTGGTCCCAGCCGCTGTTCGGTGTGAACTCCTGCACTATGACCGGCTCCTGCGGGCATGTGGCGGCAAGCTCCTGCAGTTGTATGCCGTTGTCGAGGCGGGCCACCAGGTCGTGCTTTCGGCTGTGGCGGCTCTTGACTACCACTGGGCCGGGGAGCCGTGGGCCGGATGCCAGTTGCGCGAGTGTGGTGAAGGTGCGGGTGCTCGCGAACGGGAGGCCGGCCCGCCGGGCCTGCTCCGCCATCGCTGTACGGTCCTGGCACAGTGCGGTCGCCGCAGCCGAGTTCACCACCGGGGCGCCGCGCTGCTCCAGGTCGCGGGCGAGGAACAGGGCACGTGGCGTACGCGACTTCAGCAGATAGACGTCGGCGAGCGGCGCGGGGACTTTCCCCACCGTTTTCGGGTCCAGCGTCTCAACTTGATGCTCGGGGGTGAGCAGGGCGGCGGTGGCGGCCAGCAGCGGATGGCCTGGCTCAGGCGTGATCAGGCCAATCCTCAAAGGCTCTCGCCCGCCGCCGCAGGAACCTGGACCATAGCCGGGACCTGCACAGGGTGCCGGCAGGGCGTCAACGACGACTCGTCGACCGCGCCGTGCTGTTGCGGCGGACGGGTAGCGGGCAGCGTGGCTGCGCCGGACGCGCTGCCTGTGCGGGCCAGCCCGAGCACGGCTCGTGCCACCCTCGCCGCCGCGTCCGGGACCTGACGGAAGCTCGGGAAGTCGTTCACATCGACGACCACAGGGCCGTCCGGACCCAGCAGTACGTCCACGCCGTACAGGTCGAGGCCGTAGACCGCCCCGACCTGGGCGGCTATCGCGGCCACCTCGGCCGACAGCGGCACGCGGCGTTCGGGCACCGAGCGGTCCGGGTGGAGTGGGGAGCGGCGCTCGGTCGCGTACAGCTCGCCGCCGACGCAGTACACCTTGATGTCGATGCCCGAGTTGGTCACATACGGCTGGGCGATGAGCATGCCCTCCCTCTCCAGTTCGGGGACCATCGCGGCGAGCCGATCCGGCGACGGCACCAGGTACACGGCCCGTCCCGAGCTGCCGTCGGCGGGCTTGATCACCAGCGGGTACTCCGACGCCGGTATCTCCGCCAGCAGCTCCGGCCGCGCAGCCGCGTAGGTCGGCGGCAGAGGAAGACCACGGCTGCGACCGATCGCCGCGGCCAGTGCCTTGTCCCGTACACCTCGTATCGACCGGGCGTCGTTGACGGTCGTCATCCCGGTCGAGGCCGCGGCTTCGAGCAAGGTGAGCCCCGGGCCGCCGGAGACCGTCTTGAGGACCCACGCGTCATGGGTACCCGCCCGCACGGCCTCGGTCATGCGCAGCAGGGAACCGCCCGGCCGCAGCACGTCCACCTGGTGCCCCCAAGAGGTCAGTTGACGGATCACCTCAATTGGCATGCCGTCATGGCGGTAGTGCTCCTCCACCAGGAAGCAGAGCCTCATCGACCTTCCCCGTAACCCCCGGACGTCCGCCGAGCCCATCCGGCGAGTTGTGACGTCACAGGATGTCATGAACCGCGATGCGGGTCGGACAGGCCTGCCTCGATGGTGCCCGTCCGATCTCGGAGGGGCACAGGTCCTCGGCGATGCCGCCTCGGCGCCTTCCTTGACCAGCTCTTGTCGTAGGACGTCCCGTAGGTGAAGGCGATCTCCAGCTCCAGGCAATCAGGCGACGCCTGTGATCAGGGCGGAGTGTGGTTCGAGCTCGGCACAGGAGATGATCACCGCGACGAGGAGCGCGTACGGCAAGAGCATATGGGTGGGGCTGACCGTCACCCGGGTACGCCGCTACCGCTGGTGCCCGGACCCGATCCCGATCCCGGTCCAGGGGTCTCGGGCTCCGGGCGGAGGACCCGCGGTGCGAAGTGAAGGGCCAGGACGAGCGCCGGTACCAACATGGCCACCGGCAGGAGACTCCACCATCCAAACCCCATGGTGAACAGGGCGACGGCGATGACGCCGAACACGAGCGACGCGACGACGGTGATGCCCAGGTTCGACAGGTTCCGCTCGCGGGGCCGGGCCAGCTCGGCCTCGACATTACGGCGTGCCTCGTCGAGGGCGGCACGGTGCGTGTACTCGTGCTCCACCAGCAGCCCCCAGTCCTCGGCACTGACGCCCTCCATGGACTCGGGCATGTGAGGTTCGCCGGATCGTCTGCGCGGCCGACGCCGACGGTTCCACCGTGCCATCGAAAGCCTCCTTTACCTCAATGCGTAGGAAGCCGCGAGGATGTTGGCCAGTGACTCCATGAGCGTGACATGCGGATCGATGAAGTCCGAGAAGCTGGGTGCGTCGACGGAGAGTATGCCTATCTCCTCGGTCCCGTGGATGACTGGGACGGCGATCACCGCTTCGTATCCCGTGCCGACCGGGATCAGATAGGAGTGCTTCTCCTGGTCGCCGTCGATTCTGAAGGTCTTGCCGCCTCCGCCGAGGATTGCGTTCTTCATGTGCGCCGCGCCGACCGGGTCGATGACTGCCCTGGGCGTTCGGTACCCGGGGAAGGTGTCCTCCAGAGTGAAGCCGCCCGTGGCGGCGTCGTACAGGTAGAAGCTGCACCGGGCCCGCGGGATGAAGCCCGGCCCAACCGGCGGAGCGGTGAGGGAGACCGCTCCGGCCAGGACGCGATCGAGGACTTCCTTACGCTTCTGCTGGAGGTCGGAGACCGTCTGCGCGGGCACGGAGGACGGCAGCGGGGCCGCGGTCGCGTAGAGCGCAGTCAGCGCCTTGACCGTGTCACTCAGGGGACGCAGGGTCGTCGAGTACAGCTTCGTCATGTCCGCCTCCGCCCGGATGGCGCGATCCTCGGCCCGCTTCTTGCCCTTCTCCACCAGGCGCTTCTCGAAGTGGGTGATCAGGACGACGCCGAAGGCAGAGACGCCGGCTATGAGAGCCCAGAGTCTCTTGTCAGCCCCTTGGGTCCCATCCGCCCACACGGAGACGACGGCAACGGCCACACCGAGGACCGCAGAGAAGAGGAGGAACAGGTAGTGAATGCCCCGTTCGGCCAACCATCGTTTCATCCGTACGTGCAACTCCGCGCTCGTCTAGTGTCTCGTGATTCTGTTCATGTCAGTTCGAGTTGTTATTGACGAGTTTCTTCACGTTGGTCGCGACGAGTCGGACCTTCGCGAGGACCTCGCCGGAGGTCGCGGTCCAGGTGAACGGTTTCGCTGTCGTGTTCCAGGAGTTGATGTAGTCGCGGATCTGTTTGATCAGGACGTTGACGCTGGAGAACGTGCCGCGGCGGATGGATTGCCGGGTGAGGATTCCGAACCAGATCTCGATCTGGTTCAGCCACGAAGAACCGACGGGAGTGAAATGGAAGTGGACTTGCCGGTTCTTGACCAGCCACTCCTTGACCTCGGGTGTGGTGTGCGTCGAGAGGTTGTCCAGGACGACATGGATGTCCTTCCCGGCGTACGGTTTCACCGCCTTCTTCAAGAAGGCCAGGAAATCCTTGCCGTTCCGGGTCGGCCTGCACTCGCCGAGCACTTCACCGGTGGTCACGTTCAGGGCGGCGAACAGGTTCGTGGTGCCGTGCCGGACGTAGTCGGCGGTGCGCTGCTCGCTCGCCGCGAAGGCGACCGGCAGCACCGGCTGGGTCCGGTCCAGAGCCTGGATCTGCGTCTTCTCGTCGATCGAGAGGACCACCGCGCCACCCGGCGGAGCCAGATACAGGCCGATCACATCGGCCACTTTCTCCGCGAACGCGGGGTCTTTGGAAATCTTGAAGGTACCCAACCGGTGCGGCTTCAGGCTCTCCTCCCGCCAGACGCGCGCAATGTAGTGCCAGGACACGGTGATGTTCTCGGCCCGCTCCAGATACTTCGCCAACTCCCGCGTGGACCAGTGCGAAAGCCCCGTACGGTCCGGCGGCGTCATGCGCGTCAGCGCAATCACCCGGGCCCGCACCCGCGCCGGCACCTGCTCCCGCGCGCCACCAGGACGCTCACCTTCCAGCCCGGCCAGGCCCTGCTCGGCATAGCGGATCTTCCAGCGGTCCACGGTCGGCAGCGACACCCCGAGCAGCTCGGCAATGTCCTTGCGCCGACGCCCCTCACTCGACCACAGCACGATCCGGCCCCGCGTTGCCATGTCCGCAGGAACATCCCGACTGTTCACCAACTCCCGCAACTCGGCGGCCTGTTCCACGGAGAGCTCCACACCAGAAGACCCTGCCATACAAGATCAAGTAACGCTGACGGAATCACGAGACACTAGGGCATGCGTCCGTAGAATTCCATACTTCACGACAGACCGCCCGGAGTTGACGGTCTCAGTGACTCAGTGACTCAGTGACGTTGACGTCAGTGGCTTAGTGATGCAAACGTGCACCGCCGGATCAGCGCCTGAGGGGCGGTGTGCATCGGCTCGGGCCGACGATGCTGCCACAGCCGGTAGAAGCGGCCGTCGGCGTCGTTGAAGCCCAGGCGCTGGTCGCCGTGCCCGGACGCTGTCTGCGGATCAAGGACAACGTCATCGTCCTCCCACGCGATGCGCTGGCCGGACGAGATCCGCTCGCCGCAGGAGCTGACGCCGAAACCGGCCGACG
Source organism: Streptomyces sp. NBC_01142 (assembly GCF_026341125.1). NCBI lineage: Bacteria > Bacillati > Actinomycetota > Actinomycetes > Kitasatosporales > Streptomycetaceae > Streptomyces > Streptomyces sp. NBC_01142. The sequence continues at coordinate 3,791,311 of NZ_JAPEOR010000001.1, forward strand.
TGGACGACGGCGAGATCGACGCCGCGATCCAGCTCATGGAGAGGCCGAGGGAAAGAAGCCCCCAAGGCCGAAGGCGAGCAGGAGCCCGGCGGGGGACTGGTCGTCGACCTGATGGCCGCGCTGAACGCGTCGGTGGAAGCCGCCCGGGAAGCACGCGGCGAAGGCGAGCACGCCACCGTGCACGAGATGCCGAAGAAGACATCCGGGAGGAAGACGACCGCGGCCACCAAGAGCACGGCCAAGAAAACAAGCGCCAAGAAGACGTCCGCACACCACGGCCGAGGCCGGCACGGTCACGCGATGGTTCTGTCACTCCCCAAGTCACCCGTACCGCCCAGCGGCACCGAACGCGGGCGCCACCGCCGTGACGCCGCTCCCGCTCCTGACGCGCGGGCACTGGCGGGAAAGTGGGGGCGGCACGGATCACCGTGGCGGTGAGCCGGGCATGCGAAGACGCGCGTACAGCCGGGCCCTCACGCCCGCCTCACCCGGCACCCGCCTCACCCGGCACCCGCCTCACCCGGCACCCGCCGCACCGGGCCCGCCCCGGAGGTCTCCCACCACTGGTCCAGCTCGGCCATCGCCGCGACGGCGGTATCGCTTCATCCGCAGCAGTGATATCCAGGACCACCAGACCCGGCTCGGACACATGCAGCTCATCAATGCGCTCCATACCCGGCCACGACGCCTCGGCAAGCGCCAGCGGTTCGCCGCCACACACAGATCACCCACACGAGCGGCGCCCGGCCGCCACGTCATCACCGCGCAGGAGTGGAGAGGACGAGCCGGCACCGACGGGACCGCCTACCGCCAGGCCCACCAGCGGGCCCTCGCGTGGCGAGCAGGGGCAGGGTGGCGAGGGTCACGGTCACAGACGCCGGAGGTCTGGACGTCGACCACATGGTTCCGCCCGCCGAGGTCCACGACTCCAAGTAGGCGGAGTTGGGATGGACGCATCATTCCGCGATTCCACTGACGGCTCTGTGCAGTCTGGGAACGGGGGTGTCGCTCGTCCAGGTGATCGTGGCTGAGCTGCGGAAACTGGTCGAGACGGCCAGCCGAGCTCAGTTCACGAGCGGCGACTACGCACTCAAGGTCGAGCCGATGCGCGAGCACGGAGGTGCGTCGCCGACGGACGAGTTGTTCACGGTCAAGGCCTCGCTGTTCCGTCCGTCCGAGGACATCGGGATGTCGTGCTCGTCGGTGAAGCAGGCCCGGTGGACCGCCTCGAAGTGGCCGAAGGACCGCCGGGTGTCGGGGGTGTCCTTCACCGCCCACAACATCCTCGCGTCCCTCGCCGACGACGAGGAACGGTGGGCCACGATCCTGACCCCGCCGCCGGACAAGTCCCGATGGACTCCGGACGAGGCGAGACGCCGGACGGGCCGTCAGGTCGCCAAGCCCGTCACTCCGCAGGAGAAGGTCAGCGCGATTCACACCCTCGCCCAGGACGAGAAGGTCTCTGAACCGTTTCGGCCGGAGCCGGCGCTGGCCGAGGGCCGATACGAGGCCGCCCTCAAAGGCGAATGCAAGATCTGGCGAACGCCCGCCGCCGGGCGTGGGCTGCACCGGCAGCCGGTGCCCGGGAGCTGAGTGTTGCCGGCTCCGCGTGGGAACGGCGCCGAGCGCACGCGGGCCCGCGCGCAACACTGCCCCGGCTCGGCTGGGTTTCCTTCCCCCTTCGACGCTAGATCAGCCCCCCGCACCCGCTACGCCTCCGCGCGGACGTCCAGCCCTGGCGGCGGAGGCTTTCGAAGCCGTCCAGGAGGAGGTCCAGGGCGAATTCGAACTCGAACTGGTCGTCGCAGCCGCCACCGACCGTGGAACCCCCGTCGTGTGCGGCCGTTGCGGCCAGTTCCGCGATGTGCGGGTAGCGCGCCGCCAGCCCGGGGTCCGGCGGGCCGGAGGGGCCCGAGGTGTCGAACAGTTCCTGGCTGAAGCCGAGCAGGCGGCTGCCCATCGCGTGCATGACGTGGTGCGTGAGGTCGGCGGAGAGGCCGCCGTCCCGGAAGCTGCCGGCCATCGAGTCCAGGTACGCCAGCACGGCCGGGGTGGGGCCGGTCCGCGACTCGATGACCCGGGCCGCCCAGGGGTGGCGCAGCAGGACCCGCCGGGCCGAGAGGATCCGCCCGCGGACCACGCGCTGCCAGTCGGGGCCCGCGGTCGGCGGGTCGATCTCGCCGACGACGGCGTCGGCCATGCCGTCGAGCAGCTCCTCCTTGTTGGCCACGTGCTTGTAGAGGGCCATCGGTACGACATCCAGCTCCTGCGCGAGCCTGCGCATGCTGAGCGCGTCGATGCCGGTGGCATCGGCGAGCGCGACGGCGGCGCGCAGGACGCGGTCCCTGTTCAGGGGGATCCGTTGCGTGTGCGTGGCTTCCTGCCGGGTCATTCCGGTTCGGCCCCTTCCCTCCTCGACAGCGCCCTCTCCTTGACGAGTGTACGTCGTACACCTATGATCGCTGCCAGGTGTACGGCGTACACCACCATCGAGCGAGGGGTACCGAGAAGATGAGTCCGGACCGGAGAACCGCGGTGGCCGCCGGGTCGCTGTTCCTGCTGACCGAGGCCGCCGCGATAGCCGGGGCGGTTCTGTACCGCCCCCTGCTGGGCGCGGCGGACGGCCGGCTCGCGCAGGGCGCTGACACACGGGCGCTGCTCGGGGTGCTCTGCGAGGTGGTGCTGGTGGTGGCGGTGGCCGGTACCGGGGCGGCGCTGTTCCCCGTCCTGCGGCGCCACGGCGAGGGGCTCGCGCTCGGGTACGCCTTCGGGCGGCTGCTGGAGGCGGCCGTCATCGCCCTCGGGATCGTCGCCGTCCTGGCGCTCGTCACCCTGCGGCGGGACGCGGGGGCGGCGGACGGCGCCGACGTCGCGCTGGCGGCCGTGCACGACTGGACGTTCCTGCTCGGGCCCAACATCGCCCTCGGCCTGAACACCGTCCTGCTTGCGTACCTGGCGTACCGCGCACGGCTCGTGCCGCGCTTCATCGCCGTGCTCGGGCTGGTCGGCGGGCCGCTGATCTGCGCCTCGGCCGTCGCCGTGATGTTCGGGGCCTACGCGCAGCTCTCCGTGGCGGGGGCGGCCGCCGCGCTCCCGGTGTTCGCCTGGGAGCTGGGGCTGGCCGGGTGGCTGATCGTCAGGGGGTTCGGGCCCGGCTCAGGCGCCGCGTCCCGGGCAGACGGAGAAGTGGCTGACCCGGCCGGTGTCCGTCGGTGAGGCCGACCCGAGCTTGACGGCGGTGCAGTCCGCTACGAAGCGACCGTGCTGATCGCAGCCATCAACGAATGGCTGTGACCAGCACTTTCGCAACAGACCCTAACTTGATCTTTAACGTCCGGCGTCGAATGGTGCGTCGAACTTGATCACTCGGTTCGGTAACCGGCGTACACGGAGGCGGCCTTCGTCTGAACATGTGCTCCGACCAAGGAACACACACGTCCAGCACGAAGGCCGTGAGGATGAGTCTGCTGCATCGCGATGCCCGGCGAGAGCCGTTGGCGGAACTGTCATGCTTCCGGCCCTGTCTCACATTCGGTGGTGACGAAGGGTGAGATCATCCGAGGAGGATGCGGTGGCGGAGGAGGGTGAAGCCTGCCCGGCCGTGCATCTGCCGCGCGATCAGTTTGGTCTTGGTGTTGACGCCCTCGGTGGGTCCGTTGCTGTACGGGAGTGTGAACGCGGCGATCACAGCGTCGCGGTCTCGTTCCAGACCTCGGGTGAAGGCGTGCAGATGCGGCAGATCGGCTGTGCGGACCTGGGTGATCCAGAGTTCGAGCGCGTCGGCATTTCCTGGGTGAGGCTTCAGGAGCTGGGCGAAGGTCCGGATACAGGCGGACAGTTGAGTCGTTTCGGGGCAGGCGGCCGTGAGCCGGGCCAGGAGGTGTCGGTGCTCGGCCTTGAGGTTGTCGGGCCTGGTGAGCAGCATTCGGGCGAATCTGCGCGGCGAGATGTGGCTGCGGTCGGCGTCCGCGCGGCCTTGGTTGATGTACTTGTGCAGAAGGTTGAGACAGCCCGTGAACCCGAGGGCTTTGATCTCTTCGAAGAGGTGCAGGACGGGGACGGCGGGGTCCTCAGCCCGGCGTTTGCGCAGGTGCTCGCGGTAGGGATCGACGAGACTGGCACGGTACTTGGGGACGCGGAGCATCCGTTCGGGCTGGTCGGCGCGGGCGTAGCGTTTGACGGTGTTCAGGGCCAGTTGCAGTCGGCGGGCGCATTCGAGCAGGCCCACGCCCGCCTCGAGCAGGTCGTGGACCTGGTGCCAGCGTTCCAGGGTCGTCTGTGCACGCGGCCCCGCATACAGGGGCGCGTCCGGCACGGTAGCCCAGCAGCTGCTGTGGGCCTTGACCTCGCTCAGGGCGGCTTCGCACAGGTTGTGCCACAGGTGCCAGCGATCACCAACTTGCACCGCGTCGGGCAGGGCGCGGCGGATAGCCTCGGCGTAGGTCGCGGAGCCGTCACGGCACACGACCTCGATGCCCGGATGCTCACGCAGCCAGGCTTCCAGGGTGTCGGCCGTGCGGTCGGGCAGCACGTCGATCCGTTCATGGGTCTCGGCGTCGATCACCACGGTGGCATAGCGGTGCCGCCGGCGCAGGGCGAAGTCGTCGACCCCGATCACGCGGGGCGCCCGCCCGGTGGGCAACGGGATGCGCAACAGGGCGCGCAGGGCAGTGTGACGCGACAGTCCCATGGCAAGTATCGCCAGCAGCCGTGCCCCCGCCCGGCCTGCTAACTCCTTGACCACAGCCTTGATTTGCCTGGTCAGACGGGTCGTGCGTCGCTGGTAACGCTCCAGCACCCCGGGCACCTGCTCGCGGAAGGTCTGCCGGCAGCCGCGCGTGGGACATACCAAGCGTCGCACCCGCACCCGCACCACCACCCGCCGTCCGTCGACCGGCACGTCGGCCACCGTCCGCAGGTGAGATCCGTGCACCCGCCCCGACGACGCGCCGCACACCGGACAGACCGCGGTGCCCTGCGGAGTCCGTGCCCGCACCAGAATCCGCTCGCCCTCGTCGGTCACCTCCTCGATGACCAGCGGCGACAGCCCCGAAAACACCACATCCACAAGCTCGTTGACATTCCGCACGTCATGTCAACGACAAGCCAGCACGCTCTGTCACCACCGAATGTGAGACAGGGCCATGCTTCCGGGGCGAGTTCTACTCCTGTCTCACCGCTCGTTCGGACGCGTTGTTCGAGCTGGCTGACGCGGTTCTGTGCGGTGACGGGCCGGTGAGGTCTCTGGCCGAGCTGTCGCTGGTGGGCGAGCATCGCCGCGGTCATGGCGGGCTCTACGCGGCTGTGGCTCATGGACGGGTCGATACCGGCCGGCTGCGGCGGGCACTGGCTGCAGTGCCATTGCCGCGGGCCGACGACGGCCGACTGGTCCTGGCCGTCGACGTCACCTGCTGGCTGCGGCCCGACGCACACACCTCACCGCAGCGGATCCTGTGTCACACCTACGGACGGGGCAAAGACCAGCACATCCCTGTCCCCGGCTGGCCGTACTCGATCATCTGCGCGCTCGAGCCAGGCCGCAGCTCGTGGACCGCACCCTTGGACGCGCTCCGCCTGGCGCCTGGCGACGATGCTGCCACCGTCACCTCCCGACAGCTTCGCGATCTCCTTGAGCGACTGATCACCGCGGAACAGTGGCAGACCGGGGACCCGGACATCCTCATCATCGCGGACGCCGGATACGACGCACCACGCCTCGCGTTCCTGCTCAGGGACCTGCCGGTCCAGGTGCTGGCCCGGATGCGCTCGGACCGCGTCCTGCGCAGGGCTGTCCCGCCCGGCAGCCGCACACGCAGGGCCGCCCTCCCCGGCATGGACGTGAGTTCGTGTTCGGGCAGCCCGAGACCTGGGGCACCCCGGACACCGAAACCGTCACTGACACCCGCCTTTACGGCACTGCCATCGCCCGCTCCTGGGACCGGCTCCATCCCAAGCTGACCCACCGCTCCTCGTGGGCCGCGGCGGACGGCACCCTCCCGATCGTGGAGGGGACGGTGATCCGCCTGGACATCGACCACCTGCCCAGCGGAGCAACCCCGAGGCCGGTCTGGCTGTGGTGGTCAGGCACCGACGCCACCCCAACAGATGCCGATCGCCTCTGGCAGGCATACCTGCGGCGCTTCGACATTGAGCACACCTTCCGCCTGTTCAAACAGACTCTCGGCTGGACCTGCCCGAAGATCCGCACTCCAGAGGCGGCGGACCGCTGGACCTGGCTGATCCTCGCTGCCTACACCCAACTGCGTCTCGCCCGTCCGCTTGCCGCCGACCTGCGTCGCCCCTGGGAGAAGCCGAGTTCCCCGGACAGACTCACCCCCGCCCGTGTCCGCCGCGACTTCCGGCACATCCGCCCGAAGACCGAGAGGCTGTCGCACGGCTCCTGCCCGGTGAAGGTCAAGAGTGCTTCTTGGGCGTGTGGTTGATGAGCTTGTTGAGGTTGTGCACCGTGCCGAGGAGCTTGATCTCGGCGTCCACCGCCTGGCGGCCGCGGTAGTTGAGGTGCCGTCCGAAGCGTTGGAAGATCTGGGCGAATCCCGGCTCGACCAGGGCACTGCGTTGACGGTACTGGGCCCGTCCTGTTGGGGTGGCGAGGCGGGCCGCCATGTCCTGCTGGCCGGCAGGGGCCTGCTGACGTTTCGCGGGAAAGCCTGCCTGGTCGGCATCGCTGGTGACCGAGACCAGTAGCGGGAGGTCGGCGAGGGCCTCGAAGGACGCGGCGGAAGCGTACCCGCTGTCGGCGAGCCAGAGTTGGATGTCGCCGGGGAGCCGTGCGGCCTGGTGATTGTGCTGGGTCTTCTTCACCATCGGAACGAGGGCCGTCCTGTCCGAGGGATTGTCGTGCGCTTCGATGGCCAGCAAGAATTGACGGCGGGCGCACACGATCTGGATGTTGTATCCCTGCAGGTAGCCGCCGCGTTTGCCGGGAATCAGCCGGGAGTCGGGATCGCTCAGGCAGGAACGGGACTCCGGGGAGGGGGCCGGTCGGGGTGTGCGGGCCCGCTCCAGCCAGGCCCGCATCTTCACCAGTCGCGTTCGCTGGCGAACGAGGACGGTCTTGTGCTCCATCGGGACCGGCGGCCGTCCGTTCGCTCCACGACGTCCTGCCGCCCGGTCCTCTCGGACGCGGAGCTCGTACTTCTTCAGCTTCTCCTGGTGAGCCTCGGTCTCGGCGGCCAGGCGCTTCTCCGCGCGGGCCACCATCCGCTCGGCGGCTTCGACCTTGATCCGGATCTCGGTGGGTGAAGGCATAGCCCGTTCATGCAGTCTGTCCCTGGCCAAGTGGGCCCGGGTGAGCCGGTCGCACAGCCGGGACAGGCGAGGCCAGTTGTCGCACGCGTCCTCGCCATCTCCCTGTGCTGCCGAGTCATCGGCCTCGACGCTCAGCGCGTGGTCGACTACATCCTCCATCAACGCGTGGATCTCTTTCTCGTACTGGGAGATGGTCTCCTCCAGGCGCTGGAGCCGCTGGTTGGCGTCGCGTGAGGCGTTCGCCTCCATCGGTGAGCCGTCCACGGCCACCGCCGAAAGATCGACCAGGCCACGTCGGCCGCACAGCGACAACACCTGCACGAACAGTGAGTTCAAGGCGGCACGGTGGCGTCGTACGAACCGCGCGACGGTGGAGTGGTCCACTCGGCGGTTCGCGGTGATGATTCGGCAGCCCACGTCGTCCCAGCAAGCCTGCTCGATGCGACGGGAGGAACGCACTCCCTTGCTGTAGCAGTACAGGAGCAGCGCAATCAGGCTCGCGGGAGGGTAGGCCACCCCGCCCCGCCCGTCGTCACGGTAGCTGTTCTCGAACGCCGACAGGTCAAGTAGCTCGACGACGTCGAGCACCTTCCAGCACAGGTGCTCGGGCGGCAGCCACTCCCGGACATCCCGCGGCATCTCAAGATCACGTTCACGGTCGCACGACCAGAAGTTCCGCCCCACCAGCCAAGATTCCGACGCCTCCTGGATCCTCGGAACCGAACAACGAATCGCTCTTGACCTTCACCGGGCAGGAGCCGTGCGACAGCCTCCCGACTGCCCAGCCAGAGCACCGAAACCAACCCGAGCCGGCCCCGGACGACCACCAGGCCGCAAGAACACTCGCCCCACCCCACGCCACGACGTGCACACACCACGCAAGACGCAGCCAGCGAAAGGGTCAACGAAGAAGTCAACTACCCCACGGCCCCACCGCACAGGTTAAAGATCAAGCTAACGGACGTCAGGTCACCTATCCTCGACGGCGAGCGACTTCTGCAAGCGGGCGCGAGCTCGGAAGAGATGGACGTGGACGGTGCTTGCAGCAACACCGAGAAGATCGCCAATCTCGTCTGCGTGATGGCCAGTTGCCGTGAGTAGGAGAACTGATCGCTGCCGGGCCGGCATTCTGGCGACAGCCGACTTGATCAACTCCATCAGGTTGATGGAGTCGTAGTCTTCCTCCGCTTCCGGAGCAAGTCCCTCAAGCATCTCGCGATCAACGGAGGCCTCATAGGTCCGACTGCGCAGCACGTCAACGGCAAGACTGCGGGCCACCTTCGTGACGTAGGCACGGGGTGCGATCGGGGGCTGCAGAAACGAATCCACCAGCCTCATCCCCCTCACCGTGGCAGAGATCCGAAGGCTCCTGGCAACTCTCCTCCCCACCCCAGGACCACCCCGCGACGCCTGCGCCCACGCGCTGATGTGGTCCCACTGGCGCAGACGCCACCAAGCCACCGCCAAACGCAGCCACTACCGAAGAAGAACCAGCCCAGGACACGAAATCCCGCTGGAGTACCAAGTCCGGATTAGAGACGGTGGTCCTGGAGAGGGACCGGGCGCCGAGTTGATCACTCCCGCGCAGCCAGGCGCTTCTGCAGACGGGCGTGGCGGAACTGGTAGACGGGCCCGGTGGCACGGAGGAGGTTGCGGCGGCGCGCGTCTTCGAGGAAGCCCATCAGACGTACCGGGGTGCCTTCCTCTGTCGAGAGCTGTACGGCGGTGAGGGCGGTGGCGACGGCGAGGTTGCCGACCGGTCCGGTCATGACGCCGACCACCAGCGCCGTCGAGACCCCACTCACCAAACCGGTCCCGAGCCCGACCCACCAGGCGAGGAGAGGCGCTGTGAGCAGTGCCGCCGCGAGTCCGGTGAGCAGGCCGAGGACCAGACGCAGTCCGATGTGGTGCCGCCAGGCCTCGCGCGGACCGATCGAGCGGGTGTCCGCCACGGGAGGGCGGCTGTAGAACTCCCGCACATCGTCGTACCAGGAGCCCGCCCCGGCGGACAGGAACGGTGTCCCGGCCACGATCCGGTACCCGCGGCCCGTCACCAGCGCCCCAGTGAACCCCAGCGGCAGTGTGGTGAGGTAGCAGAGCCAGGCGGGTGGCGTGTTGTTGCCCGGGAGCAGTGGACTGGTCAGGGTCGCCAAGGTGCCCGTCGCTAGCCATTCCACCACCCCCGACACCACCGCTCCGCGAGTGAAGATGTCCCGCCAACCTGCGCTCTCCAGCGTGTCCCGCCATCCCGCGCTTTCCAGCCGCTGCGGATCGCTGAGCTCCGTGAAGCGGTCGCCGGCCGCCCACCCTCCAACGAGTGCGGAGGGGATGCCGATCAGCCAGGTGTACACGGAGTGCGTCAGCATCCAGACCAGGACGATGCTGGGCACCCCGCATACCACTGTGACCGCCGCCCATACGGCGAGCGCCCGCGGACGGGGGTGCGTCCAGCCGGGGATGTGCCACCACGGCAGGTCGTAGCTGTTGTCCTGGCTGAGCCGCCGGGCGATGTACCGCAGGGTCCGCTCGGCGGTCTCGGGGGACCACCGGGGGCGGTCTCCCGGCCGTGGGGTGTAGGCGGCGACGACGGCGCAGTCGAGCAGGTGGTCCTCGATCGCCTCGCGGGTGGCGAACCGGCTGTCGTCGAGCAGTTCGTCGACCGGGCCGCCGTCGGCGTAGACGTCGCGCACCAAGGTGACTGCCAGCGGACTGGCCAGTGCCTTGGCCACCGCGCTCTCGGGTTCGTGCAGAAGGCGCTCGGTGAGTGCTCGCCACGCGGGTGGTGGCTGCTCGCGAAACTTGTCGAGCAGATACTCGGCTGCGTCGGACGGGACGAGGGGCAGGATCTCCAGAGCCACCGCACCGCCCAAGCCCGCCCACTTCGCCGTCAGCACGGCCTCCTTGGCCCGGGAGATCAGGATCAGCCGGAACGGCGCCTGCTCCAGCGCGCTCACCATGGCATTCCGCAGCTTGCCGCCGACCTCGTCCAGACCGTCCAGGAACAGCGCGATTCGGCCCGACTTGAGCAGTCGCCGGGCCCGCTCGCGCCCGCCCCGACCCTGGAACAGGGTGTATTGGCGGGAGAGCCAGCCCGCCGCCCACTCCGTCGGGCTCTCCCGGGCCGGATCCCAGCCGTCTAAGGTCAGCAGTACCGGAACCGGAATGCGTGCCTTGTCCTGCGGGGCGGCATCAGCGCGGTGCCGCAGCGCGTCGAGGAGCAACAGCGCCGCGGCAGCCGACTTGCCCGCCGCGGGCGACCCCACGAGGAATATCCGGCCCGAGGCCAGCCCGCCGTACACCGCGTGCAGCTCGTCGAGGCCGCCGCCCCGGCGCAGCTGCTCGCGGGTGACCGCCGCCAGGCCCGGCAGCGGGGCGAACCGGGCCCTTCTCCCTTCGGCGGTCGCACCGGCGACCCGGTCCGTGACCTTCCGGTTGGTCACCCGCCAGCGCACCGGCAGCGGAGCGGGCACCAATAGCCGTCGCCACTGCGCCTCCTCGTCCCACTGGGCGCCCACCACCCTGGCCAGCTCGTTGGCCGAGGCCTCGAGCGGTGAGGGGGGAACGGCATAATGGTTCACGTTCAGGGTGCTGTGTGCACCGGTCTGGAAGGCGACGGGCCCGTGGAAGGAGTTGCCGGTCACCTCACCGGGTCCGTGACCGCTCACCCCGCCGTCCCGAAGTGGTTGTCCTGACGGCTGTGGCTGCCGGTCTGGAAGGCCACGGGCCCGTGGAAGGTATTGCCCGAGACGGCCACTCCGGCGACACCGTCGCCGAACTCCTCCTTCAGGGACCGCAGTTCGGCCATGGACCGCTCCCGGTCCGCCTCTTCCAGGCTCTCCAGCAGTGAAGAGAACTCGCCCTGCCACAACCGAGCGTGCCTATCGCGCACTTGCTCCCGCTCATCCTCGTCCGCGGCGTCCAGAACGGCGGCGGTACGGTCCAGCCGGTCCAGCGCCTCGTCCTCGCGGCCCGGATCACCCCGGCCTACCAGCCGGGCGCACCGCGTCCGGAACCAAGCCCAAAGATCCGAGCCGGCGGCCTCCACCACCGCTGTTCCTCCTGCCGCAGCAGCCGCCACCATCGCCTCGGTGAGCATCGCCCATCCCCCCAAGTCCGTACGAATCAGGATCGGGACCCTAGCGCGACGCGCACTCGAACCAGACGGTTTTGCCGATTCCGGTCACAGCGACCACGCTGCACGTGTCGACCACCGCGTCCAGGAGCGCGAGACCGCGACTGTGCGATCTCTCGGTTTGGTGTCGGTAGTGGTCGGGGGGCGTGGTTGCTGGGTTTTTCTGCTGGTCAGGTGGGCTTTTGATGGTGGGCTTTCACTGACGTGTGGTGAGAGACAAGGGGACGGTTTTGCTGTCATAAGGCGCTATCTCATGGTGGGTGATGCTGTCTCAGGTTCGAGAGTTCTTATGCGCTGAGATGGTGGGGGCGGGGCTGATCGCGGGGTGGAGCCTCGGGATCGGGTGTCGGGGGGTGCCCCTATCTCTTTGGTCAAGGGAAACGGGGCTGTGTTGGGTCGGGGGGCCGGTCAGCATGGCGGTGACCTCGTTCCTGGACCTGGACATCGGGCGCTCCGGCACCAACCGCCGACTGCACCCGGACCACGACTGACAGGAGCCCCGTTGTGCCCGACACCGAGACGCGCATCCATGCGTGGCGCATCGACGACCGGGAGTACCAGCGCCAGAAGGAACGACGCGGCCGCCGGTTCGCCTACACGAGCCTCGAGCCCGCTCGCACGGCGCTGGTCGTGATCGACATGGTGCCGTTCTTCGTCGACGCCAACCCCTACGCCCGCGGCATCGTCCCGAACATCCAACGCCTCGCCGATCGCCTTCGAAGCGCCGGCGGAACGGTCGCCTGGGTCCTGCCCGCGCGCACCGAACGCACTGAAGTCGGCGACGAATTCCACGGCCCCGAAGCGGCCGAGATGTTCCGCAACTCCGGCGGCACCGGCCCGCTGCCGGACCGGCTCTGGCGCGGCTTCACCCTCGGCGCCGACGACCTGCTAGAGGAGAAGTCCGCACCCAGCGCCTTCTTCCCCGGCCGCTGCCCACTGCCCGAGCTGCTCCGGGAACGCGGGGTCAACACGGTTCTGATCACCGGCACAGTCACCAACGTGTGCTGCGAGTCTTCAGCCCGCGACGCCTGGACCCTCGGCTACCGGGTCATCATGGTCGCCGATGCGAACGCCACCGGCCGCGACCAAGACCACAACGCCACTCTGCACACGATCTACCGGTCCTTCGGTGACGTCCGGCCAACCGCAGATGTTCTCGCGCTGATTGACGACCGACTGACTGCCTGAGCGCTCGTGTGGCACAGCATTCGCACGAGGCTGTCAGCCGTCGCCGCAGAGCGCCCGCATCACCTCGTTCCACTGCTCGGGCCGGGCCGCCTCACAGTTGCGGCAGTGGCGTCCGTTGACGCGCTCTCGCTGGACGAAGCCGGACTGAGCGGAGCGGACTTGGACCACGTTCAGGAGGAGCGGCGTGGGGCAGAGGGGACACGGGGCTCCATACCTGTTGATCATCATGGGCGGAGCTGTGCACACACGCGACGGCTTACCGTCTCGGGCTGCCGGGACGGCCCGCCCGGCGGGAAGCACCCTGGATCGAGCTCTTCCGCAGGTCGCGGGCGGGGTTCCATGGCCGGATGCTCAGCGTCGCGAAGGTCGCCCCGGGTGCCGGGTGACAGTACTTTCCCTGTCAAGTTGTTCTGTTCAGCTATGCGGGTTGCCGGGGATGCCCGGAGTGAGGGCGAGGCCGCGCCGGTGCGAGTGCCTGTTTACAGTGACCGTCGAAGCGCGTGGCCGAACGGGCGACAGAAGAGTGGTGCCAAGACCTCTGGCGACGTGCTGGCTCTGCTGGATCGCGGTACCGACCGGTGATCAAGCGGGGGTCATGACGGTGCTGGGGCTCACCCGACCGAGCCCCGTGGCGTTCGCGGAAGCCGAGGCGATCATCGACGAGGATGGCCACGGAGAGGCAGACGGCAATCCCGACGGACTGGCTCGGGTGTACGTGAGCCCCGAAGTCGACGTGTGGACGCTGGTCATCGGACCGTGGTGCGATCCGTGCGACGGTGAGCGCAGCAAGGAGGTGCTGCGTCTGTGTACCGAACTGAGCGCGCGGCACGTCCGGGCGCAGGCGTACTACTACTACGGTGCGCAGGGCGATGGTGGGTCTTCGCCACCGATCCCGGAGGCCTTCAACCCACCCCCGTTCACAACCGGTGACGATGCCGGACACCGCCTGAGGTCAGACCCCGCTCAAGTTCGAAGACCCGCACAGCCGCGGCGCTGGGCACCAGTCCCCTCGCGTTGACGGAAGATACGCAGGTGCGCGGTACTGGCGCTCTCGCCCTCACACCGCACGACCAGGGCTCCACTCCGACTCGGCTGCCCAGCGGCGCTGAGTCTGGCCCCTCCATTTGATGGCATCTGGGCGTCCGAGTTATGGAACACCAGTGAGACGGACCGCGCGGCCATCGGTGTTCCATAACCCGTGCCAGGGTGCCGACCACTCACCCGCGGGCGAAGTTCTGCGTCCAGTAGACGCGGGAGTTGTGGCCGTTCACCTTGCCCACACCGAGCACCTTGTAGTTGCAGTCGAGGATCGCATGGCGGTGCCCCCAATTGGATGCCTCATCGTGGTTCAGCCAGTTGTCCATCGCCTGCGCATAGGTCTGGTTGGTGCCGTAGCTCCAGTGCTCGGGACGTTGCGCAGGAGTAAAGCCGGCCGCTCTGACCCGGTCTGCGGGCATTGTGTTGTCCGAGCCTATATGCCCGCGCCTGGGGTCGTTCCTGGGATACGCGTCGATGAGTTTCGAGTAGTTGGCAGCCAGGTCCTCGCTGTGTTTGCGCGCAACCTCGCTAAGTCGTGGGTCGAGACGCACACTCGGATCCCCGCACGTACTGCGTCGTGCCTGAACGATCTGGTCGACCATCTGTTTTGCCTCGGAAGGCATCGGCGGAAGGATAACGGGCTCGTCGCCAGTTCTCCATGCCTGGTTGACCCACCAAGGGTCATCCGTGTCCCGTGCGCACGTCCATTGCTGTAGGCCTGCGCCTTGTCTGGGCGGACTGGGAAAATCAGCGTTTCCCGCATCGAGGCACTTTCCGCTGTGTTTCGAGACGATCAGGTATCCCACAGCGTCTTCCGGGCAACCGCCGCTGCCAGGGGGACATGACTTCGGACTCCCTATGTCCACGAACTCCCAGAGCTGGTTGGTGCCGCCATGACAGTCCCATTGAAAGACCTGTGCTCCGTCAGTTTTGGACCACCCGGAGACGTCCAGGCACTTCCCGGAATGCCGCGCGACGATCTTGTACCCTCGCCCGCCGCCCGCATCCACGAAGTCGAACTGCTGGTTCCTCGCGGAACTGTTCTGTGGCCAGAGGACGACCGCCTGGCCGTTGGCCAGCCCTCCGGCCACGACGTCCGCCGCCAACCCGGAACCCTGGTTGTAGATACTGATTCCGCTTCCTTGGGCGTTGGCCGAGCCAGGCTTTGGAAGGCCGAGCCCCACAAGGAGCACAGTCAGCAAGACCAGCCGGATCGTATTCCTCACTGGAAATGTGCGGATTTTCCACATTGATGCATTCATTAGTGCACACAAGAGCATCCGGGGGTCGCTCAATCAGCGTAGGCCGACGGAGCCAGGAGGGCCACTCGAGCACAAGGTCACCCGCCACCGATAAAGAGGGCAAAACACCGCCTCTGGGCTTAGTACTGCAACGGTCTTTGCTCTGATGGTTTGTTGGCTTCTGGTGGTGTGTGGCCGCGTCGTTTGTAGTGGCTGATGCGGGCTTGGTGTTGTCGTCTGCGGCGCCAGTGTGACCAGTGCAGGACGTGGTCGGTGCTTGGGCGGGGTCGAGTGAGGCGGGTGATCAGGCGTCTGAGTTCGGGGAGGGTCAGGGGTATGAGCTGGGAGGATCCGTTTCTGCTTTCCCGGTGTCGAGTTCACGGGCCCGCAGGACGGTGAGGCAGGCGTGTGCGGCCATGGCCAGGGTGATGTGGCGGTGCCAGCCGTCGTAGCGGCGGACCTGGTAGTCGTCCAGGCCGCACTCCTGCTTCGCGGTCTGGAAGCACTCCTCGACCGCCCACCGGCTGCCCGCGATGCGGATCAGCTCGTCGAGTGTGGTGTCGGCCGGGCAGTAGGCGATGTAGTAGGAGATCTCCTCGGGCCGGCGGACACTTCGGCGGGCGATCACCCAGTGACGACGGTCCTCGCGGTGCCAGGGACGGACCTCGACCCTCGCCCAGTCGTAGACCCTCGGGCCGTGGGCGCCGTTGCCGCAGGAACGGCGCTTCCACTTCTGCCGGGACAGCCCGGGAAACAGATCGTGAACGGGGTGGTCCATGGCCCAGCGGGTGACGACGGTGTCATGCCGGGTGGTGGCCATCACGTGGAAGACATCCGCCCGCTCCAGCTCAGAACGCCAGCCCTTGGAGAAGCCGTAGGCGGCGTCGGCGGTCACCCACCGGAACGGGATCCGGTCCGTGATCGCCCGGCGGACCATGGCCTTGGCCATCACCACTTTCGTCTCGAAGGCGACCGTGTCGTCGATGCCCGCGGCCCGGCACCGGTCGCGGTCATCGGTCCATGAGGTGGGCAGATAGAGGCGGCGGTCGATCAATGTGCGGCCGCGTCCGCCGGCATAGGCGAGGAAGACCCCGATCTGGGAGTTCTCCGTCCGGCCGGCGGTTCCGGAGTATTGGCGCTGGACCCCGGCCGAGCGGATGCCCTTCTTCAGGAACCCGGTGTCGTCCACGATCAGCACCGCATCCGGATCGCCGAGGTGCTCGACGACGTAGTCCCGCACGTCGTCCAGGACTTCGTCCGCGCTCCAGTCGATCCGGTTCAGCAGCCGGTGGATCCGGTCCGGGCCGCCATGCCCGGCCTCCTCGGCAAGCGTCCAGCCGTTCTTCCGCTCCAGCGGAGCTATCAGCCCCCGCATATAGGCGAGAGCCGACTCCCGCGGCTCCGACCTGGAGAAACGGTGCACGAACCGCTCGTGCAAGGCCTTCAGTTCACCGGCCCACGACCGGGCATCAGCAAGTTCCCCACCCATGACCTGATAAACGACCGACCTGCCCAACCGTCACGGCAAGCACCGTTGCAGTATTAGGTTCTGTCTGGCGAGTCATGAACGGAGCCAGAGGCCGAATGGCCGCAACAGGATCAGATGCACCTCGAGGTCTGCGGGCACTTCCTTGTCGAACTTGGCCAGGAACTTAGGTCGTGTCCTACATGGTTGTTGGTCCTTGAGAAGTACATGGGGAGCGTTGGGTGGGGTTGGATCGTTCCGGATGGGCTGTGGGAGATCGCGAAGCCGTTGTTGCCACCGGTCCGCGTGAGGCCGCAGGGTGGCGGGGTCGCGAACAGCGATGACGAGGCAGTCTTCGCAGCGGTCATCTACGTGCTGGTCAGCGGCTGTGCCTGGCGGGCGCTGCCGCCCTGTTTCGGGGCGTCGAAGTCGACTGTGCATCGCCGGTTCCTGATCTGGTCGCGGGCCGGCGTGTGGGGCCGACTGCACCAGAAGGTGCTCCAACTCCTGGTCGAACAAGGGTTGGTGGATCTTTCCCGCGCGGTCCTCGACTCGGCCCATGTCCGCGCTGAAAAGGGGGCGAACTTGCAGGTCCGAGTCCCGTGGACCGGGGTAGGCCCGGTTCCAAAATGCACGTCCTGTCCGACGCGGACGGACTGCCCCTACGCGTCGGACTCTCCGCGGCCAACACCCACGACAGCCAGGCACTGAAGCCGATGCTGTCCCATTTCCACATGGGACACGAATCCCACGCAGCCGACTCCAAGCCCCAACGCCTCCACGCCGACAAGGCCTACGACATCCCTCACCTGCGGAAATGGCTGTGGGGCAAACACATCGGTGTCCGCATCGCCCGCAAGGGCATCGACTCCAGCAAACGTCTCGCGAGGTGTGTCTGAGTCTTTGAGCCAAGGTCAGGGTTAAATACCCAACCAGGACGTGACGGATATTGAGGATTCTCAGTTCTGTTTCCGACGGTAGGCGATGCGGTGTTCGCGTGCCTGCTGGAGACCGTGGGCGCGGGCCGTTCGGATGGCGTCGGCGCGTCCGGTGTGCTCGTCGTCGGGGGTGACGTAGCCGAGCCCGGCGTGCAGGCGCACGGTGTTGTACTCGGTGTGGACCGCGTCGAGTTCGGCCTCGAGTTCGAAGGGGTCGCGGATCTTGGTCAGGTGTGGCCACTCGCCCTTGACGTGGCTGAACAGTGATTCGATCCAGGCCTGGTCGTTGGGGGTGTGAGGGCGTCCGAAGTGCTGGCCGATCAGGCAGGCGGCCATGAAGGTGCGGGTATCCGCGGAGCGCATCTGGGGGCCGTTGTCCGAGACCGCCAGCAGGACGGGCTGTTCGTCGGGCGGTGGCCCGGGGGCGGTGAGTTCGGCACGCATCCGGCGCTCGGCGAGGTGCCCGAGGTCCTCGGAATGCAGCGCGGACAGGAACGCGGTCTCGACCTGGAGGGAGGACTCCTGGGCGGAGACCAACGTGGTGATCCACTTGCGGCTCACCAGGTCCATGATTGCGAGAGCGCACCTGCGTGCTGCCGTGAAGTGCGTGAAGTCGTAGATCCAGATTGATCTCGGGCGCCAGAGCGCCCAGTCGGGAAACGGTTTCTTCTCGCGGTGTTCGCGTACCGGGCCGCCGGGCAGGCGGATGCCCTGGTCGTCCAGGACCCGCAGCACGGTGGATTCCGAGACGTGGACCCAGCCCAGGCGGGAGCCGCGGTGGGCGAGTTTGCGGTGCGAGCGGTCCGTGCCGCCCCACTCCTCGGCGAGTTTGACGATTGCCTCGCGCTCGAAGTCCAGCAGCGCGTGCACCGCAACGTTCGGGCCGGCCGGGCTGTCCTCGAGCCGTCCCGCCACGCGGCGCTGCTGCCAGCGCAGCACCCGCATATGGTCGACGCCCAGTGTGTCGGCGGCATGGCGCACCGACCAGCCGGCCCGCCCTGCATGGTCGACCAGCTCCAGAAGCCCGGCCTTGATCTCCGCGTGCACGCGTGGCGCGACGGGGCCGGCGCTCAGGCCCATCGTGCTTTTCCCTGCTGCAGATGGAGCGCGACTGCCTGCTCCGTGATGGTGGCCCGCAGCCGTTCCACCTCCGCGCGGGCCTCGGCCAGCGCGGCTTGCTCGACGGTCATGCCGGGCCGGCCCGGCACCGCGGCGGCGAACCCGTCGAGCACGCTCTGCTTCGCACACCGCAGCACTGCGATCACGGTGGAGCGGTCCACGCCCCAGCGTTCCGCGGCCTCGCGCTGCGTGTGCTGACCGGTGAGCACCGCCACGAACATCTCGTACTTCTCCGACGGGGCCAGCCGCTTACGCGGCTTCCGGGGAGTAACTCCTGCCATGATCGAAAACCTTCCAGATCAAGGCCCGAAGGCCAGAGACCTGGCTGGGTGTTTCCTCACGATCTTGGCTCATTCACTCAGACGCATACCGGTCTCGGGCGCCGAAGGTGGGTCATCGAGCGGACCATGTCCTGGCTGACCGGCTACCGCAGACTCAACCACCGCTACGAACGACAACCCGCCAACTACCTGGCCTTTCTCGGCTGGCAGCCGCCATCTGCTGCTACAAACGCTTTCGCAACCTCACCATGTAGGACATGGTCTTAGTCCGGAAAAGCATCCCGTACGAGCTGTGCGTGCTGGTGGCGCTGCGGGATGCGGTGCGGCGCCGGGAGATCTGGGTGGTGGGGGCGAACCGGTGGCGTATCCCGGAGGACGACCTGCCGGCGGACTTCGAGGACAACCGGGACGTGCACTACGCCGCGCTGGGCCAGCCGCAGGACGCCGGGGAGTTCATCGCCGCCCTGCAAGGCAGGCTCCGCACCTCGCTCGACCGCTTCGAGCAGGCGCTCGCGGCGGGCACGAGAGGTGGGGTGGCGATCGTCAAGAAGCACGGCGAGCCGTGGATCAGGGTCTCCCCGCGCGGCAAACAGGAGGAGCCCGAGAGCCTGGTGGCCATCAAGGATGAGATCGAGCGGCGCTGGGGCACCATCGACCTGCTGGACATCCTGAAGTACGCCGAGTTCGAGACGGACTTCATCGCCGAGTTCACCTCGGTCGCCACCAGAGAGATGCTGTCGAAGGACGTGCTGCGGCGGCGCCTGGTGCTGGTCCTGTTCGGGCTGGGCACGAACATGGGGATCAAGCGGGTCGCGGTGACCGGCAGGCACGGCGAGAGCGAGGCTACGCTGCGCAGGGTGCGGCACCTGTTCGTCAACCGGGCCAACATGCGCGCGGCCCTGCGGAAGCGGGTGAACGCCACCTTCGCCGTCCGGGACGAGATGTGGTGGGGCACCGGCACCGCGTGCGCCTCCGACAGCCGCAAGTTCGGCGCCTGGTCCTCCAACCTGATGACCGAGTGGCACCAGCGCTACCGGGGCCCCGGCGTGATGATCTACTGGCACGTCGAACGGAAATCCGTCTGCATCTACTCCCAGCTCAAGTCCTGTTCGGCCTCCGAGGTCGCCTCGATGATCGAGGGCGTGCTGCGGCACTGCACCGACATGGTCGTCGACCGGCAGTACACCGACACCCACGGCGCGTCCATCGTCGGCTTCGCCTTCGCCCACATGCTCGACTTCAAGCTGACCAAGGCTGAAGAACATCGGCTCCGCGAAGCTGTACCGGCCGGCCGCCAGGGAGGACGAAAACTGGCCGAACCTGGGCGAGGTGCTCTCCACCAAGACGATTGACTGGGACCTGATCGCCCAGCAGTACGACCAGATCGTGAAGTACACCACCGCCCTGCGCCTGGGCACCGCGGAAACCGAGCAGGTCCTGCGCCGGTTCACCCGCGGCGGCCCCAAGCACCCGACGTACCGGGCGATCGAAGAACTGGGGCGGGCGGTGCGTACCTCGTTCGTCTGCGGCTTCCTCGCGGACGTCGAGATGCGCCAGGAGATCCACGAGGGGTTGCAGGTGGTGGAGAACTGGAACTCTGCGAACAAGGACCTCTTCTATGGCAAGGACGGGGACCTGGCCGGTGCGGACAAGGAGTCCCAGGAGGTCAGCATGCTCGCGCTGTTCCTGCTCCAGTCCACGGTGGTGCACGTCAACACGCTGCTGATGCAGGAGGTCCTGGCCGATCCGAAGTGGGCGGACAGCTCACCGACGCGGACCGCAGGGCACTGTCGCCGCTGTTCTGGACCCATGTCAATCCGTACGGCCGGTTCGAGCTGGACATGAACAGCCGCCTCGACCTGGACCTTTCCATCCGGGCTGCGACGGTGCCCGGGCGCGCGTACCCCGCAGGGGGAGGCGGCCGCAGCCCCGGCATAGCACCGTGACACCCGGGCTGCGGGCCTGGCCGCGGACATGGCGCGGCGCGCAGTTGTTTCAGTCCGGGAGGGGTGCGGTCAGCGGGCGAGGGAGACGGCGAAGGGCTTGAAGCCGTGTCGGCGCAGGATGTGGGGCACGGCCAGGATCATGGCCTCGGTGGCGCGGGCTGTGGTGATGTCGCCGAGGTTCTCGATCCATGCGGGCTGCCAGCCCAGGTCGCCGAGCAGGCCGGTGACGGTCTTCTTCGCGTTCTCGTCGTCGCCCGAGACATAGACGGTGGGTGGGGTGGCCAGGGTTTCGGGAGCGGTCATGACCATGAACAGCATGGTGTTGAGGGTCTTGACCACATGGGTGTCGGGGAGTGCGGCCTGGAGCTTTTCGGCGAGGCTGCTGCCGGGATAGCACAGGTTGCCGGGCAGGCCGTCATCGGCGTCGCGGGTGGCGTTGGAGACATCGATGAGGATTTTTCCGGAGAGCTCGGTGCGCAGGTCGGTGAGGCGGTCCAGGGAGCTGTCGCCGGGCGTCGCGTTGATCACGATGTCCGCGGTGCGGGCGGTGATGCGCTGGTCGGCGAAGGCGAACCCGGCGGCGCGGGCGGCGGTGTCTTCTGGGCTCCGGCCACCGAGGGTGACGTGGTGTCCGGCCGCGGAGAGCTTGCTGGCGAGATTGGCGCCGACGCGGCCGGTGCCCAGGATGCCGATGCTGGTCATGAGGTGATGCTCCTTGCGGTATCGGGTGGGAAGAGCGGAGGCGTCCGGTCAGGCGATCGGCGAGAGGACCTTGAGGGCGGCGGCCAGGAAGTCGCGGCTGCCCGTGTTCCAGGGTTCGCCCGCCAGGTCGGTGACGGTGCCTCCCGCCTCGGAGACCAGCAGGGCGCCGGCGACCAGGCCGGAGCGGACGTCGGAGAACTGCCAGAACGCGTCCATGCGTCCGGCGGCGACGTGGATGAGCTGCATCGTGGCGGGAACGGACACGCGCACGACCAGGCCGTTGATGAGCATGGCGGTGACGGAGTCACCGATCCGCCGGAAGGTGCGCTCGTCCTCGCCGGGCTTGGCCTGACCGGTGCCGGTGAGCGCGGCGCCCATATCGGTCTTGGCGGACACCTTCAGGGGTCGGTCGTTGAGGCGGGCACCGCCGCCGGCGACGGCGGTGTAAGTGTCGCCGGTCAGAGGCAGGTGGACGACGGTGAGCACCGGCCTGTTGTCGCGGACCAGGGTGGCGGTGACGGCCCAGTCCTCCATGGCGTGGACGTGGTTGATGTTGCCCTCGGCGGGGTCGACGACCCACCACTCCCCGGGCGGGAGCGCGCCGCCGGCCAGCTCGTCCTCGGCCCACTGCGACCCTCGCCGGGCCCGCAGCAGCGGTTCCCGCAGCACGTCCAGCACCGCGTCGTCGTTGGCGTGGATCTCATCGACGACCTCGTCCAGACTCACGCCTCGGGCGTGCGTGGTGTAGCGGCCGCGCAGCGTGAGGCCGGCGGTCTTCACCGCAGCTGTCACATCGGACATGAGCGTCGTGTCGGCGTCGAAAGGCATGACTGTGCTCATGGTGGGCTCCCTGGGGTCGGTCGATGCGGGGCGGTTTGTCTCGCCCCCGCAGTTCGAAAGTAGGCCGCCTTACGATTAACAACAAGTGCATGCATGTCACTTGTAGAGTTACTTTCATGCAACTGGATCTGAACCTGCTCACGGCCCTGGACGCGCTGCTGGAAGAGGGCAGTGTCGCCGGCGCCGCAGCCCGCCTCCACGTCACCGCACCGGCGATGAGCCGCTCCCTGGGCCGCATCCGCAAGGTCACCGGTGACCAGATCCTGGTCCGCACCGGCCGCAGCATGGTCCCCACCACCCGCGCGCTGGCCATGCGCGCCGAGGTTCACGCCCTCGTGCAGCAGGCCCACCACCTCCTGTCCGCGCAGCAAGAACTCGACCTGGCAGCTCTGGACCGGGTGTTCACCGTGCGCTGGCACGACGCCCTGACCGCAGCCTGCGGCACCGCCCTGACCACGGCCGTCCACCACCAGGCCCCCGGCGTCCGGCTGCGCCTGTCCGCCGAACCCGGCACGGACACCCCCGAGCTGCGCCGGGGAGAGGTCGACCTCGAATCCAGCTCCAGTCAGCCGACATTCCCCGACATCCGCCACCGCCTCGTCGGCAGGGACCGGCTGGTCGTCGCCGTCCGACCAGGCCACCCGCTCGCCGAGGGTCGGCTGAGCCCTGAGCGTTACGCAGCCGCCGAACACCTCACCGTTTCGCGGCGTGGAAGCTTGCGCGACCCGATCGACGACGCCCTGACCACGCGCGGCCTCGAACGACGCGTCGTCGCCGCCGGGCCCACCGCCGCCTTCGCGCTGCAACTCGCGCTCGCCAGCGACCTGGTGGTCACCCTTCCCGACGCGGTCACCCGCGCGACCCGGGACCAACTCGGCCTGGTCGCGCTGCCGCCACCACTCCAGTTGCCCGATGTCTCGTTGTACCTGCTGTGGCACCAGCGCTATGACGAAGACCGCGCCCACATCTGGCTGCGCGACCTGGCCACCGAAACCGTCCAGGCACTGTTTGCACCACCAAATACCTGATCATCGCACCAGCCAACCCAGCCGGGAGTGACGCCGAGGTGAGCTCAGAAGCCGCCAATTGTTGATCTTGAGGCGTCAGCGCATCCGTCGGGCGGGGGGGGTGCCTCTATGTCCTTCGTCAAGCCTGAGCAGGTCATGCGGTGGCTGTCTCGGGGGTGCGGGATTCGTAGAAGGTGCCGTCGCGGAGCATGGCGAACAGCACGCTGATGCGGTGGCGGGCGAGGCGGAGCAAGGCCTGTGTGTGGGTCTTGCCGCGGGCTCTTTGCCGTTCGTAGTAGGTGCGGGAGGCGGGGTCGTGCAGGGCGGCGAACGCGGAGAGGAACATGGCCCGTTTCAGGAGCCGGTTGCCTGTTCTGGGGGCGTGTTCGCCGTGGATGGAGGATCCGGAGGACCTCGTTGCCGGGGCGAGGCCGGCGTAGGAGGCAAGGTGGGCGGCAGTGGGGAACGAGGTGCCGTCGCCGATGGTGACCAGCAAGGTGGCGGCGGTCCTGACACCGACTCCGGGCATCGAGGTCAGGACCTGGGAAAGAGGGTGCGACTCAAGCAGCTCGCCGATCTGGGCTTCCAGAGCGCGTCGTTGTTCGTGGACGGCGGCCAGCGAGCGGGCCAGCGAGGGCACGACCACGTCCAGGGTGCCGGTGCCCGGGACCACGACGGTCTGTTCGTCGAGCGCGTCGAAGATGTCGTCCACCAGGCGTTCGGCCATGCGCGGGGCCTTGGGCCGTATCAGGTTCACGAGCCTGCGGCGTCCGGCCTTACGCAGGGCGGCGGGCGAGCCGAAGCGTTCCAGCAGGTGCGTCACAGCCTGGTGGTCCAGGCGGGGCCCCAGTACTCGCTCCAGGCTCGGGTGGAACTGGGTGAGCAGGCCGCGGAGCCGGTTGCTGGTGCGGGTAGCCTCGGCGGCGAGGTCCTGGTCGAAGCCGGTCAGGACGGTAAGCTGGGCCGCGGTCTCGTCGGCCAGTTCCAGGGCCCGCAGGGTGTGAGGCATGGTGCGGGCGGCGTCCGCGATCACGTGCGCGTCGCGGGCATCGGTCTTGGCCTCACCGGGATACAAATCGGCGATCCGCCGCATCGCCAGCCCTGGCAGGTAGGCCACGTGGCAGCCGGCGTCCCGGGCCACCGCGAGCGGCAGGGCGCCGATCGATGCGGGCTGGTCCACGATGACCAGCACGCGGCCGAACCTGGCCGTGAGCTTGTCGAACACGGCCCGCAGTTTCGGCTCGCTGTTGGGCAGCCGCTTGTCGTAGACGGTCTTGCCGCCCGCTGTCAGGCCGTGGCCGTGGTGGTCGCCCTTGCCGACGTCCAGGCCGAGGAAGACCGCGATTTCACCGGTGTCGAGCACCGCACCCCCCGAGGGTGGTCGTTCCGTCCCGGCCTCACCCACCGGCACCGAGCGCGCGCATCCACGTTACGCAGACCTGCCACCCTTCAACGGCCGGGCGTTGCGCTCGGCCGGGTGACGGTCGGGCCTCTCATCAGCGGTCAGACGGTGCCCCGGACCCGGTGACACCACCCCCCAGGTCATCGCTTCGACAGGGGGCAACAGTCATGCCGGGCCCGGAGGCCAGGAGCCCCGTTTCAGGGCCACGAAGAAAGTAACGGGGGCGTTCGGCGCCGTGCCGGGCGACCGCGTCGACGCCGGGGCGCGCGTACCGCTCCAGGGAGCGGACGGAGGCATGGCGGGAGCGGGCCCACAGTATCGGGGTGGAGGTGCCGCCCTCGGCGTCGTATGTCAGGGTGCTGTGGCGGATCCGGTGGAGTGTGCAGCCGTCACGCGCGGCCGAGTTCGCTGGTCCGCGTGCGCGACGATTTTAGCTACGGGTCTGAGGACGGCGTTCCCCCTCGGCATGGCTGCTCCCTGCACTCGTCAGAATTGCGTTCGCGACAACATCGAAGAGGTGGTCGGCGCGTGGCGCGAGCGAGGGTTGATCGCCGAGCCAAGCGAGCATGGCTATCAGCGCGAACAAATCGGTGCCATCGATATCGCTCCGCGCCATGCCCGCGGCCTGGGCGCGGGTGAGGAGCCGTGCACCGGCTGCGCGCAGGGTGACGCACGAAGCGTGGAGTGCGGATTCGGTGTCCTCGATGGCGGCTGTCATCAGCAGGGTCACGCCCCGGTACTCGGTTGTCCACGCGACGCAGTCGCGTAGCCACGAAACGAGAGCGTCTTCGGGCGAGCTCGACGTCTCGAGCGCGCCTGCCTTTGCCGTCAGTTCGTCGAAGCTCGTGCGGAGCAGGGCATCGAGCAGCGCCTCGCGCGTCGGGAAGTGACGCAGCAGTGTCGCGAGCCCGACGTCGGCCCTGCGGGCGATGTCGCGCAGTGATACGTCGACGCCTTGCTCGGTGATGGCGGTGCCCGCTTCTGCGAGCAGGTGGTCGCGGTTCTTCCTGGCGTCGGCCCGCATCTCTCCCTCTTGACTATCCGGATCAGTGGTCCATATATTCGGATCAGTGGTCCGTTTATGTGGATCGCTGATCCGAATAAGCGTATCCCGCAGCGCGGGCAGGAGAAAACGATGCCGACACACACGATGAGGGCGGTCCGGCTCCATGAGCACGGCGGCCCTGAGGTTCTGCGTTACGGCAAGGTGCCGATTCCCGAGCCGGGGCCGGGCGAGGTGCTCGTCCGTGTGCACGCGGCCGGCATCAATCCTCCGGACTGGTACCTGCGCGGTGGGCTGACCAGGATGCCCGGGCAGACGGAATCGACGGTCAGCCTGCCGGTGATTCCGGGGACGGACGTGTCGGGCGTCGTCGAGGCCGTCGCCGCGGGCGTAGACGGCCTCGTCGTAGGTGATGAAGTCTTCGGTCTTCTGCGTTTTCCCAGCTTCGACGGCAGCGCATATGCCGAGTACGTGGCCGCGCCCGCGTCGGACCTCGCACGCAAGCCGGCCGGCATCGACCACGTGCACGCCGCCGGGGCGCCCATGGCCGGGCTGACGGCGTGGCAGTTCCTGATCGAGGTCGGACACGATCACCCCTCGCCCTTCCAGGAGGCACGGCATCGCCCGACGGCACTCGACGCCGACACGACGGTGCTCATCAACGGCGCCGCGGGCGGCGTGGGGCACCTCGCGCTGCAGCTGGCGAAGTGGAGGGGTGCACGTGTCATCGCCGTGGCATCGGGCGCGCATGAATCGTTCCTGAGCGAGCTCGGCGCCGACCGGTTCATCGACTACACCAAGAATCGTCCTGAGGAACTCGTGCGCGACGCCGACCTCGTTCTCGACACCGTCGGCGGCCCCGGCAGCAAGCGTTTCCTGCGTACACTCAAGCGCGGCGGCGCCCAGTTCCCTGTGCTCCCCGGGGACTTCGACGAGGAAGAGACCGCGAAGCTGGCCGTCACTGTCTCGACCGCACAGGTCCGCTCGAACGGCGCGCAGCTTGCCGAACTGGGACGCCTGCTCGACGCGGGCACGGTCCGCGTCGCGATCGACAGCACGTTTGCGCTCGCGGATGCCCGAGCCGCGCACGAACGCGCCGCCCAAGGGCACATCCAGGGCAAGATCGTGCTCACGGTCGCTTAGGGGCGAGCCGTTTCACCGCATCCGCCGCTCGAATGCGGGGCACCGATGGCGGTCGAGACGCCGATGCGGAGAGCTTGGGGCGCGTCTGGCGACCAGGCGGGCCGCGATGCTCGCTGCGGCGAACCGAGCCGCCCCGTGCAGTCGGCTCGGTTCGCCGCAGGAGATCGCCGAGACGGTCGCATTCCTGATGCCGGCGGAACGGCGACACTGAGGCATCGGTTCAGGGCGACTGTGATGCATCGGAGCCCCGAGCGGCCACCCCATCAAGCTCAACGACGCCCCTCACGCCATCGTTTCCAGATCTCATCCTGCTGAGCCGGCGCGAACCCGTAGTCACGCACCTGTGCCTCCACATCACCTGATCATCCGTGGGTGGTGCGTTGATCACTTGAGCTCGCCATCGTTTGCCGACACCGCGGGTTACTGGAGAAATCCGCTCGCGCTGGCGCCGGCGGTGTCGTCCTGTGGTCGCCCCCGGCTTCCGTCGCACGGATGAGCGCCGGTCAACCCGGCGGCGGACGCTGAGCACCCACCCCGCACGCGAAGATCGGCAACGTCGGATCTCGTCGGGGAGGGCACACATGACCACGCATGCCAAGGCCACAGCAGCAACGGCAGCCGAGATGTCAGTCGGCACGCCGGCCGGCCGCAAGCCCGTTCCCCGCTGGGCGGTCCGGGTGGCCCATGCCATCCCGCTGTGTGTCCTGCCGTCTGGGTTGTGGCGTCTCGCGCTGGTGCTGGGCCTGGCCGGCTACGACGCGGACTACCACTGGGCGGTGTGGGAACGCCCGTACGTGATCGGGCTGTCCGTGGTCTCTGAAGGACTCGCGCTGCTCGCACTCGGGCTGGTGCGGCCGTGGGGCGAAGTCGTCCCGCGTTGGGTGCCGGGGCTGCGCGGTAGACGGATTCCGATCCTGGCGGGGGTCATTCCGGCCGCACTCGGGGCAACGCTGATCATGATGTTCTGCGCATACGGCGTGCTGAACCAAATCTTCGGTTTCGTGGAGCCGATGAACGAGAACGGCGACGGTTTCCCCACCAGCGGTCCGGCCGCCTGGGCGCTGTGGACGATGTACGCCCCGCTCCTCGCCTGGGGCCCGCTCCTGGCGATCCTCACCCTCGCGTACTACCGACGCCGCCGAGCGAACGACGCATCGGCTGCCGCTCGGCCCGAAGCCGGATAGCCGGTCCGATCGGGCCTGCCGTTGCGCAGGCCGCCCGCGAGCCGGCGAACAAGGAGGACAGGGGTGAGGTGTGAAACGTCGGCGGGTACTGCGGGTGAGTGGCAGACGATCACGATGGCGCCTTCCTTGGAGCGTTCGGACAGCGAAGGAAGAGCCAGTGGTGCGCCGCCCTTCCCCCGTGGGGCGGCGCCGGGACCGATCATTGCTGCACAGCCCGGCTGCGGGCTCGTCCGTACCAGCGGTCCGCTCCCCGTGCGCCCTCAGGACCCGCTGGGACCACGCCACGGGCGCGAATGAGGGTGCGCCGTCGCCCGCCGCACTGCCGTCCCGGTAGAGCACGTCCCGCTCCACCACCTCCAACAGTGCGTGCCCCAGCGCCTCATTGCGCGTGTTGCCGCACGCCAGGCCGGTGCTGGTGGCACGCAGCAGATCCGGGCTCCACTCGGGCCGCTGTACTCGGCGGCGGACCAGATCGATCGGCAGCAGTACTTTCTCGCCGCCGAACAGGCCGGTTGCGGGCGTTCACTCCCACACCAGCTGGCCAGGGTGCTTGCGGGGTACGGGGCGGTCAGCGACAGTGCAGCCACGGGGCAGTTGGGTGCGACCTCGGCGGTCGGGCAGCGGGCCGCGACGGGCCTGATGGTAAGTCTGGCCAGTTAACCCGCAGACCCGCGCCCGCCGAGTTGGCGGAAAACCACGGCCGGTGGGGGCTTACCAGAGCCAGCCCCCACCGGATCGGTCACTGCTCCCCGTAGGCCTTGGCGGCGTAGTCGTCGTACAGGTCCTGGTGCCACTGCTCGGCGGTCAGCTCCGCGTCGGGGGTGGTGGCGTCCTGGGGGGAGTGGTGTCGGTCATGAGGTCCTCCCGGGTTCGTGGCGCCCTCGGGCATCAGGAAACGGTGGCGATCCCAAGCCTCAGCCACGGCGCCACCCCTCAGGACGACAGCCCGCACCGGGCCACCAAACTCAGCGACGTCAGGGCTGACTCCAACCCCCGGGCGTTTACCCGGTCGACTCAACGAGGTAGGGCGGCGCCAGCAGTGTCAGGTCAGGGATACCCCGCGGCCGCCGAAGAACTCGGCGAACTCGGCTACGGGCAGGTTCGCGGTACGGGCCTGCTCGGTGTGCCCGGACGGGTTACGGAAGTGCACCCTGTCGCCCTGGCGGCCGGTGACGAGCACGAGGTGCCCGCCCTTGCCGGGGGCGGGGTTCTCGGGGCGGCGGATCTCCTTGTGCACGGAGGCCATCACCAGCCGCTCCCGGTCGAGCAGTGCGAGGAGGTCGGGCACGGTCAGGGTCGGGTGCACCTCGGCGCCCAGGGGGTGGACGTCCTCTACGTACTGAACGAACGGGGCGTAGATCAGGCCGCGGATCCCTCCGGTGTCCGCGTCCTCGGTGTACGCCCCGTACTTCCGGGCACCGTCGAGGAGCTCGAACATGGTGGGTGCGTCGCCGGTACGGGCGAGGAGCGCCATCCGCAGGCAGGCGATGCCGCACATATGGCCGCACCACCGGCTGTAGGTGTCGAGGTCGGGGGCGCCGGACTCGGCCCAGCGGGGATCGGATCCGCGGGCGCGGCCCTCGTAGGCGAAGGCAGCGATCAGGTCCGGACTGGCGTACTGCGTGACGGTGGGGAACTGGTGGTCACACACGTGAGGGTTCCTTCCGGTGAGCGGCCTGGCTGATCAGCCGATGGAAGGTGGGCAGGTCCACGCCGCCGCCAGAGATCACCACCCCGATCATCCCCGACTCATGAGGGACGAGGCCGCCGAGGACGGCCGCCAGGGCGCAGGCGCCACTGGGTTCGGCACGACCTTGAGGTGCCGGAACGCGAACGCCACACGTGATCTACGAGTCGCGTCTGAGCTTGCGCGGTTGCTCTTCGCCGACTTCGACCTTCGGTACGCGGCATCGTGGCCCAGCCGCTCCTGTTGCTCAGAGGGCCGAGGGCGTTGTGGTGCTCCCTACCTGACGATCGCGATCCCGACTACCACCACCGCCAGGATCAGCCACAGCGGCATCTTCGGCGACGTGAACCTGCCCCGGTTGTCCCGCGGCTGCGGCCGCCGGCGTTTTGCCATCCGCCCCCTCTCGTTTCGGTCCCGTAGATACCGGATCTACTGCGGCGGAGCCTCTACCGTGATCATCGCGACCTGCGGCGGGCCATTCCGGCCGCCGGGGCGAGGTGTACGCATTTACTGCGGCAGCGCCGGGAGGGCGGGGTAGGCGTGACGATCGATGTCAGTATTCGAAGTCGGCTTCGCGGATGTCCGCAGTCCCATGCACTGAGGTCTTGTGGCTGATCATTACTCCGCCAGTAGATTCTTTTGGAAGATCGTGGAGCTGTGCCGGACTCCCATACCCACGCTCAGGTACAAGTTGAGTGCACCGGTTCCTGAGTGCGTCCCGAGGGTGCACGCCTGCCGTCCCTGCTGATGGAAGCTGCGGAACGTGGTGCGGAGCAGGAGACGGGCGATGCCCCGGTTGCGGTGATCTCGGCGGACCGCGACTTGCTCGATGTAGCCCTCGCCGGTGTCTGGGAGATCCAGTGAGAGCGCAACGCCGACCAGTTGGCCATCGGCGAACGCCAGCGCTGACATCGCGGGGGCGAAGGTGGGGCGTTCGACGGTGTGCCGGGCCCACTCCTGGTAGGTCTTGCGCCGCTGCTGCCATTCGTCGAAGGCATCCTCGACAACTTGGTGTGCGTCGTGCTTGTCGCCAGGGCCCAACGGCCGGACCGTGATGCCTGCGGGAGGCTCGGGCACGGTCGGTTCCTCCGGCATGAGGAACTCCAGCAGCCATTCGGTCACCACCGGCTCGTATCCGCGCGAGCGCAGCAGTGCGACAGCGTTTCTGTCGTTGTCCGGGACGGTCTGGACGATTCGCGTGCTCCCCGTCTGCCGGCCGCGGGCCTCGGCCCAGTCGAGGAGGGCACTACCCAGGCCGCGGCCGCGGTGCTCGGGGTGGACGTCCACCTCCGAGCGCCTGTTCACCCAGGCCCGAGCGGCCAGCTGCCCTGCCCGGTCGTGGATCAGTCGGGTATCCAACTCTGGGGCCAGACCTGGTCTGGCCAAGTCGGCGGCGATGCGGCCGAGATCGGTATGCACCTGCCCGTAGAGCTCCCGCTCGCAGGCCGTGACCAAGCGATGGATATCGCCGAGGTCGTCGGCAGTATTCGGGCGCGCTCGGTATCCAGGCGGCAACCCCAGCATGAGATCTGACAACTGTGGACACTCCTCCCCGGGCGGCAGTACCGGAGGTCGATCCCGCCTCATAGCCCAGTGACCAGCGTAAGAAAGAGGTTCGACACGGTCATCACGATCCCTCGGTCGAGGCGGCGGGGTTCACTTCCGTCAGATAGCGGTGCAGGGAGGTCTTGGGTATGCCGGTCTTGGTCGCGATCTCGCCGAGGCTGCTGCCTTGCTGCTTCAGCAGCCGCGCGTACTCGATCTCGCCGGCGGGGTGGGCGACGCGGGTCGGTCGATGCGGCGGCCGGCTGCTTCGGCGACGGCGCGTGCGTGGGCGGCGCGTTCTGCGGTGAAGGTGCGCTCCATCTCGGCGAACAGGGCCAGCAACAGGAAGGCGATGCGGCCCAAGCCCTCGTCGACGGTGTTGATCGGCAGGGGGTCGGCCAGCGAACGGACCCCGATCCGCTTCTCGTTGAGCTCGTAGACGAGGTTGAGGACTTCGCGCAGGTTCCTTCCGAGCCTGTCGAGCGTGTAGACCACGATCGTGTCTCCGGGCCGGGCGTAGGCGGCGTTGTCCACATACAGCTCGCGCGGCTTGCCGCTCATCGGCCACACCGCGTCCACCCCAGCCGCTCCAGCCACGGCCGCTTGTCGGTGGCCGCATGCGCCACGCACAGCCCCACCGAGGTCGCTGACGGCGCCTCCAGTGTCACCACCAGGCCCACCACACACCGGCTGACCACGTCGATTGCCACCGTCAGATACGGCCGACCGATCGGCAGCCGGTGCTGCTCGTCGGCCACGATCACATCCACCGGCGTGTGGTCGACCTGAACCTGCTCCAACACCTCGGTGACCGCAGGCGGCACGCCGCACGCCGACCGCAGCCGGCGGGCCGCCTCGCGGCCCTCCCGTGCCCCTACCGGGGTCGCCGGGTCCAGCCGCGCGATCCGGTGCATCACCGTTCCGCGTGAGGGGACCCGCAGGCCGCGAGCCCGGCACTGGCGCGTGATCTCGCGGTAGACCGCCGCCACGGTTCGGCGCTGCCGCGTCAGGTACCGGGTGCGCAGAACCTCTCGAACGATCGCCTCGACCTCATCGGACAGCCGCCCACCACCGCGCCCACCGCTGGAGCGCCCCGGCAGCAGATCCGATACCCCCCTTCGCCCGCCTGCCCGCCACCGCCCGACCAGCACGTACACCTGGCGCCGGGAGACCTGAAGCATCGCGGCGGCATCATCCGCGTCCGTCATCCCCACCGGGTCCTTTTCGGCAAGCGGCCCTATCGCTTCGGCCTGCCGCACCGCGGCATCCCACAGCTCGTCTGGCGCGGTCAGCACCCCGCGCTCGGCCACCGGTGCATCGACCACCCGGAAGCCCCCCGTCACGCACACGACTACGGCCAAGTCGACCGTAGAGCAGGGGACTTCGGGCTGACCGGTGAGTTCGCACTTCGCTGCACGCGACGGCGAACCCCCAGCTCATCCGTGCACGTGACTACGGACATCCACAGGGAGGGGAACACGTGAACGGCGACCTGGACGAGATCGCCCGCGCTGAGCTCGTTGAGCGCGAACCGTGCCCGCGCTGCGGGGCGGTGCCCGGATCGGCGTGCCGGGCCAACTCCGGCGTCGTCGCCGTCGTCTATCACACCGGCCGCTACGCGAAGATCCCTGGACTGAAGTCCGGACCCGCGATCCGCATCCCCGCCGCCCGCGGCCCCGGCCGGCCCCGAGCTCGACCCCCGCCTGCTCGCCGCACTGGAGCGCACCGGCGACCGAGTCGGCTACGCCCGGGTGTCCAGCAAGGGCCAGGACCTCGCTGGGCAGGTCCGAGCCCTCAAGGCGGCCGAGTGCGTGCGCATCTACGTCGAGAAGGTCGGCACCTGGGAGAAGATCCGGCCCGAGTACAACGCGGCCCTCGCCGACCTCCGCCCGGCCGACACCCTCACCGTCGCCATGCTCGACCGCCTCGGCCGCAACATGGTCGAGCTGATCACCAGCGCGCAGGATCTCGCCGAGCGCGGGCACCGCCTGGAGATCCGCACCGGCCCCCTCGCGGGTACCTACGGGCAAGGTCGTCTTCGTCGTCTTCGCCGCGATGGCCGAGGTCGAGCGGGAGTTCATCCACGAACGGGCCCTCGTCGGCCTGGACACCGCCGCGGCGAACGGCAAGCACGGCGGCCGCCCGCCGGCCGTCGACGGCGACATGCTCGCCGTCGCCCTGCGGCGCCGCGACGCGCAGGAGTCGGTCACCGCCATCGCCGCGCACCTCGGCATCGGCCGGCCCGCCCTCTACCAGACCCTCGCCGCGTACGACGAAGCCAGCGCCGCCACGTCCGAAGCACGCCGGCCCGATGAGGAATGAGCCCATGAGCGACCAGCCCGCCAGCACCTGCCCCGCCTGCGAGGACAAGACGTGAGCGTGGACCGGGCGGCAGCCTGGCTACGACCACATCCACCGGGTCACGCCTCTCCCCGACGACGCCAGGGACATCGACACCCAGTTCGTCATGCGCGGCTTCGCCGTGGGGTTCGCGCGGGCAGGCGGCGGCGGGGGCCGCAGACCGGGGTCTTCTTCGAGCACCTGGAGCCCGCGCTCGTCTTCGGCCGGGCCGGACGGATGTCCATCCACGACATCTCTGGTTACGGCGGCTACCAGGCAGCCCACGAGACCCGCTTCGACTTCGAAACGGAAGAGCCGGTCACCACGCTCTACGTCAGCGGCCGTGCACTGGAGCGTGAAGCCGGGGAGGACAAGCACTTCGCCCAGTGGGTGCGCGGCGTCCAGCTCGACTCCGCGTACTACGAGCCTCCAGCGTCATTCCGCTGACCGCACGCCACCCCGGCCGCGGGCTGCTCGATGCCACCCAGGACGACCTGGGGTGCGGCTGGGCTTGGGAGCACGTCCACCGGGTCACGCCCCGCGCGGTGCTGCACTGCATCTACTGCGAGCACCGGATGCACGCCAAGCGGTCCATCGCCGGTCTGCGGTACTTCGCCCACGACCTCGACGGTGCCGAGTGCTCCCTTGGCCTGGAGACCATGGAGCACCGACTTCTCAAGCTCCAGCTCGCCAGCGCGATCCGCGCGGCCGGCCACCAGGCCGAACTCGAAGTACCCGGCCCCGACGGACGATGGCGTGCCGATGTCCTGGCCACCACCGGCTCCGGCCGACGGATGGCGTGGCAGGCGCAGATGTCCTCCATCACCACCGTCGACGCGCGCCGCCGCACAGCCAACCTCGAAGCCGACGCCGTCACCGGTGCTGGGTCGTCGTGGAAGCCCACCGCCCGCGGATCGGCGGGCGACGACGCGCGCCCCCGGCCCCCCCGCCTGCGGTGTTCGTGAACTTTCCGGACATCACCATCATCAACGCGGCCGTGGATGGCTAGTCTTCCTGCATGATCCTGGTCTCTTGGTACATCAACGGCTCTACTGGCCACCGCTTGGCGGCCGGCGTCGCGGAGGCCCGCAACGCCGTGTCCGTGGCCCTGGACACAGAGTCCGCAACAGCTGAGGTGGCCGCAGAAGACCCGCTCGAAGCTCTGGCCCTATTCCTGGCAAGCGATGCACGCACCCTCTTGGACGAATCCGGACTGGCTGCATTCCGGGCAGACGAACCCGGCCTGAACCTGCTCGTGAGCCTCGCCCGCCTGTAACACAGGTGTCCTGCTGCGTCCGGGACGGCCGGCCCCTCGCACGGGGTCGGGGCCGATGCGCGCGGCCGGGCACCGGCCGTCGGCGGCGTCGTCCATGCGCCCCAGTGTCCTCGGGTCGCGCGGTCCTGGGATCATCTCCCCTTAACCGGAGCCAGGACCCGCCGCCGCCTTCCTCGCGCGCGAGCGCGCACGCGCAAGCCTTGGAGCCGATTGGGCGGGTCGCGGCCCGTGCGCGACAAGGCCGCCTTGTCGCACGGGTGTTCGCGCCATATGCCGCCGAGTAGCCACGCCACGGAGCTCTGAAAGTCACAGCCCAACCACGGCCGACCGGCCCGGCACCGGAACGGCGACAGCCCCGACGCCGGGCGCGGAGTCAGGGCTGCCACCCACACAAGTCCCGTCGTGGGGGCGTCAGGACAAGTGAACGAGTCGCAATTACCAACGTTTCGCGTGCCGAAAGGTCATGCGCCGGACCCTGGAGGAAGCCGGGGTGGGTTACGTCCTGGCCGTGCCGAAATCCCAGCACGTCCATGCGGTGGGCCGCATCGACTTCGCAATTGCCCAGGCCCCGGAGAAGGCGTGGGAGCGACTGTCATGCGGGGACGGCGCGAAAGGCCCTCGCCTGTACGACTGGGCCGCTGCCCTTCTGCCGGCCATCTGGGACTTCGACGGCGACCGCCCGACCCACCAGCGGTGGGTCCTGGCCCGCCGCAGCCTGTCCCGGCCCGACGAGATCGCCTACGCGCCCAACACCACGCCTGTCGAGAAACTGGTCCGTATCGTCGGCAGCCGCTGGGCGATCGAGGAAGCCTTCCAGGCTGCCAAGAACGAGTGCGGTCTCGACCAGTACGAGGTCCGCCGCTATCCGGGCTGGTACCGGCACACCACCCTGGCCATGCTCGCCCACGCGTTCCTGGCCGCCGTCACGGCCCAGAGTACCGAAAGGGGGGTGGCAGAAACGACGCCACCAGCACCGTTCCACTCACCGTGGCAGAGATCCGGCGGCTCCTGGACACTCTGCTTCCCCAGCTCTCACCCCACAACGACCCAACCGCTCACGCCCTCAACTGGTCTCACTGGCGAAGACGGCACCAAGCCACCGACCGCCGCTGCCACTATCGAAGAAAGACCAGCTCAGGCAACGATTTCTCACTGGAGTGCTAGCGCCCACAGTCCCGCACGAGGGTGCTCATGCTTCTCCAAGGGTTCGATGCGGTGGTCGGTGCGGAACTGGTTCAGTCTCTCCGCGGCTGAACTGTCACAGGGATGCTGTCGGCGTGGACCACTGCTGAAGCGACTTCCTTGGTCCGATGGCCGGGCTTCGGGGTGAACTGCCACTGGGCGAGCAGCGTGGCAATGGCGATGATGGCCTCTGTCCAGGCGAACTGGTCCCCGATGCACTTGCGGTTGCCGGCGCCGAAGGGCACGAACGCCTCACGCGGGATGGTGTCCCGGCGCTCGGGGAGCCAGCGGCCGGGATCGAAGGTGTCGGCGTTCACGTAGACCGTCGGATCGCGGTGGATGGCGTAGAGGCTGAAGCCGACCTCCGTGCCGGCGGGGAATTCGGTGTCGCCGAGCACTACCGGCTCGGTGGTGCGGCGCATCAGGAAGGGGACCCCGTGCAATCTGATGGCCTCGTCCAGCACGCGGCGGATCCCCTCCAGACGGGGCACGTCCGCGATGGTGACGGGCCGGTCGCCGACGACCTCCCGGATCTCGGAGACCAGCTGCTTCTCCACCTCGGGGTGGTTCGCCACTTCATGAAAGGTCCAGGCGAGCGTGGCGGCGGTGGTCTCGACTCCTGCATACAGAATGGTGCTGAGTTCGTCGCGGACCTCGACGTCGGAGAGTGTCTTTCCGTTGTCCGCGTCCTGGGCAGCGAGCAGCATCGACAGCAGGTCGCCCCGCTCGGTGTCTCCCGAGCGTCGGGCGTTGGCCACCACTTCATCGATCACCACGCGCAGCGCCTTGCTCGCCGCATCGAAGTCGCGGTTGGCACGGATCGGCAGCCGGTCCAGGAGCTTGGGTGACCCTGCCCGTATCAGCAGGTTCTTCATCACGACGGGCAGGTTGACGCGAATGGCTTCGACTGCCGGCAGCCCGATGTCCGCCGAGAACAGGGTCGATGTAAGCGTGTCGATCGAGTATTTGGCCATCGCATGCTGGAGGTCGATCACCTGCCCGGGTTTCCAGGAGTCGGCCAGCTCACGGGCGTGGCGGTTCATGATCTCGGAGTAGGCCGCGATGCGGTCCTTGGAGAACATCGGCTGGATCAGCCGCCGGTGCGCGCGGTGCACCTCGCCGTTCGCGTTGGCCAGGCCGTTGCCGGCGAGCGGCCGCAGCCGGTCGAAGAAGCGCCCCTTCTCGAAGCTGCGTGCCTGCCTCACGGTCACCTCGTGGACCAGCTCGGCCGACGTGAGCACGTACGTGGGCATCGTCCCGAAATCGATACGGACCAGGTCACCGTGCTGCCGCAGCGACTTCACGAAGCCGAGGGGATCACGCCACAAGGCCAGAGCGTGACCCAGAAGCGGAACCGCTCCAGGAGCGTGTGGAACCGTCTGCAAACCAGCTGACACCGGGAACCCTTTTCTCTCTAGGTCGTGCACCTGCCGAAAATGGGGAAGATCCCATCACCAGGTGGGCCCTCAGTGTGAGGCCTCAGATCGTCAAATGATCTTATCCAGGACTGAGTTCGGCACAAGGCCGTCTGCTTGGGCGGTATGGACCACAGATATGCTGCGTGCGCTCCTCTACGCCATCTGTGCGCGACATCCCCCGCGCCGCTGCTTCCCGGAGGCCTTGTGACCACCCCGTACCCAGACTCGTCAGGCATCTCGGCCGCGGCGCTACCGCTTCCGGGGTGCCCGGCACACGCACTCGGTTCTGGGGTGCGACGGATGTACGGACCGGAAGCGGAGGAGCCGTACGCGTTCTACGCCAAGCTGCGTCAGGAGCACGGCTCGGTGGCGCCCGTGCTGCTTCCCGGTGACGTACCGGCCTGGCTGGTACTGGGACACCGGGAGAACCTGGAGGTCATGCGGTCGCCCTCCCTGTACTGCAACGACTCCCGCATATGGAACATCCGGTTGCAGCCCGACTCCCCACTGCTGCCGATGACCGCATGGCAACCGATGCTGGCTTTCGCCGACGCCGCGGAGCACGCACGACTGCGGGCGGCAGTGACAGAGGGCCTAGCACAGTTCAACCGGCACGGAATGCGGCGCTACGTCGTGCGCTACACGCACCGGCTGGTTGACAACTTCGCCAGCGCCGGCAGGGCCGACCTGGTGGCGGACTTCGCCGAGAAGCTGCCGATCCTCGTCATGGCCCGGCAGTTCGGCGTGCCCGAGCAGGACGCGCTGCCGCTGGGTGCAGCCGTGCGTGACATGGTCAAGGGCACCGAAACGGCGCTTCAGAGCAACCAGTTCGTCGTGGGTGTCATGCAGGAGCTCGTCAAGCGGAAGAAGGAGCGGCCCGGCGAGGACTTCGCCAGCTGGCTGCTGCGCCACGAGTCGGCTCTCACGGACGACGAGGTGATGGAGCACCTGCGGCATGCCATCGTCGCTGCGACCGAGAACACCACCAACCTGATCGCGAACACGCTGCGGATGGTGATGACCGACCGGCGCTTCCGCTCGAGCCTGTCCGGAGGTGCGATGACCCTGCCGGACGCTCTGGACCAGGTGATGTGGGATGCGCCGCCGCTCACCGTGGTGCCCACCCGATGGGCGACCGGCGACACACGGCTCGGCACCCAGGAGATCAAGGCAGGCGACTTGGTGATGCTGGGCCTGGCGGCCGGCAACGTCGATCCCGAGATCCGGCCGGACCTGTCCAGGCCCGTGCACGGCAACCGCTCACACCTTGCCTTCAGCAGCGGGCCGCACGAGTGCCCCGGCCAGGACATCGGGCGGGCCATCGCAGACACGGGCATCGACACGCTGCTCGCCCGACTGCCCGATGTCCAGCTCTCCGTGCTCGAGGACGAGTTGTACGTGACCGGTTCCCTGGTCTCCTCCCGCCTGAACAACCTGCCCACGCGCTTCACGCCCCAGCGGCCGAAGAAGGACAGTGCCGGCGGCCCGTCCTCGCCATCCTCCGCCCAGCCGCTGCCAGCTGCCGCGCATTCGGTCGCTCCCGCGCCCGCGCCGGTCGCGGTCCGCAAGCCGTGGTGGCGCAGGCTCTTTGGCTGACGCCAGAAACAGCCGTGGGGTCCGGATCACGTGATCCGGACCCCACGGGGGGATGCGGAAACCGCCGCTCGCCCGGGCTATTCAGCGGCCCACGCCGCTCAGGCAGTCACGGCTGCGTCCTGGTCCACCGACAGTGCACCGGTCGGCGTTCCGTCCCCGCCGTGCAGATCGATCGGCAGGGACTGGTACCCCTGGAGTGAGATCGACGTCAGGCGGGCAGGCTCGGAGGCCAGCCTGAGGTCGAGGTAGCGGCGCAAGAGTGCACGAAGCGCGATCTCCGTTTCCATCTTGGCCAGCCGCGCTCCCAGGCAGTAGCGCGTCGGGCCCATGCCGGATGGCAGGGCTACATCGGCGGACTGGTGGTGAAGGTGGGCGCCGGCAACCAAGCAATGTCGTCGCCTGTGTACCTCATGCGCACTGGTGAGAAAACAGCTGGCAGAGACTGCGGGCAGCTCACGCCGAGTACCGGCTCCCACAGCACCTCAGCCAGTGGCATCCGAAGCCGCACGTCCGGCAGGCGCGACAGGATCCGTTCAACCGCCGTCGCCACCAGGAGGCCCACCACCCTCTGGGCGCCAATCGGGAGGGCGTGCTGGACAGCCGCGGCGTCTCCCGGTGCCGGTTCGGTGGCACGGCCGCCGGGCGAGGGAATGCAGCGGCTCAACTCGAGGATGGTCCTCGCAGCGGCTCAACTCGAGGATGGTCCTCGACGTGGCGGTGGCGGTGATGCCCAGGGGAGCCGGTGCACCTGGCTGGGCATGCCCGCGTGCTGGTCGGGCGGGGCGTGGTGAAGCATCCACGAGACAAGGTCGGGGCCCGCTGCCCGGGCCTTCTCGGCAACCAGCTGCTCGCAGACGCTCTTTATCGCCTCGTGGGCGCGCTTTGGACGCGAGGAGCGGCCCATGAGTGCTGGTAGCGACTGCCCAATGTCTGCGGCGTAGCGCTCGTCCATGCCGAGCACCCCCGCAGTGACGTGGACCGGTACCGGGCGGGCGTATCGCAGGACCAGGTCCTCTTGCCCGGCCGGGGCGAATTCGTCGACGAATTCGTCGACGATCTGCACCACGTACGAACCGGTGGCTGGGCCGAGCTCACGCAGTGCCTGCTCGACGTAGCTGGGCCAGATGCTCATGCTCTCCACGTCCATAGGGAAGTTGCATGGCAATTCGTGCAAGAAGTGGCGCAAGGGGGCGAAGGCACGCTCGACGACTCAACGTCGGTTGCCAGCTTGGCTCTTGCGACGGCCGGCAGCCCTTGGAGTGCCGACTTCCGCTCAGTACTATGCCCTCTAGTTGATCACTCACCGTGCAGTTCCGGCCATGGTCTGTACACGCCCTCCCCAGAGTGCTCGCGCGCGCCATCAACTGAAAGGGAATCACGAGTGAGGCCTGCACTGGCAGTTCCCCCCATATACGCTCCCATCCCTCCCGCCGTGCACCCGAACCACGCAGCAATCGACGCCCGGACCGCAGCCTGGGCCGACACCTTCAACATCGGATCACCCGACTGGCGAAGCCGCCTCGTCACCCAGGACATCGGCGTGTTCGCCGCTCGCATCCTTCCTGAGGGCCAGGAGGAGGTCGTCTCCCTTCTCTCCGACTTCGTCATCTGGCTCTTCGGCGTGGACGACGGCTACTGCGAGGAAGGCAGTCTCGGCGACAAGCCGGGCCAGCTGGCGGCGGCCCTCCAGCGGCTGCTGCGCATTGCGCAGAACCCCGAGGTTCCCATGCTCATGGACGATCCCCTCGCCGAGGGGCTGAGGGACCTCACGCTGCGGGTCTCCCGCTGCGGAACCGCTCTCCAGGCCGGGCGCTGGGTGGACACTCTGCGCGAATACTTCTTCGCCGTGGTGTGGGAGGCCGAGAACCGGGCCGCGGGCCGGGTCCCTGGGCTGAACGACTACGCGCTGATGCGCCTTTACGACGGCGCGACATCCGTGGTGCAGCCGTTCCTGGAGATGGGCTACGGATTCGAGCTCCTGCCGCACGAGCGGGACAGCATGGCAGTGCGGGCCGCCTCCGAGATGACGTCGTTCATCACCACGTGGGACAACGACATCTACTCCCACCACAAGGAGAGCCGCGGAACGAACTACTACGTCAACGTCATCCGGGTGTTGGAGCACGAGTACGCATTGAGCCCGGACCAGGCTCTGACCAGGGCAATAGCCCAACGCGACAGGGTGATGTGCCTCTTTCTGAGCCTGCGTGCGAAACTGGACGACGAGGGAAGCCCCCAGTTGCGGCAATACCTGAGTAACCTCGGCTCCTTCATCCGGGCGACCCAGGACTGGAGCGTCAGCTCACTGCGCTACACCACGCCCGACGACCCGGCCACCCTTTCCTCGTCGTTCTCCGACCAGCCGACCGACGACAGCTCCGACCCGCTGGACATCCCGTCGATTTCCTGGTGGTGGGACCTGGTGCCTGCCTCCAGGACGGCGCCCCTGGAGCACTCCCGCGCTCCGCGGAGGCCTCGACGCGCGCCGCAGTAGCAGCCCAGACAGACCCCAGGCCGCCAACTCGTGGCATGTGCGAGCGGCAGCCGATCTGGCACACGTGGGCCCCCAGACGACACGCGTCGGTCCGGGGGCCCACGATGTATCTACCGGCTCAGGCCGTGACGGTGACCTCCTTGACGCGGGCCCGGTCGTCGGCGTGGGAAGAACCGGGAGCTGCTGGAGCCCGTACAGCGAGATGGACCCCACCGTGGGAATGGCATGGCCGTAGTCCAGGCCGAGGGCCTCGCGGTATGCCTTGAAACGGGAGTTGATGCGCTGGCAGCCGATCCGCAGGCCCGTTCGGACGGTCAGGCGGCCGGATTGCCGTCGGTCCCGAACTGGGACCGGACCTCGGTGAACCACTCGTCCAGGACGTCAGGGGCCCAGTCGAACACCGTCAGCACCCCGCGGCGCGTGGGCGACGAGCCCTTTTTGGCCTTGCCGAACCGCACCTGGCACCGTTCGTACTCGCCGAACTCGACCCCGTGCGGGTTCCGGCCGAAGTCGGCGGCGTCCAGCATCCGTGTCTCGTTGCGTCGGGTTCCGTAGGCGTAGGCGGTCTTGAACACGGTGGCGTCGCGGAACGCGGGCAGCCAGCCCTTGCGCCCCAGCGAGCGGATGCGAGCGACCTCGTCGTCGCAGGGGGCGAAGAAGGCGTGCAGTTCAGCTTTGGTGAACGCCCGCTTCTTCGGGTCGGACTCGTTGTCCTGGGCGTGCATCGCGGTGTTCCACTCGTGCACCACCTGGACCGGGTGAGCGCCGAAGTGTTCCTCGCAGGTAGCGGTCCATTCATAGAGGGGGTCGGTCGCGAAGTGGCAGAAGGACCGGACCGCCTCGGAGTACGAACGGATCGTCGAGCGCTTCAGATCGCGCAGTGAGCGCAGGTCTCCGAGCCACTCGTCGACCATCGCCGGCGTCCAGTTCCACGGGTAGGTTTTCACGTACGTGGTGAACACCTCACCGTGTTCTCCCGGCCTCCACGGTCGTGCGGGCCAGGTTCCGTGCCAGCTGCTGATTGGCGAACCCGGTCAGCATCGCCGTGAAGACCTGTTCCTCCGGCCGCAGCAATGCGACCCCATCGACCAGGAGCAGTCTCGCCATCCCCGGCACCGACGCGTCGAGCCCCATTGTTCCGCCACCCTCCGTCACCCGCGTTGGATGCGAGAAAACCGCATCCGATGCGAGTCGGTGGACGATCCGCAGGTCAGTCATCCAGCCGGACGAGTGACATGGCTGGCGATCACGTGCCGCGACCCGCTACCGTCGCTTGCCGCGTTCGGGCTTCAACTTCCCTGGTGACGCACGAGAATCCGGCGCGTGCCGAAGTCGAATCGCAGACCGTCGAGAGTTCGCATCCAATGCAATTGGCGGCACTTGTCTCGGCGGTACAGCCGATGGCGGTAGCGGTGGCTCCGTTTCGGGGCCTACTCATCGGACTTCTGTTGTCTGACGGGTCGTCAGGATGGCCGCAGTAAATGCCGATTTCACTGCGGCGGAGCCTCTACGGTGATCACCGCGACCTGCGCCCGACCCTCCGGTCGCCGCAGGTGAGGTGTACGCATTTACTGCGGCAGCGC
Organism: Streptomyces sp. NBC_01142; assembly: GCF_026341125.1. Classification (NCBI taxonomy): domain Bacteria; kingdom Bacillati; phylum Actinomycetota; class Actinomycetes; order Kitasatosporales; family Streptomycetaceae; genus Streptomyces; species Streptomyces sp. NBC_01142. The sequence goes on from NZ_JAPEOR010000001.1 coordinate 3,834,330, forward strand.
CGGGAGGTTGGGGAGGCCGTGACGAAGCCGCGAACGCGGCGGCATCGAGCCGCCGCGTTCGCGAACGCCAGCGCCCGCCCCACTCACGGCCGTGCGGCGGCCGACCGTAGCCACCGCCCAAGGAGCAACGCACCATGTCCCGACTGATAGCCGTCGACCCGATCGGATGCGGCTGCACCGAATGCATGGCCGGCGGGTACGTCCCCCTGAACCGCGCCAACGCCGCCCACGTCGCCGCTCTGCTCACCGGCCGGCTCCGCAACCACACTGGCGCCACGTTCCAGGTCAGCGCCGACTACGAGCTGGAGCCCGGAGCCAACCTCCTCACGGCCGCCCCGCCCGGGGCGGCGCGTCACTTGTAGAAGAGCGGACCGCAGTCCAGGGAGCTGTCGGGGAAACCGAAGTAGGTGCCGCAGATCCGGTAGTACGAGTCGTAGTTCGTGCCGACCATGTTGGACCAGTCCGTCTCGCCTCCGTTCACCGACACGGAGCGCTGCTCCTGTACGGAGATGTCGCCCCCGCCGTCGAGGAGAACACGCTGGATCACCCCTCTGGCGCCCGCGGCGCCGGCGCCGGAGGTGCGGACCCAGCCCGCGTGACAAGCGGGCGACCACCGGAGCTGATAGAAACCGCCCTTCAGGCCGAAAGACTGCAAGTTGTACGAGCCCGACTCGCAGCCCGTTCCTTGGGGCCCTTTGTTCGAGCAGGAACCGCCGTAGCACGAGGCCGCGTACGCCGACGGCGTGGTGACCACGGAATAGCCGAACAGTGCCGCTGCCGCGACCGCGAGAGAAACAAACCTCTTCAGCACAGTGTCTCCTACAGTGCAATGAGTCCATGTCGCTGCTTCCGCCCCGAAACTCGCGCGGCGCCGAATGTCCGTCAAGGCAGGGAGGGAAAAGCGCAGGTGCCGGACGGACAATGCGCGTTGTCCGGTGGACAACGTGCATTGTGCGACGCGGACGGCCGGCGCGGGCGCCGCGTGCGAACGGTCCGGCGTTGTCCACGGACAACGCCCATTGTCCGCCGGTGAACTGGGCTTTCGCGCCTGCTGGTTGCCGGACAATCCGGGCTCCCCCAAGGTGGCGCCCAGGCGCCGGACATGACGTCGCCGGCGGCAATGGAACTCGGACATCAGGGAGACCTCATGAGGTTGAAGACGACTCCGGGCGCGGCCGTCGCGGCGGTCGCCGTCCTGGCCGCTCTCGCCACCCCGCTCGCGTTCTCCCAGAGCGCGGCGGCCACCGTCCGCGCGGAGTGCGGCCGTACACCCGCCGACATCGACGGCGGCGGCTGGTACGCCACGGCGAGCGGGGCGACCAACATGCGCACCGGCGCCAGTATCTCGTGCGGCATCCGCGGTGTGACCTACAGCGGGCAGGCGCTGGACTACCACTGCTTCGACTTCCCGCTGGCCGACGACGACTGGTCGTGGACGTATGCCCGCAATGTCAGCACGGGTGTGGAGGGGTGGATCCGCAACGACCTCCTCACTGATCGCGGCAGCCGGCTGAGGTGTGCGGGGTAGCGAAAACCTCCGGGGCCAGGCGGTCGACGCGTAGGCGGAGAACGGGCGTTGCGGGCCTGCTCACGGCGGGGTCCTCGCCGGAACCGGCCGGCCCTCGCAGTGCCGCCGCCGACGCGTTCCGGCGGCGGCGGTCCCCCGTGCGCCCACAGGCGTCACCCGCCCGGCCGGGCGCTCTCGACCGTACTCCGCCCTCGCCGGGAGTCGCTTCCGTCCGGCCACCACCGCGCCGACCTCGCGTCGGCGACCTGTCCATGAGGAGGAGAACATGCACATCCGACGAAGAAGAAGACGTGGACATCACGGCAGACGGGTCGCCGCGCTGTCGGCGGCGGTCGCCGTACTCACCACGCTGGGAGCCGCCTCCAGCGCCCCTGCCCGCCCGGACCCCACCCCGGCCGCTTCCGTCTCGCCCTGGTCCTCGGCCGAACCGGCCGAACCGGCCGAACCGGCCGAACCGGCCGAACCGGCCGCCGTGGAGCGGGCCGCCGTCGCCACGGAGCGCCGCACGGAGTTGCTGGGTAAGGACTGGCGGACCTCGCGGGACCGCGCCTGGACGACGATGGGCGACGCCGACGGGTTCCACGTCACGGTGGCCGACGCCGCCGACGGATACACCTGGCGTACCGCAGCGACCCTCTCCGAGCCGGGATTCGACGCCGACCAGTGGGCGGGCAACGCCTGTCTGACGGCCTCCGGGCGCCGGGCCGTGGTGGTGTACGGGCCGCGCTCGTTCCTCAACGAGCCCGAGCTGTTCGACCGCGGTGGCTTCGCCGCCGTCGTCGACCTCGACACCGGCCGCACGACCAAGCTACCGGCCCAGGCGTCCCTCGCCTACTACAGTCCCGGCTGCGGCGCCGGTGAGACCGCGGTCCTGACCCGGCACGGTGGCAGCCGGACCGCCGAAACCAGACTGGTCACGGTGGACGCCGCCCGGGGCACCCTGTCCGGGCCCGTCACCGTGCCCGGACAGCTCACCTCCGCCGTTCCCTACGGGGGTGGGATCGCCGCCGCCGACAACGGCCGCCTGGTGCGGGTGGCGGCGGACGGCGGCCGTACCACGCTCGCTCCAGCGCGGGGGGTCCCCTTCCAGGTCAAGGCCGCGAGCGACGGTGGCCTCGTCTTCATGGACAAGAAGGGGGACCGCGGGTTCGTACGGTGGGTGGCGGGGGCCGCCGGTCCGGCGCCCGGCCCGGCCGAAGCGGTGACGCTGGCCGACGGCCCGCTGACGGCGGTGAGCGTCACCGCGGGCAAGGGCGGGCGTGTCTTCATCACCGGGAAGCCGGAGAAGGTCGCGGACCTTCCTGGTCCGGTGCGGCGGCTGACGGTGGAGAAGGACGCGTCCGTCTCCTCGCTCGGACTGGCCACGGCTGCACTGTCGGCGCCCTCGCGGCCGGCTGGGCGGGCGGCCGACTCCGAGCGGGCGGCGCCGCAGCGGCCCGGCCGGGTCGACATGGGGTTCCTGACCACCGGCAAGCACCTGTCCCTCGCGTTCAGTCCCGGGTCATCGCCGCCCGCGGACCTCACTTCCTCGGCGGCGCTCCATCCGAAGCTCGGCGGCTCCGCGAGGCCGGCCCCGAAGGCGGCGGCCGGTCCGGTGCACGGCGGCGACGCCGGCAATCCGGTCGAGGAGGAGCGCACCTGCTCGGTTCCGCGCAACGACCCCCGGAACCAGGCCATGCAGCCGAAACCGCGTCAGGTGGAGTGGGCCGCCGACCAGGCGGTGCGCGGGGTGCTGACCGTGCAGCGCCCGGCGAACTGGAAGAACCTGGGCATGCCCGCGTACTCCCCGCAGGGGCTGTTCCCGTCGATCCCGCTGGAGGGCGGCGGCAATGTGCCGGCGCAGATCCTGCTGGGGATCGCCGCCCAGGAGTCGAACATGTGGCAGGCGTCGCGCATCGCGGTGCCCGGTGTGACCAGCAGTCCGCTGATCGGCAACTACTACGGGCGGAAAATCTACGACTCGAACACCTCGGACGACTGGGACATCCACTGGGACGAGGCGGACTGCGGATACGGAGTCACCCAGGTCACCGACGGCATGCGGCTCGCCGGGCACGAGAAGCCCGGTGAGACGGCTCTGCCTTATCAGACCCAGCGGGCCGTGGCCCTGGACTTCGCGGCCAACGTCGCGGCCGGCCTGCGGATCCTGCAGGGCAAGTGGAACCAGACGACCCGAGCCGGGATGCGGATCAACAACGGCGACCCGTCGAAGATCGAGAACTGGTTCTACGCGCTCTGGGCCTACAACTCCGGCTTCTACCCCAAGGACGGCACCGATCCGCTGTCACCCCCGTGGGGCCTCGGCTGGGCCAACAACCCGGCCAACCCGAGCTACCCCGCGAACCGGGCGGCCTTCCTGGAGCTCAGCTACGCCGACGCCGCCAAACCACAGAACTGGCCCTACCCGGAGAAGGTCCTCGGCTGGGCGGGCCACCCCGTCGAGATCCTCGAGTCGCCGGGCAACCTGGTCTCCGGCTTCCGGGCTGCGTGGTGGAACGGCACCGCCACCACATCCGTACTCAACCGGCAGGCCGTGAAACCTCCCGTCAACCAGTTCTGCGACGCCTCGAACAACTGTGACCCCGACGGCTCGTACAAACCGAACGCCCCCGGCGTCGAGAACGCGCCGGCGGGACCCTGCGCACACACCAACGCGGCCGGTCAGTACGACCTCAAGTGCTGGTACCACAACTCCAACGAGTGGAAGAAGGACTGCAGTTACAGCTGCGGGAACGAGCTGCTGCGCTTCAGCCCCGGTTACGCCTACCAGGACGACGGGGTGGCCTATCCGCCCAACTGCGTCGAGACCGGGCTGCCCGCCAACGCGATGATCATCGATGATGTGGCCGACGACGTGCCCTCGGTCCGTCCCGGGTGCGAACGGCCATGGTCGAACACGGGAACATTCAAGCTGACGTTCGCCCCCGACTCGGCCGGAGACTTCCCCTCCAAGGTCGACTTCCATCAGCTGGGCGCCGGTTTCGGGGGGCACTTCTGGTTCGCGCACACCCGTAAGGCGTCCGACAGGATGAAGGTCACCGGCACCTGGACGCTCAGCCACGCGATGGACACCGCAGCCCGCGTCTTCGTCCATCTGCCGGACCACGGCGCGCAGACCAAGAAGGCAAAATACGACATCCATACCGCACAGGGGATACGGTCCAAGGTCATATCCCAGCCGAGCGGAAGGAACCGCTGGGTACCCCTCGGCATCTACATGTTCAGCGGCGTGCCGAAGGTGACGCTGACCAGCGTGACCTCGGACGGCAGCGGCGAGGACGACATAGCCTTCGACGCCGTCGCCATGGAGGCGGTCACCGGCACCTACGTCGAGCACACCCTCGACTCCGTTGCGATGTTCGACGAGGACCAGGATCTGGATCCGTCCGCCGTCACATCGTGGATCAGCGGTGCCATGTCCAGCCGCCAGTCGCTGTACAAGTGGGGCAGGGACCTCTCCGGTGACATCGTCGCCATGCCCACTTGTGCCGGAGCCCCGGATCCCGCCTGCGTCATGCCACGGACGAAGGCCGCGATGCAGAAGTGGCACGAGAACGTGATGGACGCCGGCACCGACCCGGTCGACCATCCGCCGGGAAGGAGCATCGCCCAGTGGATGCACTTCAGCAACCCGTCCCGCTTCCGGCCGACCGTTCCCACCATGCCGACCTGGTTCGAGACGGACGAGGACTCGTACAAGATCAAGGCCAGGACGACGGTCGGATTCGTCAAGGACCCCGGCGGCAAGGTGATTGCGGGCAGTGAGTTCGTCAGTTACGACAACCGCACCAGCAACACCCATCTGCCCGACTTCGTCATGGACACCTTCCGTGCGCTGGAGGCCGATTACAGGGTCTCCCGGCCCGACCTCACGCACTCGCTGAAGGACGCCAACCACCACGACGGCCGGGTGACGACCTCGAACACCAATGACACGGGGGTGCTGCTCGCACGGGCTTACGCCTATGCGGGCAAGGCACCAGTGATCACCAACGGCGATCCGGGCAACACGGCGCCGGCCGACAACGGCACCTGTGTCTCCACCCTCCAGGTGTCCGGTGGTGTCATCGGCCACCGCACGATGCTGGGCGACGGCCATGTGCCCGGTCGCGTCGCCCACTGGCGGGAGACCCTCCTCAAGGACACCCGGCTGGCCCCTCCGGTCGTGGCGCTGGGGTCGGAGATCTACTCCATGTTCTTCAACAACACCGGCGGGATCATCAGCAGTTCGATCTTCACACAAGCACCGCCGATCTGGGAGGAGCTCAACTTCCAGGCGTGCGGCGACGGTTCGATCCGGACGATCGGCGGTATGCCCCTGCTGCGCGCCAGCCACATGCCGGACCACTATCTGTTCCACAACGGACGGTCGGTCGACAAGGACGGCCAACCCCAGGCGTACGCCAAGCCGGTGCTGAAGGGCAATTTCGTCAACTTCAGCCGGCTGCCCGACCCCAACGTCGACTTCCCCCTGTGGGAGAACCCCTACGGACCGTGTGTCCCCGTCTCGTCGAGCGCGCGGTCGGGGAACCCCTGGGACATCACCGCGATCCCGCCGCAGAGCCCCGGGACCAACCCCCAGAAGGCGCACTTCTGCATCGGCGGCACCTCGCCGGACCCGGAGTACAGCAGCGATTAGGACGCACGGCACGTCCAGCCGTCCGCCCGGACGGCAGACAGCAGACAGCAGACAGCCTGATCGTCGGGCGGCCCCGCTGCCCCGGTGAGACCGCCGGGGTGGCGGGCCGCTGCTATCACGGTCGTGTTCCGTCCGTGTCCCGGCCGCAGCCATGACCGCAGATCCGGGCGGGCCAGGTTAGGTACGCCAGAGCAGCCAGGCGTTGTCGCCGCACTCCTCCTGCAGGGCCTGCTCCATGTCGCCGCCCCCGGTCCGGACCGAGACGCACTTGCCGCTGTGGCGATTGACCAGCTGCCACGCCCGGTAGGGGGCGCTGTAGCGGAAGGTCCAGAACTGGTCGGGGAAGAGACCGCTCTCGTCCCCACAGGTGTACTGGGTGATGATGGCGTCGTTGGTGGTCCGTGCCGCGTCGACGGACAGACATAGACCGCTGCTGCGGTTGCGGATCGAGTACACGGCACCGGTGGGCCCGGTCTCCTCGGCGCTGAGCTGCCAGAAGTGTTCGGCGCTCACCCCGCAGTGGGTCTGCACGAGCCCTTCGGCGCTGTTCACGCTCCCCTTCGGGACGGTGAGGCACATACGGCTGGCCGCGTTGGTCAGCCGGAGCAGACCGCTGGGGAGCGGCGGCGGCCCGGAGGCGGGCGTCCGGGGGCCGGTGGGGGAGCCGGCCGCCACGGGCGTGGTGGTCTGCGAAGTAGCGGCGCCCGGCGCGGCCGGGGCGGGCGCGGAGACCGTGACCGTCGCGCCCGGCGGGGCGGGGCTTTCGGCGCGGGCCGGCGGTGTTCCGGTGAGTACGGGGGGCGGGCCGGTGGAGGGGGCGGGGGTGGCAGCGGGGGCCTCCGCCTGGACGCCCGGCCAGGTGTTCACGGCCGTCGGGACGGCCTGCTGGCGGCCGATGACGACCACGGCCGCCGCGGCGACCGCACCGACGCCGAGGATGGCGGCCGCGAGCAGGAGCACCAGCGAGCCCGGGCCGATCCGGCCCCGCCGGTACGCGGGGGCACGGAGGGCCGGTGGCGCCGCCGACCACCCCGCCCGGGCGTCGGCCAGGACGACGGACGCACCGTCCGCACCGGCGGCGGACGAGCCGGTCTCCGCGAGGGAGGCACCGGTCTCCGGGGCGGGGGACACGGCCGGTACCACCGGGGCCTCGGCCGTCGTGTCGACGCGCTGGAGAACGAATCCCTCCAGGGCGGCCGGTCCGGCCGGGCTCTCGTCGTACCCTCTTATCTCCCGCCACAGTCGCTGGACGTCCTCCCGCCGGTCCTCCAGCGTGCTGCCCATCCGGACCAGCGCGAGGGACAGTTCCGCGCCGGCCGTCGCCTCCCGCGCGCCCTCGCCGGCCGGAGGCAGGGCGACCACCGACCGTGCCCGCGCTTCGTCGTGGAGCCGGCGCGCCGTCCGCTGGACGATCCTGACCGCCCCCAACTGCTCGAACGCCTCGTTTAGATGGGTGTCCAGCCGGTCGGATCCCGGTGCGGAGTCCGGTCGCGCCGCCGGTTCGCCGGACGCGCCGCGCGGCGGCCCGGTCCGCTCCTGGAGCATGGTGATGATCGCCAGCAGACTGCGGACGAGGCGGCCCGCCTCGTCCAGGTCCGTCTCCGCCCGCCGCAGCGTCTCGTCCGGGCCGGGGGCGGGCTCCTTCCGCGCCTCCGCCGTCAGCGCGGCGTCGTGCAGCCGGCGTGCCCGGCCGAGCATCACCGCGCGCCCGCGTGGGTCGCGTACCCGGTCGTTGACGACGGTGGTGAGCCGGCCGAGCGGAACGATGCGCTCGCCGGAGCGGTACTGGCTCCAGGCGGTCTTGCCGCCTCCATAGCGCTCCGCCATCTCCCGTACCGTCAGGCGTGCGGTGACCTCGCGCAGAAAGCCCGCGAGATCGTTGGCCGCCTCCGTCTCGCCTTTCGCGGTCCCCTGTGGGCGACCTGCCCTCGCCATGTTCCCCCCAGATCCGCGGACGCTTCGCCGTCCGCCCGGCGCACCGCCCCCGCGCGGTCGGCCGTCCCCCGTCCCGGTGCGTCCGGACACCGTGACCTCATACGCGGGGCGCCCGCTGGAGCGGGTGGGCCGCCAGATCAGTCGAAAGAAAGCACGCGGTCGATATTTCTGTCCACCCACACGAAGCGGAGTTGTCTTGAATGCATGCGCCACCGCCACCGATACGGCGGGCGGTGAGGACAGCAAGCGGACCTCCGTCCTCGACAGGGCGCTGGCGCGGAAGATCGGCCGGCTGCCCAGCGTCGCCTCGGTGCGCCCCACCGTCAACGGCGAGGCCACCTTGGCCGGCAAGGACGGTCGCCCGGTCAACGCCGACACCAACGGGCAGAACCTGGCCACCAACTACCTGCCGGGAGGACGGCAAGGACAGCCACTTCCCGCTCAAGGAAGGCCGCGGCCCGGTTGCCGCAGGCGAGCTGGCCCTCGACGCCAGGTCCGCCGCGAAGGCCGGCTACCGGGTCGGCGACACCGTCCGCTTCGCCACGGACGGGCCCGCCCTGACCAAGAAGCTGGTCGGCATCGTCTCCACCGACGACCCCCAGGTCACCGTCGGCGGCACCCTCACGCTCTTCGACACCCGGACCGCACAGTAACTGTTCCTCCACCCTGGCCAGTTCGACGAGATCGCGGTCGCGGCCAAAGACGGTACCGACGAGAGCGCGCTGACTGACCAGGTGCAGGTGCTGCTCCCCAAGAAGGGGGCCAGGGCCACCAGCGGCGCCGACCTGGCCGCCGAGCAGTCCGCCCAGATCGCCGAGAACACCGGATACCTGACCAAGGCGCTGCTGGTCTTCGCCGGGATCGCGCTGTTCGTCGGCGTGTTCATCATCGCCAACACCTTCACCATGCTCATCGCCCAGCGCAGCCGCGAGATCGCGCTGCTGCGGGCCGTAGGCGCATCACGTCGCCAAATCGTCCGCTCCGTCCTCGTCGAGGCCGCCCTGCTCGGGCTCGTGTCCTCCGCCGGCGGATTCGCGCTCGGCCTGGGCATCGCCACCGCCATGGGCCCGCTGCTCAACATGACGGGTGCCGCACTGCCCGACGGGCCGCTGGTCATCACGCCCGCGGCCCCGCTGGCCTCGCTCGCGGTCAGCGTCGTCGTCACCGTCCTGGCGGCCTGGCTGCCGTCCCGCAAGGCCGCGAAGATCGCCCCCGTGGCGGCGCTCGGCAGCGTCGACCAGGCCCCGCCCGCCCGCGCCCTGAGGGTCCGAAAGGTGCTCGGCACCCTGCTCGCCGGGGCCGGGATGCTGGTGATGTTGTACGTCGCCACGCTCAAGACCAGCGCATTGTCGAACTTGATGGTCGCGATGCTCGGCGGCGTACTGACGCTCGGCGGCGTGATCGTACTGGCCCCGCTGCTCTCCCAGCCGCTGATCGCCCTGGCCGGTAAGGCCACCACCCGCTTCTTCGGTGTCAGCGGCAAGCTGGCCCAACAGAATGCGCTGCGCAACCCGCGCCGCACCGCCGCCACCGCCTCTGCCCTGATGATCGGCCTCGCCCTGATCACCGGTCTGACCGTCGGCGCCCACTCCGCCCAGAGCGCCACGGCCAAGGAGGCCCCCCAGGGCCTGACCGCCGACTACAAGGTCAACTACAGCACCAACCGCGGGCTCGACGCGGCCGCGGCCGCCAAGATCGCCCTGGTACCGGGGGTCGCCGCGGCCGCCCCCGTCACCATGGCGCAGCTCGACACCCAAGGCCAGTCCGCCGTCATCACCGGCACCGACCCCAACGCGTTCGGCAAGGCAGCCCAACTCGACTTCCGCGCTGGCTCGCTGCACGACATCGGCCCCGGGAGGATCGCGGTCTCCGACGAGTTCGCCAAGCGAGCCGGGCTCCAGGTGGGCGCCACCCTCGACGCCGAGATGGGTGGCGGCATGAACAGCGGAAACGCCGCGAAGAGGAAACTGACGGTCGTCGGCATCTACGCCAAGACCGGCACCATCGAGGAGGCGCTGGGCACTCAGACCGACGTGCTCCCGTACTCCGTCACGAAGCAGCTCGACAACCTGCTGGTCAAGGCCGAGCCAGGCAAGGCTGCGGCCTTGAGCGGAAGATCCGCGCCGCGCTCGGCGACAGCCCGCTGCTGAAGATCCGAAACCAGCAGCAGCTCATCAAGGACCACAACGAGTCGGTCACCACGGTCCTCAGCATGATGTACGGGCTGCTCGGCATGGCCGTCGTCATCGCGATCCTCGGCGTCGTCAACACCCTGGCCATGTCGGTCTTCGAACGTACCCGCGAGATCGGGATGCTGCGGGCCATCGGCCTCGACCGCTCCGGGATCCGGCAGATGGTCCGGCTGGAGTCGGTAGTCATCTCCCTGTTCGGCGCGGTGCTCGGCATCGGCACGGGCATCTTCCTGGCCTGGGCCGGAGGCGGCCTGACCAGGACCTCGATGCAGGAGTACGAGACCGTCCTGCCCTGGGAGCGCCTGGGCACCTTCCTCGTCCTCGCCCTGATGATCGGCGTCCTGGCCGCCATCTGGCCGGCCCGCCGAGCCGCCCGCCTGAACATGCTGCAGTCAATTCAGCCTAGTTGAGCTGAGGAGGCACCTGCCAACCGGGCCGAGTCGGGGTGCGCGGGCGAAGCCGTGGCGCCGCGAGCGCACCCTGAACAGCCCCGAAAGCCCTCTGAATAAGACGCGACCGACCGGCGGTCGAAGGCCGAGAAGTTCCCGACAGGTTAAGGAGATCCACGTGTCCCATCTGTGCACAACCCCTGCTGGTCGAGAGCAGTGTTCTGCATCGGCCACAGCGCGCCTGGCCCCGCTCAGGTCAGCAGAAGCACGCCAGCTCACGGTGGCCGCACCAAGCAGCACGGCCGCGGTGGTCTACAACGACTGGCTGCTGCAGTTATACCTGCCTACGGGCCTGGACCGAACTGACTCGTACGTCAGCGAGGTGTTCGCGGCTGATCAGCCCTACAGGAGCCTGTTCCGACTGAGGGAGCTCCGTCCACGGCATTTCGAAATCTTAAAAGCTACCGGCAAGTTCAGAGCAACCGGGTGTTGAGGACTTCCGTCTCTGTGATTGACAGAGACCTACAGGGGCTCTCAAGCCATTTCACACGCCCCAAGTTCGGCAAACTTGGGAACAACAGCGCCGGTTTTTGCGTCCTTCTCCGCTGCACCTTCGCCAGACGCACTGGTACCACTGGCACTGGTCGCACCCGATGAAAGGGAAAGCCACATGTTCATACCTATCTCAACTTCCGTCCGACGTCAGCACAGAAACAGAAGGGCGACGATCGCCATCGCCACCGCATTTCTCGCTGGGGCGTCGGTACTCGGTTCGCAGGCACCGGCCTTCGCAGACGACAACCCCACGGTACCTGACAGCATCTATGAAACTGATGACCAGGTCATGGCGGACATGGCCAAGTGGACGCCGCTCAAGGACTCCGAAAGCGTGATGGGCCTGCCGACCGGCCTCGACGACAAGCAGGTCAACCTCTCGGACGTGCAGGGAGGACAGGTCAACTACGACCCCGATCAGGCCATCAAGGATGCCCAGGCTGCGGCTAAGGAGTTCGCCGAGGACGCCAACACCAAGGAGCCTGCCCGCGAAAGTGCCAAAAGGCTGTACGAGCCCATCTCAGGGCTTAAGGAGTCGACCAACTACACAGCTCCCGTCTTCACCGGCAAGGACACCTACAAGGACGAGTGGTCCGGTGAAGATTTCGAACAGCTCTGCAATAGGCCGAACCACGACTCATCACGTGTGGGCCAGAAGCCACCGTGCGCTTTCGTCGGCAAGCTCACCGAAAAGTACCCAGTCAAGGGGTCGGCCGGAGACGGCCTGGCCGGTGGCGGGAAGCTGACCTACAAGATCTCCAGCTCTGTGGCTGACGAAAAGAGCGAGACGGAGGGATGGTCGATAGGTGGAAAGATCACACCAAAGATCGGCGACGGGAAGAGCGACATCCCGGGAGAGGCAAGTTTCACCTACAGCTACGCGGCCACATCCACCAGGAAGCTGCAGAGCACACTGGAAACCGACGTCGAGATCAATGTGCCCGAGGGCAGAAAGGGCTTGCTGGAGCCCCGGGGAAACGGTGCGTACTACACCGGCTACATCGTCTACCGGACGAACAACAACACCGAGCAGAGGATGGTCGCCGTTCCGGCCCGCGTCTACGTCCAGGCGCGTGATACCACCAGTCCGATCACCTGGTTCAAGCGCGTGAAGTAGGCCCCTAACTCGCGGGCCGCTGACTGAGGCCGAGGGCCTGGATGCGTCACGAACGTGACGCATCCAGGCCCTCAAGCCTCTCCGCCCTAATGAGTTCGTGCATGGCTGGCGGGGCATGTCGGGAAGTGTGGTTCCGCCCGGCGTTCACCCTCGCTGATCGGCTACGAGGGTGGCAGTCTGCTGGTGTGAGAGCAGTCCGGCGGTGGCCTGGATGGTGTCGGCCATGTGCTCGAGGGGTTTCCCCGAACCCAACCCCGACGTGGTGTGGGTGGAGAATCTGACCAACTCGGTGTACTTCGAGGGATCCGACTCTCCGGCGTCACCTGGGAGAAGAGCCCGTTCAGCGGAGGCAACGACAACTGCGTGGAGTTCGCCGTGATCGGCGAGCTGATCGCCATGCGCGACTCCAAGCGGCCCGAGCAGACCCCGCTCGTCTACACCCGCAGCGAGATCGCGGCACTTCTGGCCGGTGCAAAGGCAGGGGCATTCGACCACCTGGCCTGAGCTCATCCCGGCCGTGACAGTCAGCGGCCGAAGCAGATGAAGGTGGCAGCCGGCCCCAGCGCTAGTGGGGTCGGCCGCCACCTTCATCTTCCCAGATCGACGCAGGACTGCTGGTGAAGTCCCGCGTCACAGCCCCAGCCGCCTCAATACCCAAGCGGGCCTCAATGGGGGGACCTTGGCCCGCTGGGGAACCGTCGCGGCGAAGGTCGTTGAGCGGGATGTGGGTGGGTACACCTGCGCGTTCCCCGGCGACAGCGGCCTTGGCTCTACGGCCCAGCTTGTGACGGAAGCCGAGCGGGAGGCCCATCGCGGCTTCGCCAGGGCCGTGCGGGACCTGCCGTGGAATCCGACGTCTACTTCGAGCTGTCGACGGTCGCGTAATTCGCCACGATCGCGCCGCGAGCGTCGCGTAGTTCCCCAAGGGGACGCAGGGTCCGTGAGGGCCGCCCGATCTTCCGGTGTTCGGGCCGTTCCGCTCAGTCGAGGGCGCTATGGCGTCGCTGACCGATGAGCTGCGCTCACCCTGGACGGATCTACCCGGCCTTGGTGCTGGCTGGCTATCGGGCGGCCCCCCGTAGTGCGGCGCCGCTCCGGGAGAGATTCGGTGCACAACGTGATTGAGTGCCATCTGTCCTGACCATGTGTGACATGCCGCGTTTGGCGTAATGGGCTCTTAGGGTTGGTCAGCCGCGTCACTCTGTGCGGGTTGATCACGGTCGTGTCAGGAGCCGTGTGTACAGATCCCGTGGGCGGGTTGAGCGGATCCGCCGTGACCGCCGGATGGACCCGAGCGTGTCGGGGCGGGCGCTGGATCCGCGGCACGAGGTGAGCAGGGACACGGTGGCCGAGACTTTGAAGACGCCGGTGCAAGGGTGCGGCTATGGCAGAGGGTGAGCGGCGGCCTGACAAGGGCATGGTGGACCGGTCGGAAGGGTTCGGTGAGCGGCTGCTGGGGGTGCTGTTGGACCGGGCACACGAGATGCCGCCGCAGCTGATCGCCCCGCTGGTCGCGGAAGAGGTGGCCAGGGTCGGTGGCCGCGAACTCTCGATCCTGCTGCAGGACTATGCGCAGCTGCTGCTGGTGCCGTTGCCGGGTCGGCGGCTGATGGTCGGCGAGCCTGAGCCGATCGGTGACTCTCCTGCTGGCGCGGCCTTCCTGTACGCGACCCCTGTCGAGGTGCCGCAGGCCGACGGGGTCCGGATGTACCTACCGCTGCTGGACGGCAGCGACCAGGTAGGAGTGATGGCTCTCACCCTGGATACCGTCGATGACGACGACCGGCGCCTGCTGCGCAGGCTCGCCGGTCTGGTCGCCGACATGCTGGTCACCAAGCACGGCTACACCGACCAGTTCTTCCTGGCCCGGCGCCGCGAACCGATGAGCGTGGCTGCGGAGATCCAGTGGTCTCTGCTGCCGCCGCTGGCGATGTCCGTCCCGCAGGTCGCGGTGGCCGGAATCCTGGAGCCCGCCTACAACGTCGGCGGCGACAGCTTCGACTACGCCCTCAACGACGACATCCTGCACGTGGCCATGGTTGATGCGATGGGCCATGGTCTGGACTCTGCCACGATGGCGACCGTCGCCGTCGGCGCCTACCGGCATGCCAGGCGTGCCGACATCGGTCTGTCCGAGATCTACACGTTCATGGACCGGGCCATCGCCGGGCAGTTCGGGCCGGACCACTTCGTCACCGCGCAGATGATGCGCCTGGACATCACAACGGGCTACCTGCAGTGGGTCAACGCGGGCCACCCTGCACCGCTGTTGATCCGCAACCACCAGGTCGTCGGGCAACTTCAGGGCCCGACCACGTTGCCGGTCGGCTTCGGCGGTGAAGAGCCCCAGGTCAGCGAACGGATGCTGGAACGCGGCGACCGGGTGCTGTGCTTCACCGACGGCGTGATCGAGGAGCACGAAGCCGGCGAAGAGCCGTTCGGCGAGGAACAACTCATCCACTGGGTCAACCGCATTGAGCCCGAAGAGAAGGGAGTGCGGGCGGTGGTGCGCTCGCTCTCCCACACGCTGAAGCAGCAACGGGGCGGGAGCACCAGCGACGACGCGACCCTCTTCCTGATCGAGTGGCGCGGGGGTGCCGCCGACCATCTCGCCGTCCTGGAGTGAGCCGACAGCCGCGCCACCATAGACAGAGCCGACGGCACGCAGACCCGCGCTCTGGCCAACCGCGGTGCGCACTCGCCGCTGGGACTGTCCGCCGATGCGCCCCTGACCACGCCCCCCACGGAACCGGGGTCCTCACGAGCCCTGCACGTCAGAGACGCGACCCGAGGGAACAGGGATTTACCGACCGATCGTTCCACTCCCGCCGCTGCCGCGGACACTCTGCGAGCGAAGCCGGCTCCGCGATCCCCCTGGGGAATTACGCGACCGTCCACACGAGCGTCACCCATGCCCAGGTCCTCATTGAGCCGGTACCGCAGCAACAGAAGGGCGTCGGTACCAGCGACCTGTGCCAGGCGGTCGAGCAGGGCCCCGATTCGGGAGTCGTCTCCGGCGCGAACGGCCTCGGCGATGCCGCCGATGATCTCGCACACTGAGGCCGGTAGGGGCCTGAGTCGGTGTCCATACCTGCTGTTACCCGCGCGCCCGGCGCGCTGGACTCACTCGTTGGTGTGGCGGCTGCCGGACCGGTGGGGCCCAACCATTGACCGGCCGGTCCGGCAGCCTCGGCGTGGTGCGAGGGGTGCCGTCGCACCATGCCGGTCTATTGGGTCGCGGGCCTGTTCCCGGTGCGGGGGAAGCCCGCGTGGTCGCCGGGGCGTCTGGCGATGGTGCTGGTGTTGCAGTTCGTGGAGGGACTGACCGACCGGCAGGCCGCTGAGGCCGTGCGGGCCCGGATCGACTGGAAGTTCGCGCTGGGGCTGGAGCTGACCGATCCCGGCTTCGGCAGCGGAGTTCCATTGGTCGGGCCAGCCATCGGCCCGACTTCCGGCCGCCGAGGTCCACCCGAGCGTCACCTGATCCATCCCTCGCCAGCCATGGGCACGAGGGTGTAGATCTCCACGCGGACCTGATGGACGCGGGCTGCTCGTGATGGTCACCGCGGCGAACGTGAGCGATCGTGATGCGGCCAAGGAGCTGCTGTTCCGCATCGCTCTCATGCACCCCGAGATCGCCATTGTCTGGGCCGATTCCGCATACGCCGGGAAGCTGGTGACCTGGGCCAAGACCTACCTCGACATCACCATCAAGACGGTACGGCGCCCGCCGGACGCCAAGGGCTTCGTGGTCCTGCCGCAGGTGGGTGGTCGAGCGGTCCTGGTCGTGGGTCATGCGAGCCCGCCGTCACTGCCGCGACCACGAACGCCTCCCGCAGATGAGCGAATCACTGATCACCTGGGCCGCCATCACCCTCATGACCCGTCGCCTCACCCGCCCCCAGGCCAAACCCGCCAGCCGGCGCGCTACCACCCCGTACTACTACCTGGACCAGCAGGCGGCCTGATCCTCATGCCCGCGCGACCGCGGCGCGGTCCCATGGCCGACAGCTTGATCAGGTGCTGACGCCGGCGAAACGCTCACGCCAGGCAGCATCGATGCTGGCATACCGGGGGAACCGCTCCTGCAGGGAAGTCAGGCGCAGCAAGCGGCCGATGGAGGCCTGGTCATAGACCACCCGCGTCCATCTGCCCGTGGCCCGACTTCGATCCCAGGCCGTGCACAGGTCGTGCAGGGGACTGCAGCCCATGAAGGACACCCTGCGGAGGTCGACGATCAGCCAGTCGGCGCCGGCCTTGGAGGCCGTCCCCCGTAACAGGAAGGCGAAGTCCAGGGCCGTGGCCACGTCGAGTTCCCCGGCCGGGCTGGCCACCCGACAGTTCTCCAGTTGCACGGGCCATTGGTCTTCCATACTGATCCAGCTCCTCAGGCCAGTACCGCATGAGCAAGGCCATGCGGAGGAAGCCCGGGACATGGAATCCGCCTCCCCAGCCTAAGACTTGTCCCGTAACTGCTGGTCACGGGTGAGATGATCTTCGGGTGTCTGGTGTGATCACGGCGTCGGAGCCGTCCTGGATAGCCCCGTTCACCGGGCTGAGCCCGCGTTCCTTCGGCAGGTTGGTGACCGCACTGCGCCGCGAAGGTGCAGATCCGGTCCGTAAGGGCCGCCCGTGGGGACTTCCGCTGGAGGACCGGGTTCTGCTCGTCGCGGCCTACTGGCGCACGAACCTGACAATGCGCCAACTCGCTCCGCTCTTCGGTGTATCGAAGTCCGCGGCGGACCGCATCATCGACCACCTCGGCCCGTCGCTGGCGCTCCAGCCCCGCAAACGGTTCCGCAAGGACACCGTGCTCATCGTGGACGGCACCCTGGTGCCCACCCGCGACCACAGCATCGCCGAGCAGTCCAAGAACTACCGGTACTCCACGAACCACCAGGTCGTCATCGACGCCGATACCCGCCTGGTCGTCGTGGTCGGCCGGCCCTTGCCCGGCAACCGCAACGACTGCAGGGCGTGGGAGGAGTCCGGCGCGAAGGCCGCCGTCGGCAAGGCCATGACGATCGCCGACGGCGGCTATCCGGGCACCGGACTCGTCATGCCACACCGTCGGCGCAAAGGTGAAGAACTGCCTGACTGGAAGCAGGCCCACAACAAGTCCCACAAACAGGTTCGCGCCCGCGTGGAGCACGTTTTTGCCCGCATGAAGACCTGGAAGATCCTCCGCGACTGCCGCCTCAAGGGCGATGGCGTCCACCACGCCATGCTCGGAATCGCCCGCCTCCACAACCTCAACCTCGCCGGATAGGCGGGCGGCCGGACCGGCCACCAGCCACGCCCGCACCCACCCAAGATCATTTACGGGACAAGCCTTAGAAGCGCTGGCACTGCAAACGGGCGGTCGCCTGGTCTTGCCCCAAAGCCTGATTTCTCGGCCGTACTTGTCTACGCAATGACGCTCACTGCCACAATCGGGCCCTTCACCGGACCGATTACCACACTCACCAGACCCGAGGGGCCCTCTCCGCCCGGACACCGAAAAGCAGCACTTGGCATGCAAGGGTCACAAGCAGGCACTGAGGCCGGCGTGCACCCTGTCGGCGGTATGTGCGGTGACCTTTGCTGCCCATGCGCGTTGAAGGGCCATGCCGATGTCCTCTACGTCTCCCGCCCCGGCTCCCAGGTGCGCCCTCCGGTCCTTCCTGCTGACGTGAGCCGAGCTGTCCCGCCGGCCGTCCGGGAGAAGGCCCGCACCCGGACCTGTCCGGACTGCCGGACCGTGCCGGGGGAGAAGTGCGCGCCGGACCGGCCCGGACGCTCTCAGCTGCACCGGGGCCGGATCCAGGATGCCGAGCGAGCCTTGGCGCCTCTGCCGCCGTACCGGATCCTGCCGCCGGGCACGGACCAGGACCGAAGGTTCATGGAGCTGGATCCCGGCTGCGCCGACACCCTGGTGGTGTCGTTGCACAAGGACGTGCTCCCGGAGCTGTCCGGCTCTCCCTATGAGGCCACGGCTCTGCTGTGGCTGGCCCTGCAACAGGAAGGGCTGAGCCAGCCTGGGGAGCCGCCGGAGATCAAGAGCTTCCCGCTGGGGTTCTTGCTCGCGCCGGTGTTCTTCCTGACGCCCGGCGAGTTCGTCGAGGCGGTGGACCGGCTCGACGCCCGTGGTTTCGTCGAGAGGGTCGGTGCCAGGGGAGTCTGGATCAACCCCGTGGTGGTCCGTGTCCTCGAGCGCCGGGAAGTGCCCGCTCGCCTCCTGATGGAGTGGAGCGCGGACAAAGGCAGCTGGGCAGGCCCCGCGATGCCGGTGTTCCCCGATCCGGTGGGCACCTGAACCGAGCTCAGGTCTGTCCCGGCTCGGTCGGCCGGTGGTAGGAGGCGGGGTTGTGCAGCCACTTCTGGACCTGCCGAAGACCTTCGCGGAGCGCTAGCATCCGCGGCGGCGCGGGACTTCACTCCCGTCACGTCGTTGATCCGGATCTGAACGAACGCGGCACCGCGCCCCGCAGGGTGGCACACAGCGGGCCCACCCGTTTGGCGATCTCCTGCGGGACTGCGCCCGCCGCGGCATGCGCGCGCCCGTCCTCGCCGTCGGCGACGGGCGCCCGGCTTCTGGAAGGCTCTGGCCGAGGTCTTCCCCGCCGCCCGGCATCAGAGGTGCTGGGTTCATAAAACGGCCAATGTGGTCAACGCGCTGCCGAAGTCGGCCCAGCCAAACGCCCGCAAGGTTCTGCAGGACATCTACAACGCCGAGGACCGCGACCACGCCCTCAAGGCGATCACCGCCTTCGAGAACGCCTACGGCGCGAAGTGGCCCAAGGCCGTCAAGAAGATCACCGACGATGTCGACGAGCTGCTGGCGTTCTACGACTTCCCCGCCGAACACTGGATCCACCTCCGGACGACGAACCCGATCGAGTCGACGTTCGCGACCGTCCGGCTGCAGACCAAGGTCACCAGAGGTGACGGAAGCGCGGCCGCCGCCCTGGCTATGGTCTTCAAGCTCGTCGAGGCCGCCCAGGCCCGCTGGCGAGCGGTGAACGCACCCCACCTCGCCGCCCTGGTCCGCGCCGGAGCCCGCTTCGAACGTGGCGTGCTGATAGAGCGCTCTGAGACGATCGCAGCGTGACGAGCCACCGCGGTATCAGCGCAACGCCCCGTCGGCAGCTGTGGGAACTTCAGCGCGCTGCCTATGCCGCGGAGGCCGAACTCATCGGATTCGACGGCATCCCGCCACTGCACGAAACCCTTCAGGAGTTGCGCGGCTGCACCGAGTCCTTCCTTGGGGTGTCCGACGAGAACGGTTTGGCCGGAGCGGTGTCCTGGAACCGACTGCACGACGGCACCTTGGATATCTGCCGACTCGTGGTCTATCCGCGGGCACATCGCCGCGGCATCGCTACAGCGCTGCTCAACAGTCTGGACGTTATGGAACCCGCAGATGTGACCCTGGTCTCCACCGGAACCGCCAACCAGCCCGCACTCGCCCTCTACCAAAGGCGCGGATTCACCCTCATCAGCAAACGTCAGATTGCGCCCGGCGTCACGGTCACACTGCTGGAACGCAAGACCGACGACTCACCCGACGGACCGCCAATCCACAAGTCTTGACAATTACTCGCTTCTTCACCGTCCAGAGCCTTCGCGTAGTACCGCTGCAGAACGGCGATGCTCTGGCCCGCCCGGCGGGCCATCTCGGCGAGGCTCACGCCCGACCTGAGCCAGAAGGACACGCACGCGTGCCGGAGGTCGTACGGGATGCAGACCTGCTCCTGCGAGATTGTCCGTGTCCGGAAGTGTTGCTCGCGACGCCAAGGTTCAAGGACTCGACGGCGTCCGCTGGCCCCGCCTCATTTGCCACTCCGTCGTCGATGAAGGCCGCGTCGCCACCCTCGAGCCGGTCTAACAGCAGACGGGAGGCAGGGCCAGGGCCCCCTCTTTCGTAAACGCGTAATCCTCGTGGCCCACTCGAAACGCACAACGACCGCCAGCTCCACGGACGACGATCTTTGGGCGATCAACCCCCTTGCGAGAATCGGACAATGGGCGTCAAGTGCATTGCTGGAACCAAGCCTTGCTGTGAGACTCGGGGCACCTGACCGGAGAATTTCGTCGCCGTCTCCAGCGGGCAGCAAGACTCGCGATGCTCGGACCCTTCCCTTTGCACCTACCGGATGTTGTTCGGGCTCTCCGCCAGTCTCTAAGGGCTTGCAGATCATTAACACGTCGTCTTGATCTTGTTGCTGGGCTCGCCGGTTTGGGCGAGGACCCGAGCTCGGAGGGCCGCGAGGACGACGGGTGGTGTCGTCGCGGGTGGGATGACGATGCCGTGTGCCTCGAGCAGTCTCCTGTTCTTCAGGAGGGTGCGGTGCATCGCGGTGCGGCTGCTGCCGAATAGTACGGCGAGAGGTTCCGCGGCCAGGGCGACCCGCAGATGGAGCACGGTGGCCAGGACCTGTTCGGGGAAGGCGAGCCGGGGCGGACGGCCGCGCCGGGCATCGCCGTCGGGGGCCAAGGTTCCTGTGAGGGCGTCCAGTTGTTGCCGGGACATGCCGGTCAGGGCGGGATCGGACAGCAGGGCCTGCTCCCACTGCGGGGCCGGTGCCTGCGGAGCCCGGGCCGCCGGGACGGCAGGGCAGGGCTGCGGGTGCAGGGCATAGTTCCAGTCGCCATGGAAGGCATGCCGGGTCAGCGGCAGTGCCGCCATCTGCGCG
Organism: Streptomyces sp. NBC_01142; assembly: GCF_026341125.1. Classification (NCBI taxonomy): domain Bacteria; kingdom Bacillati; phylum Actinomycetota; class Actinomycetes; order Kitasatosporales; family Streptomycetaceae; genus Streptomyces; species Streptomyces sp. NBC_01142. The sequence goes on from NZ_JAPEOR010000001.1 coordinate 3,855,360, forward strand.
TCACCGATGCGGACTCCGGTGGGATAGGTGTTGGTGTCGAGTGCGGCTCTCACGCGCAGCCCGGTGCGGGTGGTGGTCGCAGCGATGGACTGGACGATGACTTCGTGGCTGGTCAGCGGGCGGCCGCGCCAGTTCATGGTGATGTGCGAGAAGAGCCGGTGTTCGATCTTGTTCCACTTCGATGTGCCGGGCGGCAGATGACACACGGTGATGGTCAGTCCCGTTTCGGCAGCGAGCCGGGCCAGTTGCAGTTTCCAGGCTCGGGTGCGGTAGCCGTTGGAGCCGCCCGCGTCAGCGGTGATCAGCAGTCGTGCCGCCTGCGGGTAGGCAGCCCGGCCCTGGCCGTGCCACCAGCGGCGGATCGACTCGACCGCGAACGCGGCGGTGTCGTGATCGGTGCCGACGTTGACCCAGCCGGTGTCCGCCGCCAGATCGTAGATCCCGTAGGGGACGGCCTTGCCCAGCTGCGGGTCGGCGAAGTCATGCACGTTCACCGGCACCGGCTCACCCGACGGCCGCCACTGGCGGCCGTTGTTCTTGAACTCGCCGACGAGCTCTTTCTTCTTGGTATCCACGCTGATGACCGGCTGGCCGGCGTCCCGGTGCTCGCGGGCCTGCTCGTTGAGATAGCGGAACTGGGCATCCCGGTCCGGGTGCTGGCTGCCCTCGATTGTCTTGGCATTGGCCTGCAGGCTGAGCCCCTCCTCCCGCAGCAGGTTGGCGACGGTGTCGGCACTGACGCGGTGCCCGGCTCGGGTCAGCTCCCGCGCAAGCGTGCGGGTGGACTTCACCGTCCACCGCAGCGGCGACATCGGGTCACCCCGCACATCCGGCTCAACCAGCGCCAACAGTGCCGGCCGCAGCCCTAGATTCAGATCCGCGACCCGCTTGCGGCCCCCGCCGGGACGCCGCACCCGACCCAGAGGCCCCTCACCCGCCTCAAGTTCGAACACGCCCTTGCGGACCGTCGTCTCGCTGACCGCAGCGGCCTGTGCCACCGCCCGGACACCGCCGTGCCCCAGGCCCCGGGCCTCCGCAGCCATCAACAACCGCCGCTGCCGCTCGTCCAGCTGCGGGAGCAACACCGCGAACTTCACGGCGAGTTGGTCACGAGTCTCATCCGGGATGCGCATACCACACCAACGAGCCTCAGGGCGGGAAGCAACACCTTGATTCCCTGCAAGCCCTAAGGGCTGTCCCGTAACCGCTGGTCAGGGGTGAGATGATCTTGGTGTGGCTGGTGTGATCACGGCGTCGGAGCCGTCTTGGATAGGTCCCTTCACCGGGCTGAGCCCGCGCTGCTTTGGCAAGTTGGTGACCGCGGTGCGCCGCGAGACCGCTGCTGAGCTCCAGCGCGGGCGGCCCTGGGGGCTCCCGCTGGAAGACCGAGTCCTGTTGATCGCGGCGTACTGGCGCACGAACTTGACGATGCGCCAGCTGGCCCCGCTGTTCGGGATCTCGAAGTCGGCGGCGGACCGGATCATCGACCACCTCGGACCGGTGCTCGCGTTGCAGCCGAGGAAGCGGTTCCGTAAGGACACCGTCTTGATCGTGGATGGCACCCTGGTGCCCACCCGCGACCACCAGGTCGCAGAGCAGTCGAAGAACTACCGGTATTCCACGGCCCATCAGGTCGTCATCGACGCCGACACTCGCCTGGTCGTCGTGGTCGGCCGGCCCTTGCCGGGCAACCGGCACGACTCCCGCGGCTGGGAAGAATCCGGCGCCAAGGCCGCCGTCGGCAACACCATGACCATCGCGGACGGTGGCTACCAGGGGACCGGACTGGTCATCCCGCACCGCCGCCGCAAGGGCGAGGAACTCCCGGACTGGAAGGAGGAACACAACCGGTCGCACAAGCAGGTGAGGGCCCGCGTTGAGCACACCTTCGCCCGTATGAAGGGCTGGAAGATCCTGCGCGACTGCCGACTCAAAGGCGACGGCGTCCATCACGCCATGCTCGGCATCGCCCGCCTGCACAACCTCACCCTCGCCGGATAGGCGAATGGGCAGGACAGCGACCTGCCGCGTCTCCATCGACTCCAAGATCATTACGGGACAAGCCTTAGGGCTTGCAGATCATTAACACGTCGTCTTGATCTTGTTGCTGGGCTCGCCGGTTTGGGCGAGGACCCGAGCTCGGAGGGCCGCGAGGACGACGGGTGGTGTCGTCGCGGGTGGGATGACGATGCCGTGTGCCTCGAGCAGTCTCCTGTTCTTCAGGAGGGTGCGGTGCATCGCGGTGCGGCTGCTGCCGAATAGTACGGCGAGAGGTTCCGCGGCCAGGGCGACCCGCAGATGGAGCACGGTGGCCAGGACCTGTTCGGGGAAGGCGAGCCGGGGCGGACGGCCGCGCCGGGCATCGCCGTCGGGGGTCAAAGTCCTGGTGAGGGCGTCCAGTTGTTGCCGGGACATGCCGGTCAGGGCGGGATCGGACAGCAGGGCCTGCTCCCACTGCGGGGCCGGTGCCTGCGGAGCCCGGGCCGCCGGGACGGCAGGGCAGGGCTGCGGGTGCAGGGCATAGTTCCAGTCGCCATGGAATGCGTGCCGGGTCAGCGGCAGTGCCGCCATCTGGGCGTCACCGATGCGGACTCCGGTGGGATAGGTGTTGGTGTCGAGTGCGGCTCTCACGCGCAGCCCGGTGCGGGTGGTGGTCGCAGCGATGGACTGGACGATGACTTCGTGGCTGGTCAGCGGGCGGCCGCGCCAGTTCATGGTGATGTGCGAGAAGAGCCGGTGTTCGATCTTGTTCCACTTCGATGTGCCGGGCGGCAGATGACACACGGTGATGGTCAGTCCCGTTTCGGCAGCGAGCCGGGCCAGTTGCAGTTTCCAGGCTCGGGTGCGGTAGCCGTTGGAGCCGCCCGCGTCAGCGGTGATCAGCAGTCGTGCCGCCTGCGGGTAGGCAGCCCGGCCCTGGCCGTGCCACCAGCGGCGGATCGACTCGACCGCGAACGCGGCGGTGTCGTGATCGGTGCCGACGTTGACCCAGCCGGTGTCCGCCGCCAGATCGTAGATCCCGTAGGGGACGGCCTTGCCCAGCTGCGGGTCGGCGAAGTCATGCACGTTCACCGGCACCGGCTCACCCGACGGCCGCCACTGGCGGCCGTTGTTCTTGAACTCGCCGACGAGCTCTTTCTTCTTGGTATCCACGCTGATGACCGGCTGGCCGGCGTCCCGGTGCTCGCGGGCCTGCTCGTTGAGATAGCGGAACTGGGCATCCCGGTCCGGGTGCTGGCTGCCCTCGATTGTCTTGGCATTGGCCTGCAGGCTGAGCCCCTCCTCCCGCAGCAGGTTGGCGACGGTGTCGGCACTGACGCGGTGCCCGGCTCGGGTCAGCTCCCGCGCAAGCGTGCGGGTGGACTTCACCGTCCACCGCAGCGGCGACATCGGGTCACCCCGCACATCCGGCTCAACCAGCGCCAACAGTGCCGGCCGCAGCCCTGGATTCAGATCCGCGACCCGCTTGCGGCCCCCGCCTGGCCGCCGCACCCGCCCCAGAGGCCCCTCACCCGCCTCCAGCTCGAACACGCCCTTGCGGACCGTCGTCTCGCTGACCGCAGCGGCCTGTGCCACCGCCCGGACACCGCCGTGCCCCAGGCCCCGGGCCTCCGCAGCCATCAACAACCGCCGCTGCCGCTCGTCCAGCTGCGGGAGCAACACCGCGAACTTCACGGCGAGTTGGTCACGAGTCTCATCCGGGATGCGCATACCACACCAACGAGCCTCAGGGCGGGAAGCAACACCTTGATTCCCTGCAAGC